>NZ_SADP02000004.1:0-464369 GCF_004010375.2 Mesorhizobium sp. M2E.F.Ca.ET.209.01.1.1 | reverse complement strand
ATCCACCTCAAACCGGCCGATCGCGGCAAAACCAGCCGAAAGAGCCGCTAAAATGACCCTCGCATAAGCCGATCTCGCATCAACCAAACGCAAAACGGCCCCACGGCTCCGGTTTTTCCGCAGCCTGCTAAAGCGCATGGAGCGAATCCGAAGGATCGCGACGCGCTTTAGGGCAATTCCAGGAACGCGGCTTTCAGCCCGTCACGCGACTTGCAATCCGGCGGCGGAATCCTCGCGCGCGATCTCGATCAGCCGCGCGATCGCCCATGGCGTCAACAGCGCAAGGAAAGCAGTGAGATCCAGGAAGATCGACCGCGCCAGATCGAACCCGCTGTGGTCGTAGCAGACTGCAAACTCCATCACGCCTTACCCCTTTTGACCCACCCGCAGCGCATGTAATTTCGCGCATCCTTGAGCATGATCCTGATTTGCATCGAATACAAGAGGTCGCTAAATCAAGTGGATGTGCGCCGCTGCTGGCGCAAGAACGGCCAGCTTGACTACAAACGACGCTTAGGCCGGTTTCGGCCAGAACAGCCAGGTGAGCGCCAGCGCCGCCAGCACCCAGACCGCGATCATGAAGGCGAGACCCGCCTTGCTGACCGGCTTCTCGCGCCGCGCGGCCTCTTCGCGGAATTCCCGCATCAGGTCGGCCGGCACCAGCCTGACCGCGAGCAGGATGCCGAGAGGCACGATCAAAAGGTCGTCCAGATAGCCGATGATCGGGATGAAATCCGGGATGAGATCGATCGGGCTCAGCGCGTAGGCCGCGACCGCGCCCGCGGTGGCTTTTGCGTACCAGGGCACGCGCGAATCACGGGCTGCAATCCACAGCGCCACCGCATCGCGCTTGATGGCGCGCGCCCATCGCTTTGCCGAGTCGAGAGCCGACATGAGCCTATTGTATAGAGCCGTGCGGGTCTGCGGGCCAACGGACGAGCACCGGATTTGGTCTCTCAGGCGCAGTCCTTCAGCTCGACAACCTCGACGCCGAGGCGGAACGCCTGGCCATCCGCGTAGGAACGCGCATATTGCTCGGCTTCGAAGGGAAAGATCAGCGTCGTGCCGTAGGCGGTGACGCGCACGGTCCACTTCTGTCCCCTGACGAGTTCAACACCGTGAAGCTTCGCCGTCACCATCTCACCCTCCTCAGATCCGGCACGCTCGCAACGTCCGCATAACGTCGCGAAAGTCATTTGAATACAAATAATTCGACTTAATCGTGTCGTTGCGATGTCGATTCCGACATTGGGTCGTTTTCGTCCGTGAAATGGTTCACCGACAGAAGCGTTTTTGCCGCCGGCCGCGTGCGGGCTCGATGGTGACCGGAACCGAGTCGGCCCCCGGCGGGTTGGAGTCATGGCCCCGCACAGGAGGTTTCCATGATCCGCAAACTGAAAACCGGCGAATATCGGCTCTATTCGCGCAAGGTCGACCCGAGAACCGGCAAGCGCCGCAATCTCGGCACGTTCAAGTCGCGCGAGGCGGCCGAAAAGCACGAGCGCGAAGTGCAGTATTTCAAGCGCCACTAGGACAACGATGAGTGTCGGTGACGGAAACGCCCCAGGAGCGACCGCCGTTTCACCGGGAGCTTTCACCCGTGCGGTATCGGTTGCGTGCGCGGGCGAGGGTGGCCAGGCACGTTCGAGCCGATATGGTCGAGGTCGCAACGTCTCGTCACCATCTCGACCGACCCGGTGTCGACGGTCACCCGCCCCAGCACCTGAACCGTCGTGCGTCCGAGATCCTCGTCGACATGGACGACCTCGCCCTCCAGTCTCAGCTTGTCGCCTGCCTTGGCGTTTGGCTCGACCATCGAATAGCGATGGCCGTTGCCGTCGAGGCTCAGCGTCACGCGGTCGTTCACGCGCTCGATCACGGTGGCGATCACGGCCACCCTGTCGCCGATCTCCACTGCCGGCCGTGTCATCGACGCCTCCTTTCCGCTCCGCGCGGGTCGTTGCCGCCGGAGCCAGCTGGCGACACGATGAGCATCGGCAGCCGCTGAAATAAACGGGAAAACAAGGATTTGGTTGCCGCCCGACTGCCTGTCGAGAGGCGAAGAAGGAGCTGAGCACAAGAAGAAGTCCGATGCCGCGCCTGTTGAGGCAGGCGCTGGCCCGGTGAATCGCAGGCGAATGGGCAGCGCCGAAGCCTCGGTCTTGCCTATGCGGCCTGGGACAGGGCGACCGCATCGGCCCCGGCGGGGAAGCGCAGGGTGCCGGTCGTGTCGTTGACGGCCCGCCAAACGCCTTCGGCGACATCGATTTCCCTGGTGGTCAGAGCCCCGGCCATCGCCGGATCGGCGAGATTGCCGAAGACTGCCCTGGCAAAGTCGGCATAGGCCTCGGGGATAAGGTCCTGGACATTGACGCCGGTGTTGGCGGTGAACCTCGTCGTCGGCCCGTAACCGGGCTCGACCAGCTTGGTTCGGACATTGAAAGGCGCGAGCTCCAGCGCCAGCGAGCCGGTGAAACCTTCGATCGCCTGCTTGCTCGCTGTATAGGCCGCCGCCAGCGGGAAGGGCGCCAGCGTGGCGCTCGACGTCACATTGACGATGACGCCGGAACGGAGCTCGCGCATCTGCGGGATCACCGCCTGGGTCATCGCCATGACGCCGAAGGTGTTGGTCTCGAAGACCTTCCGGATTTGCGCCATCGGCGTCGCCTCGAAAGCTCCGGCGACGCCGATGCCGGCATTGTTGACCAATGCGTCGATCGGCCCGGCGGCTTCGATCGCCGCCGCGATGCTTTTGTCGTCCGTCACGTCGAGCGGCAGGATGCGCAGCGCCGGCGAACGCGGCAGCACGTCCTCGCGCGGGCTTCGCATCGTCGCGACGACGTTCCAGCCATTCGAGAGGAAATGGCGCGCCGTCTCCAGGCCATAGCCCGAGGAAGCGCCGGTGATCAGGATGGTTTTCATGGGATCGGTCCTTGCTGTTCGGTTTGCACGGCGGCAAGTTACCGTCAGGGGGCAGGACTATCTATAATTGACGGTCCTGATTTTGTTTGCAAAAGTCCTGACATGGTCGATCCGCTCTCCGACGTCATAGGCTTGCTCAGGCCCCGCGCCGTGTTCACCAAGGGCATCAGCGGCGCCGGGCGCTGGGGTGTCCGCTACGCGGATTTCGGCCATCCAAGCTTCGCCGTCGTCATCGAGGGAGCTTGCCTGTTGGCGGTGGACGGCCAGCCGCCCTTGACGTTGGAAGCGGGCGATTTCGTCCTGCTGCCGACGACACCCGGTTTCACCATGACAGGTTTCGAACCCGTCGTTCCGACCCTGATCGACCCCAATCTCGCAGCGGGCGCCGCTGAAGAGGTCCGGCACGGCAGGCAGGACGGCCCGCCGGACCTGCGCATGCTTGGCGGCTATTTCCTCTTCGATGGGGAGGATTCCGCCCTGCTGGTTTCACTGCTGCCTGCTCAGGTCCATGTCCGCGGCGTCGAGCGGCTGTCGGTCCTGGTGAAGCTGCTGATCGAGGAGGCGGCGGGCCGGCATTCGGGGCGCGACCTGGTGCTGGCCCGGCTGATCGAAATCCTGCTGGTCGAATCCCTGCGGCAGGCGCAGACGCCCGACGCGCCGGCCGGCCTGCTGCGCGGCCTGGGCGACGCGCGGCTGGCGGAGGCGATCCGCCGGATGCACGCCGATCCGGCGCGGCCGTGGACGATCGTCGAACTGGCGAAGGAGGCCGCGCTTTCGCGCTCCGCCTTCTTCGACCGCTTCGTGCGCGGCGTCGGCGTGCCGCCGATGGAATATCTGCTGGCCTGGCGCATGGCGCTGGCGAAGGATCTGCTGCGCCGGCAGGAGGGCGATATCGCCGAGATCGCCGAGCGCGTCGGCTATGGCTCGGCCAGCACCTTCAGCACCGCCTTCAGCCGCCATGTCGGCCAGCCGCCCGGGCGCTACGCCAGGGCGGCCGCGCACTAGTGGCACTTGGCCCGCGCGGAACCACGCGAGGCCCCAGATGTTCCTGTTGATCGCAACGACAACGGGAATGGCACATGGTTGCGCCGCGCGCGGTCTGGAAGGGTTTTCTGAAGGTCGGGTCGGTCTCGTGCGGCGTGAAGCTGGTCGGCGCGACCAGCGAAACCGGAAAAGTCCATTTCAAGATCCTGAACCGTAAGGACGGCTTGCCGGTGAAAAGCGCCTATGTCGACGAGCAGACCGGCGATGTCGTCGAGGCCCAGGACCAGACCAAGGGCTTCGAGCTGGACAAGGATGATTTCATCGAGATCGAGCCGGATGAGATCAAGAAGCTGAAACTCACCTCGGCGCATACATTGGAGGTTGACGAGTTCGTCGCGCTTGACGACATCGACACCCGCTATCTGGAAAAGCCTTACTACCTCATCCCCGCCGATGGCGCCGCGCTCGAGGCCTTCAGCGTGCTGCGCGAGGCGATGAAGAAGAAGCGAGTCGCCGCAAGATCCTGCGTGGTGCTCTACCAGCGCGGCCGCGAGGTTGTCATCCAGCCTTTCGGCAAGGGCATGCTGCTCACCGAACTGCGCACCCGCAACGAGATGGTCTCAGAAAAGAGCGTCTTCGAAGACCTAACGTCACCGAAATACGACAAGGACCTGCTCGAGATTGCCGAGCTTTTGATCGACAAGAAGGTGACGAAGTTCGATCCCTCGAAGTTCGAGGACACCTATGAGGATGCGCTGATCGCGATGATCGATGCCAAGCGCAAGGGCAAGAAACTCTCCAAGGCCGCGCCGCCGCCAAGGGAAAATGTCGTCGACCTCGCCTCGGTGCTGAGGAAGAGCCTGGCCAAGGAAGGCATTAAGGCACCCTCGAAAGCCAGGCCTGCCCGCAAGTCGGCCTGATCAGCCGACCGATATGATCGTCGAAGTTCGGGAAGCGGATCCGCTCACTCGGCGGGACATGGTTCGTTCCTTGGTTGCCGTATCCTACCCTGGGGGATAGGATCGTGCCATGACGATACACAGCTCCCATCCCGACATCATCGCCCGGCTCAAGCGCGCGCACGGCCATCTCGCCGCTGTGCTCACCATGTTCGAGCAGGGCCGTTCCTGCCTTGACCTCGCGCAACAGCTCCATGCCGTCGAAGGCGCCGTCGGCAACGCCAAGCGCGAGCTGATCCACGACCATATGGAGCATTGCCTTGTCGAGGGCGGCGAGCCGACCCGGGACACGCTGAAAGAGCTGAAGCAACTCACCAAATATCTGTGAGGCGGCTCATGTTGACGAGGATTCTCGACTGGTTCGGCTTCGGCGCGCACGGGCATGACCACGGCGGGCATGGGCATGGCGCGCACGGCCATGACCATCACGGGCCGCACGGGCACACGCATGGCGTGATCGATGCAACGATCGCCACGACGGAGCGCGGCATCTGGGCGATCAAATGGTCGTTCGTCATCCTGGCGATAACGGCCGCGCTGCAGGTCGCCGTCGTCATCTTTTCGGGCAGCGTGGCGCTGCTTGCCGACACCATCCACAACATCGCCGATGCGACGACGGCCATTCCGCTCTGGATCGCCTTCGTGCTGGCGCGCCGCAGGCCGACCCGAACCTTCACCTACGGCCTCGGTCGCGTCGAGGATCTTGCCGGCATCACCATCGTGCTGATCATCATGGCGAGCGCGCTCGTGGCCGGTTACGAAGCGATCGATCGCCTGTTCAATCCGCAGCCGGTGCGTTTCCTGGGCTGGCTGGCCGCTGCCGGCGTCATCGGCTTCCTCGGCAACGAGGCGGTGGCCGTCTTCCGCATCCGCGTCGGCCGTCAGATCAACAGCGCGGCCCTGATCGCCGACGGCTACCACGCGCGCACCGACGGGCTGACCAGCCTCGCCGTCGTCGCCGGCGCGATCGGCGTCTGGCTTGGTTACCCGCTTGCCGACCCGATCATCGGCCTGCTGATCACCATCGCCATCTTCGGCATCGTTTGGCAGTCGGCGCGCTCCGTGCTGACGCGCATGCTCGACGGTGTCGAGCCGGGGCTGGTCGACAAGGTTCATCACGCCGCCGCACATGTCGCCGGGATCGACAGGGTGGTCGACGCCAAGGCCCGCTGGCTCGGCCACAAGCTGCATGTCGATGTGGAGATCGCGGTCAATGACGGGCTGCTGCTCGCCGCCGCCAACAACATCGCCGCTTCGCTGAAGACGGAACTCTTCGCGCACATTCCCGCGCTCGACGTCGCCACGGTGCGCTTTGCCGCGCTCGAGGCCGAGGGTGGCCACCACCACGCGCCTGACCCGTTCCTGGTGTCGGGCAAGCTGGCCAGCGGGCTGCTCGAGATCGTTGACACGCCGCAGGGCGAGCGCATTCGGCTGCGCCTCTCGCGCCACGCCGAGGGCCTGCAGGCGAACGTCGCCATCGAACGCGCCGGCGGTGCCGTCGAAAGCCTGCCGCTGTCGCCGGTCGGCGGCGACCATCACTATCTGCAAAGCCTTGTCGCTCCGGCCGAGCCGCACGAGTTCAGCGCCAGGCTGCAACTGGCGGCCGGTCAGGACAGCGAGGACCTGCCCTTCGCCATGGCCGAGCCGGAAGGCCACCACCACGAGCACGCGCATGGATGATACAGTCGCTCTTTGACTACCAGCGCGAGATCTACCTGGCGGTGGCTCAGCACCTCAAGGCGTTCGCCGGCGACGGCAGCTGGCTTACGCTCCTTGCGGTCCTGCCGATGGGCGTCGTGTTCGGGGCGGCTCACGCGCTGACGCCGGGCCATTCGAAGACACTGCTTGCCGCCTATATCGCCGGCTCGCGGGTGAAATTGTCTCGTGGATTGCTCGCCTCGCTTGCCCTTTCCTTCACCCATATCACGCTGGCGGTGCTTATCGCGGTGCTGGCGCTGCCGCTCGTCTCGATCTCGCTGGGCAGCGTCGGCCGCGCCCCGGCGCTGGAAACGTTGAGCCGTGGGCTGCTGGGTCTGATCGGCATGTGGATAATCTGGCGCGCGGTGCGCGGCCATCACCACCATCACGTCCACGAGGGCGAAGCGGTCGGCTTCATGGCTGGACTGGTTCCTTGCCCGCTGACGCTGTTCGTCATGACTTATGCCATTTCGCGCGGCATACCCTGGGCCGGACTTGTCTTCGCTGTCGCGATGATGGTGGGCGTCGCGATCACGCTCGGTATCGTCGTGCTGCTGGCGGTGATATTCGTAGCGGATCGGTTGCAGCGCTGGAGCGGCTTGGATCGAGCGCGGCCGGTGTGGCGACCTTTCTGGAGATCGGCACCGGGCTGATTCTGGTCGGCGCGGCACTGCATCAGATCTTCGGGTAGTGGTGCGCGTCAGCCGAAGCTGTGACCACGCGTTTCCTGGAATTGCTTCAGGCCGTGCGGCTGCGCGGCGCGCCGAAGATTGCCCAACTTGCGGCGGCGAGCGCCGCCACCGTGACCAGCAGCACCGCCAGGCTGGGCAGGTGGAAGACAATGTCTTGCCATCTGGGCTCGATAACCGCGCCGGTGCTGAAGGCCTCGCCGCTGTATTGGCACAGGATCCAGGACGCGCCGCTGCGCACCATGTCGGCGTCGATGTCGGAGATCAGCGCCTTCGCCTCGCGTTCGGCCGCTGGCATCGTCGCCATATAGGCGAGCAGCGCCTTGGCGGTGGCGAGATAGGCGTGGCTGCATTCGTTGAGGGGGCTTTCCTCGTCGCCGAGGCTTCCCGGCATCAGGCCCCACAGACAATAGGTGAATTGCAGATTGCCGTGATTGTAGAGCCGCCGGAAGGCCGGGTCGGTCACGGTCTGGCGCTGGGCGAGGTCGATGATCTGACCACGGTAATGCGCGATCACCGCCATCTGGCCATGCGTGAGGCTGGGGATCTGGATGCCGGGGGGAGGCGGGGCGGATGAGCCGCTATGCGCCTGCGCCGATGCCGCCAGTGAGACCAGCAGGGCTGTCGCCACGAAAAAATTGGCCGCCAGGGCGAGAAACCGTGGCGGCCAACGCATGGGAGTTCAAGCGTAGCGGCGGGCAGGGCCGCGCTGGTCGCGCACCGCGACCACGCGCTCGGCAACCGCGCCGAAGCCGAGCCCGACGACGGTCCATAGCACCAGCTGGATGCCGAGCGAGGCGACGCGGAACTGCCACAGCACCGTCGCCGAGAAGTTTTCCGGCACTTCGTTGATGTCGGGCAGGGCCGCCTTCACCAGCGCGAAGACGACGAGGAAGGCGAGCCCAGCCACGATCGAGGCGTTCCAGGCGCCAAGCCGGGTCCACAGCCGTTGCGCCAGGCCGACCGCCGCCACCATCGCCGCGATCGAGATGACGATCATGATGAAGAACAATTCGGTGCGGTAGGCGATGGTTTCGGGATTGCCGACCGCGGGCGGGTTCGCCGGATATTTGAGGCTCGGCACCACGATAACGGCGAGGAAGCCGAGCAGCGCCAGCAGCGCCGAGGTGCCGCGCGGACCGAGCGAGCCCAACCGGCCATAGGCATAGGCAAAGACCAGCGAGAACAACCCGCCAAGGGCCGCGCCATAGACCAGCACGCCGGTTGCGAGACCGATGCCGGCTTGAACGGCGCGGCTGACCATCTCGGGTTCCGGCGCCTCGCCGGCCGCCTGGGCCTGCTGTTCCTCAAAGGCGATCGCCTTGTCGACCGGCGGCTCGCCATAGACGCGGGCGAAGGCAAACGCCAGAATCCCCGCCACCAGCCCGACAAGCATGCCGCGCAGCAAGAGTTTTCCGACCATGTCAGAGTCCCTTCAAGCAATTCCCGGAAAAATTCGAAGCGTTTTTCCGTTCGGAATTGCGTTAGACCAAAACTCAGAACGGCTCAGCGATGCCGAACCGCTCCAGAGCAATTCCAGGAAAAGTGTGCAACGGTTTTCCGTCCGGAATTGCGTCAGACCAAAACCTGGGACGGTTCAGCCTTCCCCGAACCGCTCCTAGTGGCAGGGGAAGCCGAGCAGGTGGCGGCCGTCATGCACGAATTCGTGCACCGCCGTGCCACGGATCAGCGACGTCGCGCCTTCTTCCGCGCCAACGAAATAGATCATCAGCATCAGCATCAGGCCGGCGAAGATCGCCCAAGGCAGAAGCTCGCGAACCGGAATCGCAACCGGACCGTAGCTGGGGGCGAAGGTGGTGTCGGACATATTGAGCTCCCTTGGGATACTGCGTCCCGTTGATCCAACTATGCTGCGGAATAAGGCCTGACTCTCGGCTGGTGCCGATCACAGTGGCGCGACCGTGCCGGACTCGCACCGGCTTCCAATCCCGTATAGCGCTAAAACACTTGTCAGCACTTCGTTCGCCTGTCAACGACATGTAATGGCCAACGCGGCTTCGCGCGGCCGAAATTCACTGGACCACGGAGTTTTGGGATGTTCGCCCGCCTGACGATGATCGCAAGCGGCGCGACGCAAGCCACGCGCAAGGGCCGCTTCCCGAAGGACGAGGCGCCGGAGCCCAGCGCCTTCGACCGCGCCGGCGCGGTCGCGTCGTCGCTGCGCCGGGCCGACCGCGTCTGGACAAGTCCGGCGCTTGCCGCGCGCAGGACGGCCGAGGCGCTCGGCCTTGACGCGGCGGTCGAGCCGCTGCTTGCCGAGCAGGATTTTGGCCGCTGGGCCGGCAAAAGCTTCGAGGCGATGCAGGCTGAGGACCCGGAAGGCATGGCGGCTTGGTTCTCCGATCCCGACGCAGCACCCCATGGCGGCGAATCGCTTGCCGCGGTGGCCCGGCGGGGTGCTGCGCTGATGGAGCGGCTGGCCGGCGAGAGCGGCCACACCATCGCGCTCACCCATGCCGTGCCGATCCGCGCCGCGATCTTGCATGTGCTGGGCGCGCCGCTCTCCTCGGTCTGGAAGATCGACATCGAGCCGCTGTCGCTCACCGAGTTCCGCAGCGACGGCCGCCGGTGGGTGCTGCATGCGAGCGGGGTTGCCGTCGGCTGAACTGTCGGTTCTTCACATACGCGGATTCTGTCAAGCTTCGACAACCGTGCGGAGGCATATCAAGGCTCGTCGTTTCAGCGATCGCTAACGGAACGGAAACACCTCGCTGTTATGGTGCCGCCCGTGGCGAGGAGAGCCTTGCCTTAGGAGCCGTCGGAAATGGCCAATTATCCCGAGACCGAGCGCCGTCTTCATGCGCGCGAATTCGTGCTCAAGGAAGCCACGATCATTGCCGGGGCCGTCAGGATCGGCTGCTCGGTCAGGAACCAGCACGAGCAGGGCGCGGAATTGCGCGTCGCCGCCGATACGCAGATCCCGGAGCGCTTCCTGCTCGAGGTCCCAGCCGACGATACGACCTATCGCGCCTTGGTGCGGTGGCGGCGCAACGACCGCATCGGCGTGGCGCTCTACAGCAACGCGCCGAAGGACTGACGCGCGGCCCGCCGCTCAGCAATTCGTGACTTGATCCTGCCCGCGCGGCGTGCAACCCGGCACATGGGGAACGCAACCGTGGCGCGTGCGTTCATGAGGGCCGATCAACTGGGACTTCACGCATGAGCAGGACAGCCGTTTGGGTGGCGCTGATCGCTATCGTTCTCGTGGGCCTCTATTTGTTGCAGGCCAATGGCCTGATCAAATTCTGATGCGGCGGGGCGCGGCGCCCTTCGCCGGGTCAGCAGCAGCGGCTTTCTCCGCAGCACGGCTTGCCCGCAACCGCCTGTTCCTTCAGCCAGCGGTCACGCGGCTTGCAGCTCGCCGGCCGCGGCGAAAGCTCGACCTCGATGGCGCCGCCAACGACGCTTGGCTGGGCCGCCCGGTGCAGTTCCATCGGGCGGACGCCGTCGCTGACCTCGAAGGTCAGTTTCGCCGATTGGTCGAGGGCCACGTGATCCGAGACCTTGCGGATGATCGCCGCGAATTTGCCGGCCGGCATATGGACCGGCCCGCCTTCGTCCACGTCCCATAGCTGAACGAAGATCTCCGACCAGGATTCGGGATTCGCCTCGCAATCCAGCGCCGAGAACTGCCCGGCCTTCACCTCGGTGACATGATAGCCTGCTTTAACCGGCCGCCCGTCATAGCGGAAAACAAGCGGCCTGTCCTTGTAATCGGCCAGCGCGCTCAGCAGGTCGCCGATGGTCAGGTCGGAGGGATCGATCGGGTTGGCGTTTTTATGATTGTCAGAAGACAGCATGTCGGCTATTCCTCATTTCAACATTTCAAGGATTATTGAAATATGGATGAACGTCAAGCCCTGATCGCCTTTGGCGCGCTGTCGCAGGAGACGCGCCTGCGCCTGCTGCGCCTGTTGGTCGTCGCCGGGCCGGATGGAATCGCCGCCGGTTCGCTCGCCGAACAGGTCGAGGTCTCGCCCTCCAATGTCAGCTTCCACCTCAAGGAACTGGAACGGTCCGGCCTCGTCACCGCACGGCGCGATGCCCGCTCGATCGTCTACAGCGCCGAATACGACGCGCTGTCCGGGCTGATCCGGTTCCTGATGGAGGATTGCTGCTCGGGCCGCCCGGAAATCTGCGCGCCGGCGCTTGCCGCATCTTGCTGCGCGCCGGGCGAGGGGACCCGGCAATGACCGTCACGCTCCTTGCCCGACCCAGGGTCAACCGATGAACGCTTTCGATCTCTCGCGCCGGTTCGTCGCCGAAGCCCTGGGCACTGGTCTGCTGGTGGCGACGGTTGTCGGTTCCGGCATCATGGCCGAGACGCTGACGCATGACACCGCGCTGGCGCTGCTCGGCAACACGCTCGCGACCGGCGCCATGCTGGTGGTGTTGATCACCATCCTCGGGCCGATCTCCGGCGCGCATTTCAATCCCGCCGTGTCGCTGGTGTTCTGTCTCAACCGGTCGCTGCCCGCCCGCGATCTCCTTGCCTATGTCGCCGCGCAGTTTATCGGCGGCATCGCCGGCACGGTCGCGGCGCATCTCATGTTCGCCCTGCCGGTTCTGGAGATCGCGACGAAGCCGCGGACCGGCCCGGCGCAATGGTTCTCCGAATGCGTCGCGGCATTCGGCCTTGTCGCCGTGATTCTCGCCGGCATGCGCTTCGAGCGGCGGGCCGTGCCGTGGCTGGTCGGGCTCTACATCACGGCGGCCTATTGGTTCACGGCATCCACTTCCTTCGCCAATCCCGCTGTCGCCGTGGCGCGCTCGCTCACCAACAGCTTCTCCGGCATCAGGCCGGTCGATCTGCCGGGCTTCATCGTCGCCGAGCTGCTCGGCGCCCTGATCGCGCTTGCGCTGATGGGCTGGCTCCTCAAGCCCGAAACCGTTCAGCAATCCCATCTCTTGAAAGCAGAACCATGACGGTCACGATCTACCACAATCCCGCTTGCGGCACCTCGCGCAACACGCTCGCCATGATCCGCGCCAGCGGCGAGGAGCCCGTGGTGATCGAATATCTGAAGACGCCGCCGAGCCGCGAGCGGCTGCTCGAACTGATCGCGGCGATGCGGATCACACCCCGCCGGTTGCTGCGGGAGAAGGGAACGCCCTACGCCGAGTTCGGTCTCGCCGACCCGAAATGGAGCGACGACGAGCTGATCGATTTCATGCTCGCCCATCCGATCCTCATCAACCGGCCGATCGTCGAGACGCCGAAAGGGACAAGACTGTGCCGGCCATCGGAAGCGGTGCTGCCGCTGCTCGACAATCCGGTGCGGGAGTTTATCAAGGAGGACGGCGAGAAGGTCGCCTATACGAGCAATTCCGGGAAAAGTGCGTAGCGGTTTTCCGTCCGGAATTGCGAAAAAATCAAAACGTCCCTGCCTCCCGCTTAGGGCGTCAGGTGCTTCATGAAATAGATGGACGCCCTTGGTTTGCCGAACGGGTCGACGGAATGATGTGGCACGACGCCGACTTGCCGCCAATTCATGCGCCGATAGAGCCGCTCGCTTGCTCCGCCCTCGGCGGTGTCGAGAAGGAGAAGCGAGCGTTTTCTTTTCCTTGCCTCGTCTTCCAGGGATGCCATGAGCGCGGAACCGATGCCTTGCCGCTGGAAATCTCGATGCACGAGCAGCATGTAAACCTCCGCCCGGTGCAGCGCATTCGGTTCCGGCGACAGATAGAGCTGAACGGCGCCGACGAGCCTGTCCTCGACATAGGCGCAGATGAGAAGGCGTTCCCCGTCCGCCAGCGAGGGGAAGATGCCCTGCCAATGGGACCGGGCCTGTTCGGCATCGAACGGCAGCACGAAGCCGACGAGCGCGCCATCCTCTATGCTCTGCATCAACAGCCCGGCGAGGGCGTCGATCTGCGCCGTCGCTTCGGCCTGGTCGATTACCGCGATACGCATTTGCTCCCCCTTCGAGGCTCGATTGATAATGGGCTTTGAGCAATCCGTGAAGGCCGAAGCGCCTGCGCCCGTCCAGCGCAACCGTCATGTTCTCGTCACGGCCCTCGGAATCACGCAGATCCTCGCCTGGGGATCGTCCTACTATCTGCCCGCGGTCCTTGCCGCGCCGATTGCAAGAGATACCGGCTGGTCGCTCGCTTCCGTCGTTGCCGGGTTGTCCTGCGGGCTGATGCTTGCCGGGCTTGTATCCCCCGTCACCGGCCGGCTGATCCAGCGCCATGGCGGCCGTCCGGTGCTTGCCGCCGGCTCGCTGCTGCTGGCGGCCGCGCATTCGCTCCTGGCGACGGCAACTGTCTATCCCCTTTACCTGTTTGCCTGGCTGCTGATGGGCCTGGGCATGTCGAGCAGTCTCTACGACGCCGGCTTCGCCACGCTGGGGCGGCTCTATGGTCAGGCAGCACGCGGCGCTATCACCAACCTGACGCTCTTCGGTGGTTTCGCCAGCACCGTCTGCTGGCCGCTCAGCGCCTTGCTTGTCGAGCATGGCGGATGGCGCATCGCCTGCCTTTCCTATGCCGCGATCCATCTGGCGATCTGCCTGCCGCTCCACCTTTGGGTGATACCGCCGCCTCCACCCGCGGCGCCCGCGCCGGTGATAGGCAGGTCGAAAGAGGCATCGGCCACGGGCGGGACGCGGGTACGCTTCATTCTGCTTGCCTCCATCCTGACATTGGCCGCGATGATCGCATCCACGCTCTCCGTCCACCTGCTGACGCTGCTGCAATTGCGCGGCGTCGGCCTGGCGGCGGCAGTCGGTCTTGGCGCCCTGGTCGGCCCGTCACAGGTCGGCGCGCGCGTGGCCGAGCTGCTGATCGGCCGCAATCGGCATCATCCGATCTGGACGATGCTGGCATCCGTATCGCTGCTCGCGGCCGGGATCTGGCTGCTCCTGGCGAGCCAGAACTTCATTGCCCTCGCTTTGATCCTCTACGGCGCGGGCAACGGCATCCACACGATCGCGCGCGGCGCGCTGCCGCTGGTGCTGTTCGATCCGCAGCAATACGCCGTTCTGATGGGCAAGCTCGCAACGCCGAGCCTCGTCATCCAGGCGGCGGCGCCCTCGATTGGAGCGCTGCTTCTGGGCATCGGCGGCGGCAATCTTGTCCTGACGACCCTCGCATTGGCCGCGACCGTCAATGTGGCGCTCTGCGCCTGTCTCGTCGTGGCCGTGCGCCGCTGACCGGGACTGCTTGTCGACCGTCTGGGTCTTGTTGAGCACGGCGGCAAGATGGAGGCCGCCGATACAATAGAACCTTGTGACGCGGACATGAACAATCTCACGGAGGCGAGATTTGCGCGAACCGGACGATCCATATTGCGGCGCGCAAAAAAACGGGCCGACAACACCGGCCCGGTTTCTTCATTCATTCACAGCCGCAACGCGTCAGTCGCGATGCTCCGGCATCGCCTTCAGCTGGTCCTTAGTCCAGCTGGTGACGGCATGCACGTCGCCGTCCTCGTCGCGCATGAAATCGAGCTGGCTGGCGGTGACGGCCACCGGCTTGGCGCCGATGCCGAGAAAGCCGCCGACATCGATGACGACCTGGCTGCCGTGCAGATGGTCGACCGAGCCGATCTTTTCATCGTCGGGCCCATAAATGGTGGCCCCTTCGAGGATGTCCGGCGTGAGCTCGGCGTTGGTCAGTCTTACGTGGCTGGTGTGGTCCATGGCGCATCTCCTGTGGTGTACAGGAAGAAACCACCGATGCGGCCTGGGGTTCCGTCCGAATTGCGGCAGGGGCTCTGTGATAGCCAGCCTTATCGCGGTTCCCGCCCAGATCCGACATCATCCGGACGACAATGCCGGCCAGGCAGCGCGGGACGTGGCTGTGGCGTGCCTGTCGTGCTGACCCTGGAGCGCAGGTAGGCTGGTTGCCGGCTCGTCAGCTGCGCCGCTTGGCCTGCAAGCTCCGCGCCGCTTGCTCGATCGCCGCGCGATCGTTGCCGAGCCGGTCGAGCAGTTCCCGCGCCTCGTCGACGGAAATGCCGGCGCGCATGGCGAGCGCCTCCACCGTCAGCACATCGGCGCTGTCGATCTCGCGCGTTTCGGGCAGCGCGTCGTCCGCCGTCAGCGGCAGCGCCGCTTCGCGGTCGATCTCCAGCTCGGCCTGTTGCCAGTGCCGTTCATGATTGCCGAGGATACCGCCCTCGCGTTGAAAGATCTCATACGCCCGCTGCCTGATCTTCTCGGTCCGATCGTCGTCCATCGCCGTTCCTCCGTTGCGTGCCACAAGAACGCAGGACAAGGCGGAACGATCCGTGTCATTCACGAGTAATCGATCGGCCTAGCGCCCGTATATCGCCAACGGCTTGCCGAACATGCCGGGCTCCGGCTTCACGCCCAGCCCCGGCCGCTGCGGCACGGCGACATGGCCCTGCTTGATGACGACCGAGTGCTTCTGGTCGAAATGGCCCTTGATGTATTCCTGCGCGATCCAGGCGCCTTCCATGCGGCGCGGCTCTACCGTCGCGGCCAGGTGCACGCAGGCAGCCGCGATGATGTCGCCGCCCCAGGCGTCGTCGCAGCTATGCGGCAGCGAGCGGATGGCGCAAAGGTCGCGAACCGTCGTCATCCTGGTGAGGCCGCCGAGGCGTGTCACCTTGAAGCCGAAGCCGTCGGCGATACCGAGCGAGATTGCCCGCAGCACCGCGTTCTGGTCCTCGGTGCTCTCGTCGAGATAGACCGGGTGCGTGACGCGGCCTTTCAGCGTCGCGATCTCGTCCATCGTGTTGCAGGGCTGCTCGAAGACGAAGGGAATCGCCTGGCAGAGCCGGTCGAGATGGATCGCGGCGGCCACCGTCAGGCCCCGGTTGCCGTCGACCGCGATCCGCGCCTTGTAGCCGACCGCTTCCCAGACCTTGTGGACTACGGCGACGTCTTCCTCGAGATTGCGCCCGCCGACCTTCACTTGCAGGCGCGGATAGCCGGCCTTCACTTTGTCGGCGGCGATCCGTGCCGTCTCGTCCGGCGCCCCGACGATCAGTGAATAATAGGCCGGCACGCGGTCCGTCAGCGCGCCGCCCAACAGCGTCGAGACCGGCACGCCGAGTTTCTGGCCGAGCAGGTCGAGAAAGGCCATGTCGAAGGCGGCCTTGGCGTAGCCGTGGCCGTTGAGCCGCTCGTCCATCTGCCTGGCGAGCAGCCTGATCGAGGCGACTTCCGCGCCGATCAGTCCCGGCGCGATCTCGGCGATGGCGGCGCGGGCGCCCAGCGCATGATGCGGCTGGTAGACCGGGCCGATCGGGCAGGTTTCGCCCCAGCCTGTGAGCCCGTCATCGGTGATGATCTCGACCAGTGTGGAGTCCAGCGCCTCCACATCGGCGCTGGCCATGCGGTAGACGCCGTTCTTGACCGGCAATTGGGTCGAATAGACGCTGATCCGCTCGATGCGCATATGGGCTTCCCATCCGAAGGACACGTCGGCAACGGGGCCTTTGCAGGCCCCGCCTGTTACATCCGCGCCCTGGCCGAGGTCGGATCGTAAGGCGAATCCGCAACCACCTCGGCGACTTTCCAGTCACCGAGGATCGCGACGTCGAGCTTCGTGCCCGGCTTGGCAAAACGCTCGGGCAGCAGCGCCAGTGCCACGTCATGTCCCAGCGCATAGCCATAGCCACCGGACGTGATGCGCCCGACCAGCTTGCCGTCGCTGTAGAGCCCCTCATTGGCAAAGGTGCTGGCGCCGTCGGTGTCGATCCTGAGCGTCACCGAGCGGCGCTGGTCGTTGCGCTCCTTGTATTTCAGAACGGCGTCGCGCCCGACGAAATCGCCCTTGTCGAGGCGGATGAAGCGCTCCAGCCCGCTCTCCAGCGCGTTGAGCTCCGGGTTCATGTCGCGATACATGGCGCGATAGGATTTTTCGAGCCTCAGCGACTCCAGCGCATGCAGCCCGACCAGCCGCATGCCGTGCTTTTCGCCTTCTTTCAGGATCGCGTCGAGCAATTGCCGCTGGTAGGGCAGGGGGTGGTAGAGCTCCCAGCCGAGCTCGCCCTCATAGTTGACGCGCAGCAGCCGCACGTCGCCGGCGAGGGCCACGCCGCCGGTCCTGACGCCGAACCAGGGGAAGTTTTCGTTGGAAAGATCGATCTCCGTCAGCGGCTGCAGCACCTCCCGCGCCTTCGGACCGACCACGGTAAAACAGCCGCGGTCGTTCGTCACGTTCTTCAGGCTGACGCCGCCGTCGGCGGGGAGCAACCTCGAGAGGTCGTCGAAATTCCAGCGCTCGGCGCGCGGCGTCGAGATCAGGTAGAACAGATCCTCGCCAAGCCGCGCCACCATATATTCCGCCTGCACGCCGCCATTGGCCGTCAGATGATGCGCCAGCGTCACCTTGCCGACTGAGGGCAGGCGATTGGCGATGATCCCGTCCAGCCAGCGGGCCGCGCCGCGTCCCGACACCTCGAACTTGGTCATCGGCGTCATCTCGACCAGGCCGACGGCGTTGCGCACCGCCAGCACTTCCTCGCCGACGAGATTCCCCTTGGGCGTCCAGCGCCAGCTATACTGGTCCTTGGCCTCGACCCCGTCGCGAGCGAACCAATTGGGCATCTCCCAGCCGTTGAGCACGCCCCAGACCGCACCCAGCTCCGTCAGCCTGTCATAGGAAGGCGCGGTCTTCTGCGGCCGCGCCGCGGGCATGTCCTGTCCGGGATATTTCTGCTCGGCATGCGTGCCCCACGCCTCGCGCACCTTCTGGCGCGTCCATTCCTTGTTGGCGTAGTCGCCGAAGCGGCGCGGATCGAGGTCGGAAACATCGAGGCTGTTGGAGCCCTCGACGATCCGCTCCGACAGATAGTAGCCGATTGTCCCGCCCCACAGGATACCGCCGGGCACGCCTTCGGCGAGCCATACATTGGGCAGGCCCCAAGCTGGTCCCATCAAGGGCAGCTCGTCGGCCGTCATCTGGAAGGGCCCGCGCACATTGGCCTTGATGCCGACGCGCCCGAGCGCCGGAACCAGCCGCAAGGCCTGCTCCCAGTTCCACGACACCGCCTCGAAATCCTCTTCGAGAAGGTCGGCGCCGAACCAGGCGGGAACACCGTCCTCGGCGAACAGCTTCAGATGCTCGGTGCGCTCATACGGCCCGAACATCAGGCCATCGCCTTCCTCGCGCAGATAGCCCTCAAACCCTTCGTCGCGCAGGATCGGCATTTCGGGCCGGCCCGAGCGCTTGCGCTCCACCACTTCCGGCACGGCTTCGGTGATCCAGTACTGATGCAGGATCGGGATCGCCGGAATGTCGAGGCCGAGCAGCGCGCCGGTCTGGTGCGCGTAATTGCCGGTGGCGCAGATCACATGCTCGCAGGTGATGCTGCCCTGGTTGGTCTCGACCAGCCACTCGCCGCCCGGCGTCCGCCTGAAGCCGGTGACCTCGGTGTTGAGATAGACCTTGGCGCCGAGATCGCGCGCGCCCTTGGCCATGGCGTGCGTCACGTCCGCCGGTACGATATGGCCGTCATCGGGATGGTAGAGCGCGCCGAGCATCTCTTTGTTGTCGAGCAGCGGCCAGAGCTTTCGCGCTTCGTCGGGCGTCAGCAATTGCGCCCGCATGCCTTGCACCTCGGCGACGCTCATATAGCTCTTGAACTCGTCGAGCCGGTCGCGCGAATTGGCGATGCGCAACTGCCCGCATTTGTGCCAGCCCACCGGCTGCCCGGTCTCGGCCTCCAGCCCCTCATAGATCTCGATGGTCTTGTTGATCATCCGCCCGACATTGATGTTGCGGGCATAGGACGGGATCAGCCCCGCCGCGTGCCAGGTCGAGCCGGCGGTCAATTTCGTGCGCTCCAGCAGCACCACGTCGGTCCAGCCGCGCTTGGCCAGCCCGTAGAGAATTCCCGCACCGACGCACCCGCCGCCGACGATCACCACCCGCGCATGTGTCTGCATCAAACCACCAATTTCTGACCGAGCCGAGAAAGAGCGCCGTCGAAGCTACAGGCGCGAAAAGCCTGTGTAACGTCTTCAAAAATGAGGGGTCATGATAAGCTGGATTTATGCAGCGGACCTGCGTACCGGCTCGCGGTCTGCGGCATTCACTGGGCCTGTCCCTCTTGCGCAGACTCGTCCTTGAACTCGACCTTCGTGCCCGGCTTGACCATGGCGGCAAGGTCTTCGGCGTCCCAGTTGGTCATCCGGATGCAGCCATGCGAGAAGGTGGTGCCGATCTTGCCCGGGTCTGGCGTGCCGTGGATGCCGTAGCTCTCGATCGAGAGGTCGATCCACACCGATCCGACGGGATTGTTGGGCCCCTTGGCGATGGTGAAGGGATGCCTGGTCTTCACCCCCTTGAAGGCGAATTTCGGATTGTAGTGATAGGTCGGATTGTGCACCACGCGCTTGACCTCGGCCGCGCCGCTCGGCGCCGGTTTTTCCTCGCTGCCGATCGAGGCCGGGTAGACGGCAATCGCCTTGCCCGACGCATCGAGCGCGCGCACCTGGCGCGATGCCTTGTCGACCTCGACGCTGGCTATCTGTGAAGGCGGATCGCCGCGGCCGACATCGGGCACGACCAGGGTCGTGCCGGCCTTGTTGAACCCGATTTTGGGATTGAGCATTCTCAGCAATTCTTCGCTGATATGGAACCGCTCGGCCAGCTTCTCACGCGCATTGCGGTAGTCGAGGCGCTTGAGACGCGCCATGCTCTCCATGCGGGCCGGGATACGCCTGGTGAAGGGGCCGCGCACATCCTTCGCGGTCGTCTCATAGCTCGTCAGCACCGGGCCGGCGAAGGTCGCCGCGAGCTTGTCCCACGTCTCCCGCGTGAGCTTGCCGTCGGAGGGCAGTCCGTTCGCCGCCTGGAAGGCCGCGACGGCCTTCGTGAAGTTCTGCGACGCGCGGCCGTCGATCAGGCCGGGCGAGAAGCGGGCGCGATCCAGAAGCACCTGCGCCTTGAGCAGCATGGGGCTGACGCCTTTGGGTTCGGCTTCGCTGAATTGCGCTTGATTGACGGCGTCGGGTTCCAGCCTCCCCGCCTGCGTGACGCCGCACGCAATGCCGAGCGCCACCGCGACGACAACAAGGAACCTGACCATCGACGTCACTCCGGAACCGCGACAAGGACCTGCCTATATGACGCGGCAGCCCCGATCTGGTTCCTATCCAGGGGGCAACGTGAAGATCGTGCTTCGCTACCGGCGATCGCGGCCGAGAGCGAATGAGGCGGCGCTGGCCGCCGCCTCACTTACATCAGGCATGTTTTGGGTGAGCACTTTCAAGGACGGCGAGGGGAATGGCGCCATCCTCGATGAGGATGTCCTTCTTGCGCGCAAAGGCGACGAAAACGCCCCTCGCAGTTTCCGCATCAACATCCCCGGCGAGCGCGGCCCTGCAGGCACGGATGGCCGCCTTCTGCTCGGGGCTATTGCCGCACCAGTCGATGGCGAATTGATAGGCGTCCAAGACGGTGTTCAACTGACGCGGAAATCCCAGTCCCACCCAGACCCGGATTGGTTTTTCGAACGGTTTGGCGAACATTGCAAACTCCCTCGATCCGCGGCGATGCTAGGCGGTCAGCCCGCCGCCCTTGCGGCCTTTGCCGATCATCCAGGGCAGGGTGGTGCTCACGTCTTCATGGATTCTGGCGGATTTCGCGAAACCGCAAAATGCCTCTCTGGCGGCCGTCAGCGGAAAGCCGCTGTCGAAGGCCCCCTGGCAGGCGCGGAGCGCCGTTTCATAGATCGGCCCGCGCCGGTTCTTGGGCCATTCATAGAGGAATTCCAGGGCATCCTCGAGGCAAGCGATTTCCTGGATGAGGCTGTTTCCGCTCTTGACGAAAACGGGGCTGTCGAACATCCGATCGTTCATAAGATCCTCCAAGTCGAACGAACAATTTGAGTTTGATAGGGGCGGGGACCGCGGCGGTCTGCGCCCGACTTCGATATGGGTTTAAGGGTTTGAAGCGTCAAGGACTTGGCGATGCTCTCATGCTCCATTTCTCAGGCCCAATGTTCGGCGCGCCGAGCAATCGATCAGCCGGCATCCGAGCCGCCGGCCGCGGCCTTCTCACCGACTGGAATTGAGCTTTTGGATACGCCCCTTGTCCAGCCGGAAAACGCCGTCCGTGCCGCCTTGCTGCTCGAAGTCGGTTTGAAGCTCATCCCACGTGCCGAGATACGCACCGCACTCGGCGCAATGGATCGGTGTTGTGGGTTGGGCATCGGCTGGAATGTTCAAACGGATGACACCGCAAAACGGACACTCCAGTTTGTGATCCAGATACTGGGTGGTCATCACCGTTCAGCATCGCGCAAACGGCCCGCCCGTGCAAGCCGCCTGACTTCAACGAGCCGCTGCCTTGCTCGGCGCGGTCCACGAAACCGCAGGCCGCCGAGCGCCTTCACGGTTGCCGGCAGAACATGCCGCATTCCGCCGTTCACACGCGCCCTGACGTGGACGTTTGAACGCGCGCCCTAATGATCCGGGCTTCTCGCAAAAGGGACGGCCGGTCGCGCCCGACGGCCTTTATCAGCCTCTTGGCTTGAGCATCGGAGATGCCGGTTTTTTGCTTCAGCAGAATGACGAGCTGCTTGTCGTCAATTCGACCGTGGGAACTGCCTTCACCGGGTTCAGTCATATCGAGGATCCTCCTTCCGACCAAACTGGAAAGACGGTCGAAAGTTTCATTACGGTCTTGCTTAGCCTGGCCGCCACGCCGCGCGTTATCTGCCCAGCGGTCTTCGCGACAGCTCGGCCAGTTCCCGCTCGTCGGTAATCCCCGCAATGTAGTTCGCGATGATGCGCGCTGCCCGCCGCTCGCGCTGCTCCGCGGTTTCGTCGGCGCCGGCGCTAACTTCAAGGACGCGGCCAAGAAAGGTCACCTCGTCCGGCAGGAACGCGCCTTTCGACAGTCTCGTACTCGGCATTGCCTCCTCCCTCGTGCCTTGAGCCCAAAGGATGACCGGACGGTGGACAGGTTCGTCACATGAAGACCGCCGAACGGGCGTACCACCCCAACAATCTGGCACCTCCATCCTGCACGTTTGTAGATGATCCGCTCTAACCCAGGTGAATCGGCATCACGAAAGTCTTCGTGCCGAGCCTAAAGCTGTGTGTGCAGCTTGCTCGCGAGCCAATCGGTGACTTTCTCGGTCAGCGGGCGCGCCTGCCACTCCGCCAGGCTGATCTGCCTCGACCGTTTCAGGTCCTCGTTGAACAAGTCGATCTGCGTCTGCGCAAAATCCCTGCCGTACACGTTGAGGCTGGCTTCGTCATTCAGGCGCAACGAGCGCTCGTCCAGGTTGGTGGAGCCGAAGCTCGCCCAGACGTCGTCGACGATGAGCAGTTTGGGGTGATACATCGTCGGCTGAAACTCGTAGATACGCACGCCCGCTTCGAGCAGTTCTCCCCAGAAGTGGCGCGAGCCTTTTCGTACGATGGGCACATCGGTCAGCGAATTGGGCACGATGACGTCGACGGCCACGCCTCTCTTCCTGGCGTCGAGTATCTGCTGCAGCGCGATTTCGTCCGGCACGAAATAGGCCATGCCGATGCGCAGGTGATCCTTGGCCGCGGCGATGGCAGCCAGCATCATCAACTCCATGTTCTCGGAGCCGTTCGGTTGCGATGAAAGGACCAACTGGGTGCTAAGCGCGCCTGCGGATTCGGGTGGCGGATAGAACTTCTCTCCTTGCAGTGTTTCGCCTACGGTCTCCAGCCAGTTCTCGGCGAAGGCCGCCTGGAACGCGGCTACCGAAGGCCCTTCAATCCGATAATGGGTGTCACGCCACTCGTTCGGATTGCGCGCATCGCCCAGCCAGTTGTCCGCGATGCCGACTCCCCCGGTGAACGCAACACGCCCGTCCACGATGAGCAGTTTGCGGTGCGTCCGGTTGTTCACCCGGTCCAGCGTGTACCAGTGGATTGGCCGGTAGCGCTGGAACCGCACCCCGGCGCCCGTCATGATGTGAATGAGGTTCTCGTCGAAGGGCAGGGAGCCGAGCCAGTCGACCAACACTCGGACCTCGACGCCTTCGCGGGCTTTCGCGGCCAGGGCCGTGGCGAACTGATAGCCGACCGAGCCCGACCAATAAATGTAGGTTTCCATGTCGATGCTGGTTCGGGCCGTGCCGATCGCTTGCAGCATCGCAGGAAAAATCTCGTCGCCGTTGACGAGGGTTTGCACGGCGTTCTGCCCGGAGATCTGCCCTTGCGAATAGCTGCTCATGCTTTGCACGAATTGCGGATCCGCCGCCTCGAAACGGTGCGGAACGATCGTGCGGATGACACGCGGCTCCGGGGTCAGGTTTAGCGCGGCCAGCGTGACAATCGCGGCGGCGACGGCCACGGCGACATATTTGAGGATGTCGAGCCAATAGCCGGCCTTGCGCCCGGCAGCGAGTGTCTTGCTGGCCAGCAGCGCTCTAAAGCCCTGAGCCTTCACGTCTTTCGCCTGCGGTCAGTTTCTCCCAACAGCAAGAATGATCGACCGCGATTCAGGTTCCCGGCTGGGCCTGCGCAGGCTCCGACCGGCGCTTCGTCAGCCGATCCCCGGCCCACCGCTCACCATCAACCGAGCGCTGCATCCTTTGCGACCGATTGGCGTTGAAGAAGATCATTCGAGGATGCTCTTGCATGGATATCAAGCTGGAACAGCCCGTAGCGGAGGCCTCGCCGGAGGCCGACATGCTCGTGAACAAGACGGCGCATTTCGTGGAGGAATGGATCAATGAGCATAAGCCCGAACCTCGGGTCTCGATGCCGGCCGAGATAGTCGCCGCCGAATTGGCCGATCAATGTATCGCCGACGCCGAAAGCCAAGGCATAGAGCCTGACGAGATCAGTGAGGAAGTGGGCGACCTCAAGGAATACATCGCTGAGACCGTGCTGGAGGAACAACGCGACGGCAGCGGCGATGATCATGGATCAATTGCGCCTGCGCCGCCCGCTGCTGGAAACGGAGAGCCGAATGCCGAAATTCCGCTTTGAGTTTCTCGAATCCACGGCGCAGCCGCCGATCCAACTCGAGATGGAAAATCTCGAAACCGCGAAAGCCGAGGCCAAACGGGCTGCGAAGGAAGCCATGCTCGACGGCATTGCCGCGGGGTCGGACCCGACATCCTGGGTGACCAAGATCTACGACGAGGCCGGCTATCTGGTGACGACCATCGAATTCCAGGATCTGGTGTCGGAAGCACAGCGACCCGGTGAGACGGACGAGGCCGGTGAGCCTGGCGTGATGCGCTCAGGTTGAGACCTGGCAACCGGGCAATGGCGATGGCTTCAGGCCGGCGGCTAGTCGTCGCTCTTGTAGGTCCTGGCGGCCTCCTCGATCTTGCGCCAATCGTTGCCGTAGCGCCGCACAAGTTCCCGCGCCTGCGCAGGTGACAGCCCCTGCGTCTCGACGACGTGCTTCACTTCCGTCTCTTCGCCCTTCAGCGGACGCGAGCGCGGCCGCTTGGTGTGTCTGGCCGTCTCTCCATTTCGTCTCGGCATGGATGTCCCTCTCTCGGATCGGTATCAACCGCCGAGCCGAAGGAAGGTTTCCTGAGGCCACGCGTCACCCGGGGCCTCTGCATCGGGCTCGCCGACAGGGGTGAGCCGCACCGACAGCGTCGCGCTCGAAGAGCTGCACACCGAGCTGCTCCGCGATCGGTGAAGTCGAATTCGTCGCCGGCCTGCGCCGGGCACCCGGCCCGGCGCAAGCTTCGATCCGCCACGTGCGTTGGTAAGGTAACGGTCAGGCCATCCTTGCCAGTATCTTGGCCATATCCGCCGTATCGAACGCCCTCAGGGTCTCGGTTCTGATGTTGCCCATCGATGCGATTGATAGGCCCAGCGCAGTCGCGGCAATGTCGTCCTCCGCTTCGGCAACCGCCACGACATCATGCTTGCCCAGAGTCCACAACAAGGTGTGGATCTTGACCCCGCTTTTGCTGGCCATCTCCTTGAAAGCCTCGGCACGCTTCTGGGTGTCCTTTATGGTCCTGATACCCTGGTCGGTGAAGTTCGACAGCAATACGTAGTGAGCCATTGGTTTCCTCCCACAAGGGAAACGCGGGGCGCTCACGGCGCGTCCGCCGTTCCCGGAACCACAATAACACGTGCCCACCCTATAAAGAAGCGATTGCTAATATATCGGCGCCTGGATTGCCGCAGGAGGCGCGAGTTAAGTGTCATGTCTCGAAGGCAGCACGCGCGCGCAAGGCGGTGTATGGACAGTCGCTGAACTCAGCCGGGCCCGATCTCCTCAAACAGCCAGTCGCGAAACGCCTTCACCTTGCGCTGGCGGATCGCCTCGGGCGGGTAGACCAGATAGAAGCTGGAAACCGCCTTCAGCGCGTGGTCGAAGGGCCGCACCAGCCTGCCGGTGGCAATGTCGGCGGAAACCAGCATGGTGCGGCCGAGCACCACGCCTTCGCCCTGGACGGCGGATTCCACCGCGAAGGTGGCGGAATCGAAGGTGAGGCCGCTGTTCGGATCGACGCCTTCGACGCCGGCGCTGGCCAGCCACGCCGCCCAGTCGATACGGTAGCCGTCGCGGATCAGCGTGTGATGCTTGAGGTCTGCCGGCGTCTTCAGCGGATGCGGACCCTCGAGCAGCTTCGGGCTGCAGACCGGAAACACTTCCTCGCCGGTGAGGAATTCCGACGTCAGGCCGTGATAGTGGCCGCCGCCATAGCGGATGGCCACATCGATGCCGTCGCCGCGGAAATTGGTCAACCTGCCGGTGGTCGAGACGCGCACGTCGATGTCGCCATGCGCGCGGTGAAACCGGTAGAGTCGCGGCACCAGCCATTTGCCGGCGAAGCCGTCGGAGGTGCTGACATTGAGCGTCGAGCCGGAATGGCGCGAGGTCGCCGTCTGCGTCGCCAGCGCGAGCTGGTCGAGCGCCTCGCGCACGGCAACCGCATAAGGCTCGCCGACGGGAGTGAGCCGCACCGACCGCGTCGCGCGCTCGAAGAGCTGCACGCCGAGCTGATCCTCCAGATGTTTCACCGCCCGGCTGATTGCGCCATGCGTGAGGTTGAGCTCGTCCGCGGCCCTGGAAAAATTCAAATGCCGTGCGGCGGCCTCGAAGGCCGGCAAGGCGTTGAGCGGCGGCAGTCTGCGGGTCATGGCCAAGCTATTTGTGAGTTATGGTAACAGATACTTGCCAAACTTTGGTTTGTCCGTCGAGCTTTTTCCAGCCAAAAATCCTCACAGAACTTGTGATCAAAACTCACCAACGTGCGAGGACGCCATGGCCACCGTTCATCCCTTCCTCTGGTTCAACCTCAACGCCGAAGCCGCGCGGGATTTCTATCTTTCGGTCTTCAAGAACAGCCGGGCGCTCGGAGCGATCGAGTTCACTGACAAGCCGCACGCGATCTTCGACTTCGAACTCGAAGGCCAGCGTTTCACGGTGCTCAACGCTGGCGGCGTGCCGCCCTTCAACGAGCGCATCTCGCTCTACATCGAGACCGGGGACCAAGCCGAGACCGATTATTTCTGGAACGCGCTCACCGCCGGCGGCGGTTCGGAACAGCCCTGCGGCTGGCTCAAGGACAAGTTCGGCGTCTTCTGGCAAGTCATCCCGAGCGAAGCCTTGCGGCTGATGAACGATCCGGACCGCGCGAAGGCCCACCGGGCCCGCCAGGCGATGTATTCGATGAGGAAGATCATCCTCGCCGACCTTGAAGCGGCCCACGCCGGCCGCGCCTGATTTTCAACCCATCACTGCAAAGACGGAGAACACCCATGACCACTCTCGCGGGAAAGAAGATCATCGTCGTCGGCGGCAGCTCCGGCATCGGTTTCGGCGTCGCGGCCGCTGCACTGGAACACGGCGCGGAAGTCGTGATCGTCGGCCGCTCCGAAGACAAGCTGAAGGCCGCAGCGAAGAGGCTCGGCGGGGCAGGGCGCGCGACGCGCATCGCCGCCGATATGGCGAACGAGGCCGACGTCTCCCGTCTGTTCGAGGAAGCCGGCGCCTTCGATCATCTGGTGGCGACGGCCGGCACGCCGCCGCCTAATGATCCGATCGGCGAGACCGACATGGGTTTCGTGCGCGGCTTCGTCGACGGCAAGCTGGTCGGCGCGGTGATGCTTGCCAAGCACGCCGTGCGCAAATTGAACAGAGGCGGCTCGATGATCTTCACCTCGGGCATCAACAAGGACCGCCCGCCGGTCCCCGGCGGCTCGGTCGTCTCGGCGGTCGCCGGTTCCTTCAGCTATTTCGCCCGCGCGCTGGCGCTGGAGCTCGCGCCGAGCCGCGTCAACATCGTCTCGCCCGGCTGGGTCGACACAGAGATGTGGGACGAGATCGTCGGAGAAGCCAAGAAAGGCTATTTCGCGCAAATGGGCGGCCGAATTCCGGCGGGCAGGATCGCCAGGCCCGCCGACATCGCGCCGGCCTATCTCTATTTGATGCAGAACGAATTCATGACCGGCGAGACCATCCATATCGACGGCGGGCAAAGATTGTTGTGAGCGGAAAGGGCCGGACCTCGTCCGAGGATCCGGCCTCACCCATTGCCGTCCACGAGGGCTGGGCGTGGCTTCCCGATCTTCGCCCGACAATGGCATTTCCGGCGGATCGCTAATATAGATGATGCTCTAATGAGCAGCGCCTCCGCCTCGTCGAGGAATGCCATGCGAAGGGTCATCGTCACAGCCATATGCCTTGCCGCCGCGACGGGCGCCAACGCCCATGACTGGTACCAAAACAAGGTCGACCCGGTAACGAACTTCAAATGCTGCGGCGGCACGGATTGCCGCCCCATACCGGAGTCCTCGGTGCAGTCCAGGGCCGACGGCGGCTATGTGTATCTGCCTGACGGTTTCAACATCCCGCGAGACCGCGTGCAGGAATCGCCGGACGGCCGATACCATATCTGCGAGAACCACTACGTCATAACCAACCAGCCCTATCTGCGCTGCTTCTTCGCGCCGCGGCTCAAGGTTTCGCGGCTGTTCCCGCGCTGACCGCGGGGCCTGCGCCGCACCTGCTCCGGCCCACCGATCGTTGCCGGACATCAAGCCTGAGCTACGAGAAAAGAGATTGTGCCGCAGGGGCGCGAGGCGATAGCAATTGGTCCGCGCGGAGGGATTTTCATCATGACGACCTGGTTGGAGCGTTTCTGCCTGATCGCCGCCGCAGCCTTGTTCGCCTTCGTCGTCGCGGCGTCTGCCGCCCCAACGCCGAAGCCGGTGGAAGAT
This sequence comes from Mesorhizobium sp. M2E.F.Ca.ET.209.01.1.1, assembly GCF_004010375.2. Taxonomy (NCBI): domain Bacteria; kingdom Pseudomonadati; phylum Pseudomonadota; class Alphaproteobacteria; order Hyphomicrobiales; family Phyllobacteriaceae; genus Mesorhizobium; species Mesorhizobium sp. M2E.F.Ca.ET.209.01.1.1. The sequence goes on along the minus strand of NZ_SADP02000004.1, from coordinate 435,983 downwards.
CTGCCGATGACTTTCGCGCTGGTTCGCAATGGCGACTGCAAGGTCCGTTGCGTCCAATGGATATCCGCCGAAGGCAGGATAACGACCGACTCGCCAAGGCTGTTGAAAAAGCTTCTGCTCAGCCTCAAGGGCCAAAAGCTTCCGGTCGTGTTCCAGTCATATGGTGGGAGCGTCGGCGGCGCGATCTCGGTCGGGCGCATGATCCGGGCAGCTGGCCTCGAAACCGCGATAGGCAGAACGCAGTTGAACGGCTGCCCGATGCTCGTTCCGCGCTGCCCCGAAAAGATCGTCAAGGACGGCTGGTCGGAAGGGGAGGCTCACGCAGGAAGCGCGTACTGTATCTCGGCATGTCCCATAGCCCTGGCCGGTGGCCTGGTTCGCTCCGCGGCCCCCAACGCCTATATCGCGCTCCATCAGATAACCAATGGAAAGCCGAAGGCGTCGACGCATGGGCGAAGAAACCTCGATCAGATTTCGGCAATACCCGATCCAGCCTTGAGGAAGATGCTTTCCGACTACTACGAAGAAATGGGTGTCGACAGCCGCGATGTCTTTGCATCCATGGGGTTGGCGACGCCCGAAGGCATTCACTATATTATGGCTCACGAAGCGCTGAGCTCAGGCATCATCACGAGAGTTTTCGTATATTCGGAAGAACCGGGCTATGTGACCGGTCCATCCGCCGCCGTGCATCCGGACGCTCCCGTCTCGGCCTCCGTGCCACCCCCTAACGGTTGATGCTACCGCCCGAGGAAATACATCGTATGCCTCAGTAGGCCGCTCGATTGTCCACGGCCGGATGCCGTCGTCAGGGGAGCGTTCGCTGCCGCCGGCCTCGGAGCTTCGGCACCTCCGTCCACAGCTTGCTGGCGAAACCCCGCTTGTCGAGTGCCCACGAACGCCCGGCAACCACCGCCTTGCCACTGGCGCACTTGTAGGAATAGACGGCGTCGTGGCCGGTCGCGAAGGCCGGCACGACGTCGGCGTTCGGACTGGTCTTGCAGAATTCGTCGGCGCCCGGATTGTCCCGCGCGGCGTTCATCTTGGCGCAGGGCAGGTTGGCGCCGACGAAACAGGCCAGCACCTTGCCGTTCATGCAGCGGTAGTTGGCCTGCGTCTGCAATTCCTGCTCCCGCGGCGTGCTCTTGGCGTCGGGAAACAGTTTTTTGAACGCCTTGACCGTGCCGTTGTAAAGCTCGTGCGAATAGGGGCGGATGGTGTCGTCGTTCTTCACCTGGCGGCAGAAGCCGTAGAGATCCGGCGCCGCGGCAGCCGGCGTCGGCGCGGCGCCGGCGGTAGCGACAAAGGCCGAAAGCAGCGCTGGGGCAAGAACGCCGATTGTCGAAAACGCGGTCATCATGACCTCCTCGGTTGACCGGAGCAAAACGCGCGGGAAACCGTTAGACCCAATGACGCAGGTTGCAGGAGTGGCAAGGATGGCGCAACTGGTCAAAAAGCAGGAGCCTCTCACCTTTCGCTTCGCCGATGACGGGCTGGTGCCCAATCATCCGCGCTGGCCGATGCTTGTCTATCCCGGCGCGGTGCCGCTGCCGGACGACGTCGACCCGGCGGCCGTCTTTGAGGGTATTTTCGGCGCGAATGGCTGGGGCGACAGCTGGCGCAACGGCATCTACAACTTCGTCCACTATCACTCACGCATTCATGAGGTTCTGGGCATCGCGCGGGGCTCCGCCGAGGTGCGCTTCGGCGGCGACAAGGGCAAGGAGGTCAAGGCGGGCGACGTGGCGGTCCTGCCGGCCGGCACGGGCCATCAACGCCTGTCCGCCTCCGCGGATCTGCTCGTGGTCGGCGCCTATCCGCCCTTCGGCACAAACGATCTGTGCCGGAGTCCGGAGCAGCATGCCGAGGCGCTGCGCACGATCCCGGAGGTCCGCCGTCCCGACAAGGACCCGATCCATGGCAGCGACGGGCCGTTGCTGAAAGCATGGAGCGAAGGCTGAAATGGCAAGGATCATCGCCATCGAGCATCTGACGCTGGACGGTGTCTTCCAGGCGCCGGCGCGGGCGGACGAAGACACGCGCAATGGTTTTGCGCATGGCGGCTGGAGCAATCCGGGCAATGATCCGAAGATGCAGGAGGTCATCGGCCGCGCCATGGCCGGTGGCTGGTCACCGCTCGCCGGCCGGACGACCTATGAGGATCTCCACGAAGCCTGGGCTGTCCGACAGCCGGCCAGTCCGATGACCAGGGCGCTGACCGGTGCGCGGAAATTCGTCGCCTCGCATGATGGCGGCTATGAGCCGCGCTGGGAGAATTCGACGCTGCTTGCCGGCGATGCCGCAGAGGCAGTGCGCAAGCTCAAGCAAGGCCATGACAAGACGCTGATCATGTTCGGCAGCGGCAAGCTGCTGCGCGCGCTGATGCGGCACGGGTTGTCGACGAGCTGGTGCTGATGGTCCACCCTCTGGTTCTCGGGGAAGGCTCGCGCCTTTTCGAGCCGGGACAGGAGCCTGCGGCGCTGAAGCTGTCGGGCCAAGTGTCGACCGCGACGGGCGTGGCGATCCTCAGCTACGCATTCGACGGCAACAGGGCGGTGGCGGAGTAGAAACCATGCCGCCGCCCTACGGATAATGCTGCTTTTTCGGCGCGTAGATTGCCGGATCGAAATCCAGTTCCTTCGGCAGCTTCTGGCTCGAGCACTGCAGATGCATCTGGCGGGCGAGCAGCCGCCGCTGCTGCCGCTCATGCTCCTTGACCGCCGCCACCATCCCCATGCTGTAAGGCCCAAGCAGCACGCCAAAACCCCAGCCGGGATGGTCCTTCTCGCGCTGCGCGTAGTTAGCGGCAACGGCGCGGGCCTGCTGGCATCCCGGCGATCCCCATTTCGGATCCTGCTGCGACAGCGAGGCGCCGTAGTCGGCCGGAGAGGACACGCATCCAGCCACAACGGCGCAGAGCGCGGCGATCACCACATTTCTCATCCTTGAGTCCCCGCTAATTTAGGCCGGAGAGACCACAGAATGCTTCTTCGCACAAGCGAGATGGCGGCAAAAGGCGGATGGAGGCCTGGAAGCCGCCATCGCCGTCCTTCAGCACGTTTGGAATCTTTCCGAGACCCCGTTCCGTTTTCTCCCGCCGTTTCGTCCTTCGTTCATCCGCAACGAAAAGGAGAGCCGCAATGGCTGGAATGGTCGTCATCTACAAGCAGCCAGCCGACGCGCAGGCGTTCGACAAGCACTATTTCGAGACGCACATACCGCTGGCCAAGAAGATACCGGGCTTGAGGAAATACGAGGTCAGCCGGGGGCCGATCACGGTGCTGGCCGGACCGTCCGACGTCTACCTGATCGGGATACTGCATTTCGACGATCTCGACGCGATGAAGGAGGGTTTCGCGAGCCCGGAGGGAAAAGCGGCCGGCGCGGATCGTCGGCTTTACGCGCCTGATGAGTCAGGCGTGCAGATGTTAATTTTCGACAGCCGAGAGGTCTAGAACCCGCGGCTGCCATGGGGTGATCCGTCCGCCGGCTCGCCTGGCAAGACAAGTCTCGTCGACGGCCTGTTCGACATTGAATGTTATCGGCTTCAGCCTTTGCGCCGGCTGCGCTTCATCGGCGCTGGATTATCCGCAGGCGGCCCTTCCGGCCGGTTTTCCATCGCCTTGCGCGCCAGCGCTTCGGCTGCCAGCGGGTCTGGTTGGCCGGCCGGTATCGTTGCCGCCCCGGGCAACGCGGCGCCTGGCTGCTCGCCCAGCCCCTTGTCCTCGCGCTCGATTTCTTCGCAAGCCCGATGCCAGTGTTCCTCGTGTTGGCCATCCGCTTCGCCGCTGCGTTGCCAGATTTCATAGGCGCGGCGTTGGATGCGTTCATATTTGTCATTCGCCATCGTCCGTTCCTCCGATATCTGTCTCGAAACGCGCGCTCGCCGCGAATGATCCATCACGCGGGAACGGAAACGGATATGGCCCCGCTCAGAATTTCCGGCTGAGATAGGCCGATCCGCCAAGCCCGAACCGCCACTCGAATTCCACCGCCTTGGTCAGGCCGATCCGGCGGCCGCTGACGATCGCGGCCGGATCGGTCCGCGACGGGGCAAATTCGAATGGCGGCGCGGTGAGGGGCAGCCGATTGTGCGAGCCGTCGATGCCCAGCGCCTGGCAGAGCTTGCCGGGACCGGAGCAGAGCAGCCGCTCGTCATCTATGCCGCGCCGGCCGCGCATCTCGGTGATGCCGGATTGCGGCTGGATCGCGCGGATCAGCACGGCGCTGCCCGGCAGGCACACCGCGTTCAGGCACCAGTGCAGGCCGTAGGAACGATACACATAGGCCGTGCCGGGCGCGCCATACATCGGCGCATTGCGCGGCGTGCGGCCGCGATAGGCGTGCGAGGCGGGATCGTCGGGCCGGTAGGCCTCGGTCTCGACGATGATGCCGCCGACACCGGAGAGCGCAAGCGTGGCGCCGATCAGCGCGCGGGCGACTATCAGCGCATCGCGAGCGAAGAAGTCGGCATCGACCGAACGAACCATGGTGGGCGTCGCTCACCCCAGCAGATTGCGCGCCGCGCGCATGAAGATACGCGAGCCGATCGGGATCAGATCGTCGGGGAAATCATAGTCGGGATTGTGCAGCGATGGATGGCGCTCGCCCGCGCCGAGGAAGAACATCGCCGATGTGGCGCTGTGGCCGAAAATGCCGAAATCCTCAGAGGCGCGCATCGGCAGCGCCGCCTCGCTGCGCACAACGCCTTCCTCGTCGAGCGCGCGGTTGAGATGCTCGACCGCGTCCGGCGCGTTGACGCTGGCGACGAAGATTTCGTGATAGTCGAAACGCACCGAGAGACCGTGCGCGGCGGCGATTTTTGCCGCAAGCGCTTCGGCCGAGGCGACGAGTTCGGCCATGCGCTCGTCGCGCCTTGTGCGCAGCGTCGCCCACACTTCCGCATAGCCAGGCGCGATGCCGAACACGGCTTCGCCCATCGAACAATGGGTGACGGTCACCATGCCGAAATCGTCGTCGGCGAAGGTGCCGCGCCCGAGCGCGGGCAGCGCCGGCATCAGCTCGCTCACCGCCGGCATCGGCGAGGCGCCGGTTTCCGGCATCGAGGAATGCGCGGTCTTGCCTTCGAGCACGATGCGCATGCCGCGCGAGGCGCAGTTGACGGTGCCGGCCTTGAGCCGCACCTCGCCAAATGGCACGCCGGGCAGGTTGTGCAGCGAGAAGGCGAAGTCCGGCGCGATCTCGGCAAAGCGCGGATCGGCGACGACGCCGGCCGCGCCATTGCCTGTCTCCTCGGCCGGCTGGAACATCAGCACGACACGCCCGCGCGCCGGCCGCTCTCGGCCGAACTGGCGGCCGAGCGCGGCCAGGATCGCGCTGTGCCCGTCATGGCCGCACATATGCGACTTGCCCGGCACCTGCGAGGAATGCTCGACGCCCGATAGCTCCTCGATCGGCAGCGCGTCGAGCTCGGAGCGGAACAGCACCGTCGGCCCGGCCTGGCCGCTGTCATAGACCGCCGCCACGCCGTGCCCCCCAAGCCCCGTCAGCACCTTGTCCGGCCCGGTATCGGCGAGGAAGGCGACCACTTCCTTCGCCGTCTTCTCCTCCTCGTTCGAAATCTCCGGCTGCCGGTGCAGCTTGCGCCGCCATTCGGTGAGTTCGACGATGTCGCGGTTGGTCAGGGTCATGGGATGAGACTCCGCTTGGGCTTTGCCGGTCACACAAACACGATAGGGCTTTTCTCGCGCCGTGCCATGCGGATCAATTCCAATAGGCCATTGGCGAATTCGCTGATGTCTGTGTGTCGACTCGCTCGCCTTCATTCCCCGATTGGATGGCGGGCATAATGGTCGTGGATTCGCTTAGCCTCATGGACGCTCAGACGCGCATCTTGTTACGCTGCGGAAATATCCCCTAACCGCCGGAATCCTTAACACGATTTTCATCCCGCTCGCCTAACCACGTTAAGCATGGCAAAGCATGACGACCGGCTGGTTGCAGGCCCCTCTTCGGAGGGGCGGAGCGAGGCGGTGGAAGCCGGCATCCTGCGCGACCAGCTTGGCGATCTGAGCAAATGCGTCTTCATCTCGATGCCTGTCGGCACGGTGCTCTCTGCGCTGATCCTGCTGGTGCAACTGATCTCCGGCGGCGGCCTTGCCGTGGTGCTCTGGTTTGTCGCGGTCGCCCTGATCAACGGCGCGCGCCTGGTGCTGGCGCTCGCCCAGTCCGACGCGGCCGACGACAGGCCGCAGGCGGTCCGCGCCCAGCTTTCCCTCTATGGCCTGCTGGCCCTCGCTTCGGGCATCGCCTGGTCGTTTCTGGCGCTGCTCAGCGACGGATACGCCACGGCTGAGGCGCCGCTCTACCTGATCATGCTGGCTGGCGCTTCCGCCGGGTCGGTCACCTACGGCACTTCCTACGCGCCGGCCTCGATCAACTTCATCACCTTGCCGCTGCTCATCGCCGCCGGCTGCGTGCTGGCGCATGGCGGCGTCGCCAATTACGTGCTTGCCTTCACCATCGCGATGTTCTTCGCCGGCATGGTCAGGAGCGCGCTGATCGGACAATCCCGCTTCCGCGAGACGAGCCGCCTCAAATACGAGGCGCGCGAGTTCGCCGCCGAGATGGAACGCAACTCCAGGCGCGACCCGCTGACGAATTTGCTCAACCGCTACGGGCTGGAGCAGGCGATCGGCGAGCTCGGTCCTTCCGACGGCCCGTTCGTGGCCATGCTGATCGACCTCGACGGCTTCAAATCCGTCAACGACACCTACGGCCACAACATCGGCGACGACCTTTTGGTCAAGGTGGCGCGCCGGATCGAGGACCACGCGCCGCAAGGCGCGACGATCGCGCGTATCGGTGGCGACGAGTTCGTGCTGCTTTTTTCCGCCGGCAGATCCTCGCGGCCGGCCGGCGAGCTTGCATCCGCCATCATCGCGGCCATCGCCAATCCGGATCCGGAGCTGAACTCGGTGCGCGTCGGCGCCTCGATCGGCATCTACCAGGCGCAAAAGCCGCGCCTGACCGAGATGCTGCTCAAGGCCGACTTCGCGCTCTATGCCGCCAAGCGCGGCGGCAGGAACGAATATTACCTGTTCGACGCCGGGCTGGATGCCGCGCTGGAGCGCAAGAACTGCATCGAGCGCGATCTGCGTGGAGCTATTGAAAGCGGCGCTCTTTGCTCCTGGTATCAGCCCTTGGTGCGGCTCGACACCGGTGCGGTCGTCGGCTTCGAGGCGCTGCTGCGCTGGCACCACGAGGTCCACGGCGCCATCTCGCCGCCCGAGATCGTCACCGCCGCGCGCGAGACCGGCCTGCTTTCGCTGCTGACCGAGACGGTATTCTTGAATTGCTGTGCCATGATCGGCGAGCTGATGCGGCAGGGACGCCCGGATGTTCGCGTCGCGATGAACCTCTCGCCGCGCGAGCTCGAGGCCGGCAATGTCGACGACATGATCCTCGATGGGCTGAAGGCGAAGGATGTGCCGGCCGCGATGCTCGAGATCGAGATCACCGAAGAGGCGCCGGTCGACCGCGACAGGGTCGGTGAAAAGGTCGGGCGGCTGGCGGATGCCGGCATATCGATCGTTCTCGACGACTTCGGCACCGGCTTCTCGACCCTGGTGTCGCTGAAGGACAGCCGCATCCGCAAGATCAAGATCGACAAGGATTTCGTGCGCGACCTGGCGAAATCCGTCGAGGACCAGGCCGTGGTCGAAGCGGTGATCGGCCTTGGCCGCACGCTGGGCATCGAGGTGATGGCCGAGGGCGTCGAGACCGACGCCGACCGCATGATCCTGCGCTCGCTGGGCTGCATGATCGCGCAAGGCTTTCTGTTCTCGCCAGCGCTGCCGATGCGCGACGCGCTCGCCTTCGATGCGGCGGGCGAGGCCCTTTTGGAGCCGCGGCGCAATCCCCGCAGCGGCACCGCGGCGTGAGCGGGCGCCGCGAAAGGGCAGGGTGGCGACATAGCGGGCACCCTGGGGCAATCGCATATGGCAGCGCTGCCCCCTCTCCGTCTCGGCGCTGCGCGCCGAGCCACCTCTCCCCCATTTCATGGGGGCGAGGAAACGCCAGCGGCGAAGGGCGCGGCCTTTGTAAGCTTGGATTCCTCGCCCCCGCCAAAGGCGGGGGAGAGGTGGTTCGGCGAAGCCGAGACGGAGAGGGGGAGCGCCCTATGCGGTTGGCCTGGGCGGGCGGCATGAAACCTTTTGATTTTTGGGCCGTTGTCGCGCGATGCCCCCGGCCAAGCGCAAACCGAAACCGGACGACAGTGCCATTGAGCGCGGTGAAAGCAAGCCGCGCCCGGCGTCGCGCGCCAATGCCCCGCGCCACGAAAAGCCGCGCCAGCCGAAACCGCGCGGCGCTGTGAAGCCGCGCGCGGATAAGCCAGCGGAAGACGAACCAGGAGACCGGCTGAAAGGCAACAAATCGCTGCGAGACAAGCCACCGGCCGGCGGGAGCCCGCCGGAGGAAAAGGCACCCGCCGACGCGGCGCCCGAGACCATCGGCCATGCCGGGTCGCCGCCGCCCGAGGCCGCCGAGCCCAGCCCTCAGCTTTCGCCGGAAGAGGCCCAGCGGGCGCGCAAGAAGTATCTTCTGCGGCGCTTCTGGATCAGCGGGCGCGGCTATTGGGGTTTGCGCGCAGACAGGCTCGCCTGGCCGCTGACGATCGGGTTGCTCACGCTCATCTGTGTCAATGTCGGTTTTCAGTACGGCATCAACCGCTGGAACCGCGCCATCTTCGACGCCATCGAGCAGCGCGACGCCCACACCGTCTATTGGCTCAGCGCCATCTTCCTGCCGCTGGTCGCCGGCAGCATCAGCCTGGTGGTCGCGCAGGTTTACGTCCGCATGACCATGCAGCGGCGCTGGCGCTCCTGGCTGACCACGGCTGTCATCCAGCGCTGGCTTGCCAGCGGCCGCTACTACCAGCTCAACCTCGTCAAGGGCGACCACGCCAATCCCGAGGCGCGCCTGACCGAGGATCTCAGGATCGCCACGGAATCGCCTGTCGATTTCGTCGCCGGCGTGCTCAACGCCTTCCTGTCGGCCTCGACCTTCATTGTCGTCTTGTGGACCATCGGCGGCGCGCTGAGTTTTTCGCTGGGCGGCTCGGTCATCACCGTCCCCGGCTTCCTCGTCGTCACCGCCGTCATCTATGCCGCGATCACCTCGACCTCGATGTTCTTCATCGGCCGCCATTTCGTTGAGCTTTCCGAGCAGAAGAACCAGACGGAAGCCGAGTTCCGCTACGTGCTGACGCGCGTGCGCGAGAACGGCGAGAGCATTGCGCTGCTGGGCGGCGAGGAGGAGGAGAACGCCGGCATCTTCCGCTCCTTCGCCGCCGTGCTCGGCCGCTGGGCGCGACTCACCGGCCAGCACATGCGCACCACGCTCGTCTCGCAGGGCTCCAGCCTGTTCGCGCCGGTCGTGCCGGTGCTTTTATGCGCGCCGAAATTCCTTGACGGCTCGATGAGCCTTGGACAGGTCATGCAGGCGGCCTCCGCTTTCGCCCTCGTGCAAGGCGCGTTCGGCTGGCTGGTCGACAATTATCCCCGGCTTGCCGACTGGAACGCCTCGGCCCGCCGCATCGCCTCGCTGATGATGTCGCTCGACGGGCTGGAGCGGGCCGAAGAGAACGACCGGCTGGGCCGCATCCAGCGCGGCGAGACCGAGGACGGTGCCATGCTCAGCCTCAGAAATCTTTCCGTGACGCTCGACGACGGTACCTCCGTGGTCAAGGAGACCGAGGTGGAGATCCAGCCCGGCGAGCGCGTGCTGGTCTCCGGCGAATCCGGCACCGGCAAGTCGACGCTGGTGCGCGCCATTGCGGGCCTGTGGCCCTGGGGCAGCGGCAGCGTCGATTTCCACCCGGGCAAGCGGCTCTTCATGCTGCCGCAGCGCCCCTACATTCCGTCCGGCACGCTGCGCCGTGCCACCTGCTATCCGGCCGCCGCCGACAATTGGAAGACGAAGGAGATCGCTGCTGCCCTCGACAAGGTCGGTCTTGGCTATCTGAAGGACCGGCTGGAGGAGGAGGCGCCGTGGGACCAGACGCTGTCGGGCGGCGAAAAGCAGCGCCTTGCCTTCGCCCGCCTCCTGCTGCACGCGCCCGACATCGTCGTGCTCGACGAGGCGACCTCGGCGCTGGACGAGAAGAGCCAGGACAAGATGATGCAGACGGTGATCAAGGAACTGCCCACGGTCACCATCATCAGCGTCGCCCACCGCGCCGAGCTGGAAGCGTTTCATACGCGCAAGATCACGCTGGAGCGGCGCGAGGGTGGGGCGCGACTGGTGAGTGATGTCGAGCTGGTGTCGAGGAAGAAGAAGCGCGGCTTGATCCAGCGGGCGCTGTGGGGAAGTGGACCGAACGGCGGCAAGGGGTAGGGCGCTCCGAAGCTGTGCGCAATCGCGGAGGTCGCTCCCCCGCTCCGTCTCGGCTTCGCCGAGCCACCTCTCCCCCGCCCTTGGCGGGGGCGAGGAACCCAAGCTTTCCGAAGCCGCACTATTGGTGTTTCCTCGCCCTCGGCGATTAGCATTTCCTCGCCCCCACAAAGGGGGGGAGAGGTGGCTCGGCGCGCAGCGCCGAGACGGAGCGGGGGCAGCGCCAGCATATGCGATTGGCCCGCCAAGCCTCGCCGACGCTGAACGCACCGTTGAGCGGTTCACCGTTTCCATGAAACGAAGAACCACCTAGAGTCCCGCACGGCAGACGGGAAACTACGGGGAGGAAACACCGGGATGAGCGAAGTAAGGCAGCTCGCGGAGATCGCCAGCTATCACGCCCATATCTATTTCGACGGGCCGGCCGAGCGCCGGCATGCCGAATGGCTGCGCGAGCGCATCGGCGAGCGTTTTCGCGTGCGCCTGGGCAACTGGCACGATGGGAAGGTCGGTCCGCATGACCAGGCCATGTACCAGGTCTCCTTCGCCACCGGCCTTTTCGCCACGCTGGTTCCGTGGCTGATGCTGAACCATGGCGGCTTGAGCATCCTGATCCACCCCAACACCGCCAATGCCAAACGCGACCACCTCGTCGACCCGCTCTGGATCGGCCGCCCGCTGGCGGTGCATGGCGAGGTCCTGCCCGATGAGGATCACGAGGCGGAAGCGGCGCTGGAGATCAATACCGAGCCGACGCTCGCCGTTTAGGAGCCGTCGGCCTTCCGTCGGCTTAACCCCCAGAATTTCAGCGGTATCAGGCAAGCCGCCCGGCTCTCTGCCCTAGCCATCTTTTCCGGGACTTCTGTCAGTCGGTTGTCAGCTTGGATTCGCTATGCCTCGCCAATGACGCGCGCATGCCGTCACGGCCCGTCGCTGAATCCTCAGCCGCGCCGCAACCTCCCAACCAGATGGAGATCCCATGTATCGCACTCTCGTTATCGCCGCCCTCGCGGGCGTGATCGCCGGACCGGCGCTGGCGGCCGGCACCTGCAGCACCGCCGCGAAATCGAAGTTCCAGCCCAAGGCGACGCTCGAGGCGCAGCTGAAGGGCGAGGGCCTCACCGTGCGCCAGATCAAGACCGAGAAGGGCTGCTACGAGGTCTATGCGGTCGACAAGGACGGCAAGAAGGTCAACACCGCCTACAATGCCGAGACGCTGGAGAAGCTCGACAATGCCGAAGCCGGCGAAAACTGATCGAGCCTTGCCGGCAGAAGCCCACGCGCACCGCGACGTGGTGCGCGTCTGGGACCGTGTCGTGCGCGGCTTCCACTGGGCGCTGGTGCTGAGCTTCGCGATCGCCTGGTTCACGCCGCAAAGCGCCGAGAACATCCACCACTGGGCCGGCTACGCCGCCGCCTCGCTTGTCGCCATGCGGCTGGTCTGGGGCATCGTCGGCACGCCCTATGCGCGCTTCTCGCAATTCGTGCGCGATCCCGCGACGGTGCTGCGCTATCTCGTTGCCATCATCAGGGGCAGCGAGGCCCGCTATATCGGCCACAACCCGGCTGGCGGCGCGATGGTGCTGGTGCTGATGGCCATGATGGTGTCGGTGGCGGTGACCGGGTGGATGCAGACCACGGACGCGTATTTCGGCGTGTCCTGGGTGGAGGACGCGCATAGCCTGGCCGCGCACGGCCTGCTCGCGCTGGTGCTCGTCCATATCGGCGGCGTGGCGCTGGCAAGCCTTCGCCATAATGAAAACCTTGTTCGCGCGATGATCACCGGCCGCAAGCGCAAAGCCGCGCCGGCCGACATCGCCTGAACGCGCCCCGCACCGGGGCAACCGCGGGCGCCTGCCTGGACGCCCGCGGCAACATATCGGCGTTTGCGCGCCGAGGCGTTCCCGGCCTCGGCATGCGCGCCTGACAAGACGGAGCAAGCATGATGCGGCGTTATTCACAGATCACCATCGCGATCCACTGGCTTACGGCCCTTTTGGTCGTCATCGCCTGGCTCACCGCCGAAGGCGGGCGCCATGCGCGCGCCGACCCGCCCTACCTGCATTTCACCCTGGGCCTTGCCGTGCTTTTGCTGGTCGTGCCGCGCCTCTTGGCGCGCTGGCTGGGCGGTGCGCCGCTCGTCGAGGACCCGCAGAGCCGCTGGATGGACCTTGCCGCGCGCGCCGGACACACGGTGCTCTACCTGTTCCTCATCGCGCTGCCGCTCAGCGGCTGGTATGCCGCCTCGCGCCTCGGCATCCAGATATCCTTCCTGGGCATCGAGCTGCCGGCGCTGGCCTTGCCCGTGCAGGGCGCGCCGGGCCTGATCGCCGACCTGCATGAAACCGGCGGCACGCTGATCCTGTGGCTGGCCGGCGCCCATGCGCTGATCGCCATATGGCACCAGTTCGTCATGAAGGACGGAACGCTGGAGCGCATGAACCCGCTCGCCTCGAACGATCTCGCCGGCGGCGGCGAATAGCGGCGCCCGGCGCAGGGCGAGGGCTGCGCCTGCGCATCGGCTGCGCAAGCGCCGCTGGCGGTCAACACCGAGCCGGCGCTTGGCGCGCGGGGCCGCGTTCTGAGTGGCCGGCGCCTGTTGCCTGAGGGGAGCAGCGCCCCGACGCCGGCCCGGCGAACCTGGGTCCGCCGCATATTCAAGATAGCTAAAATAGCTGCGCCGCGACATGGCGCGATCGCATAAGCATGGCGCATGCCCGTCGTCCCACCGCTGCGCCCAGTTCTCCCGCGCCGGCCGGCCGAGCGCGCTGGTCGCCGATGGCCGGGGCGCAGGCGCCTCCATAGCGAATTGCGGCCCGCGGAATGGCGCGAACCCCGGCATCCGCGCCGCCGCGAAAATCGGTGCGTGAAACCCCTTTGATGCGCTATGATGCGCTCCGTTGCATTGGGGCGTGCCGGGCGGGACGGTATCGGCCCATCAATGCCTGTCCACCGTCGGAGGGACATCGTGAACCTCTTGATCGTCTATGGGACGACTGAAGGGCAGACCAGGAAAGTCGCCGAGCGGATGGCCACGGACATTCGCGGGCGCGGGCATCAGGTCGAGCTGCTGGACAGCGCGAAGTTCACGCCCGATTTGAAGCTCTGGCATTTCGACGCTTTCGTTGTTGCCGCGTCGGTCCACCAGGAGCACCATCAGGAAGCCGTCACGACCTTCGTGTTCGCCCATCGCGACCTGTTGAGCGGCAAGCCTTCGGCGCTGGTATCGGTCAGCCTGTCGGCGGCGCTGGAAGGCCACGAGGCCGCTGCCCAGAAATATGTCGACCGCTTCGTCTCCGTGACGGGCTGGCAGCCGCGCATGACACTTCTGCTGGGCGGCGCCTTGCGCTTCACCAAATACGATTACTTCCAGGAGCAGTTCGTCAAATTCGTCGTCATGAAGGGCGAGGATCCAGGCCCCGGGCAGGATCACGAATTCACCGACTGGAACGCGCTCGCCGGCTTCACCGACCGGTTCCTCGCAACGATCGGCTAATGCATGTCGCCCAAAAATGCGCAGCGGTTTTGGGACAACGACATGCATAAAAACAACAACCTAAAGCGCGTCGCGTGAGGGCGTTCAGACGCGACGCGCTTTAGGCTGCGGCTGAGCCGGCCTGTCCGGCGCCGGCGCCCGGCGGCTGCAAGCGGCGCGATCAGCGCCGTTTCGAAAGCCGGTCAAAATTGCGCCGCACCTGCCTGGCCGCGGGCAGCATGGCGGCCGCCGCCGCTTCCATCGCCACCGTTCCGTCGCAAAGCGACGGGCTTTTTCCGGAAAGAACATCTGGCCAGAAGCGCAACGCCGCCTCGAGCGTCTTAGCCTGCGCCGCGAACAGCCCTTCGGTGGCCGCAAGCGCCTTTTCCTGCACCGCGTGCAGCGCTTCCCGCCCGTTGGGCGCATGGCTCATGGCGTCCAGCACCAGCAGCGGCACCCGCATGCCGATAACCGCCGGCGCCAGCAAGAGATCGCTGCCGGAGTGCTTCCTACGTTTCCTGCGAACGGGCATGGGCACCTTGCCTCTTGTGCTGGGGACCACCGCGAGACTACGCGCCATCGGTGGGTTTGGTTCCACGCGAGAGTGCAACTGTTGCGGGAACTCGTCGACAGGAGCTGCTACCCATTATGTCGCGCTGTAACCTCCGCTCACCCACTGCGGACCACGGCAGCAGGAAAATCTCCGCCCCCTCGGGCAGTTCCTTGCTTCACGCATTCCGATAAATCGTCCCGTCGATCGCGACGGCGATGCCGCGGTCGATCCACGGCTTTATCCCGGGATACTGTTCCGCCAGCTTGCGGAACAGCTCCCTGATATCCTTGGCCTCGATCTCGTGCCTGGCCTTGCCTCCGGGGACGGCGCTGAGCGAGCCTCCGGCTCCCCCTCAATCCTCATCCTCCACCACAAACGACAGCGCGATCAGGTCGTCGAGATCGATGCCGCCACGGCCATTGTCCAGCACGTCCGCGACCTTTTGAAACGCCAGCATGTCATCCGTGCTGAGCTTGGCTGCTCTCAGCCTGTCCTGCAAACCCGCCACCCTGGTTTCCAACGTCGTGGTGATCATGCTTGCTTCCTTTGCTATCCAACGCCGCGTTCCAGACGCCCAGCATCAGGCATGAGAACGCCACCGGCCCGATGAAAAGGCCGATCGCCATGCCCACGGCCGCGGCAATGCTCGTCCGCTCCGCCTTTGCGACTATCTTTGCAGCTCCGCCATCGGCCGGGATGAAACTGAGAAGAGAAAGGTTGCGGTGGTGCAGCGCGCAGTTGTCGTTTGCGGCCGCTCGAACGGCGCTCGAAAATGGAACTGCTGCTCGCCAAAGGGGTCGCTCAGCCGCATGGGTCACGTCCCCGAGAACGCCGCCTTGCCGTGGCGTTCGAAAAGCGCCAGCTTGGCCGAGTAGCCAAGCCTGAGCTTGGTCTTGCAGGCCTCGCAGCGGAAGGTGCTCACCGACTTGAACCAGGAACCGTTCCTGATGATCGCCTGGTGGCAGTTTGGGCATTCATAGCGAAGACTCGCGTCCCGCAGCTCATCGGAAATCGACACTGTTCACCTCGGCCCCAGTTCTTGTTCTTCGATCGGACGCCCGCCACCTGTGGGCAAGTGGCGGGCGATCCGGCAGCCTGACGATGAAGGGACTGATTGCTCGTCAGCGCAGTCCTAATGAGATCGCCGGGCTTATGTTTCACGCGATGGACCTATGCGCCGTCGCTTGGGACCTCAGTCCCCATCAGCGGAACCTAATGTTGCCCGCGCGCTTATGGCCAGATGAGCAGGCGCGGTCTCGATTTCTTCGACAAATGGATGGCGGAGCATCTGCCGAACGTGCTGACAGACGATCCGGTAGCGGTGGGCGATCTTGCCGACGAGATGATGAAGGCGGCCGCGCGCGAAGGCATGCGGCCTAGCGAGATCGAGGAGGAGGTCGACAGCGTCTTCGAAGTGATCTTCGAGGCGTTGCAGCATCGCGAAGGCAGCCTCGGGGAGAGCGACCAGGCCGTGTTCGAATTGCTTGCAGGACGCCTGGCGAGGGAAACCGGCATCACCCAGGAACGGGCCGGCGAGCTGATCGAGACGACAGGAACCGACTGGGATGCGCTGCTTCGCGAGGCGCATTTTCTGAAAGAGCAGGGCGAATGAGCGAGCGTGGCGCGGCGTTCTTTGGCCGCTGGATCACCGACAATGTGATGCGCGGCAAGGTCGGCGCGGACATCGTCTCGGTGGCCGAGCTGACGAGCAAGCTGTTCGCCGATGCCAGGGCAGCCGGCATCTCCGAGGAGGAGATTGAGGAGGAGATCGGAAGCGCATACGAAGCGATCCTGGCGGCGATAGTCGGCTCCGAGAAGAACGACAGAGCCTGAGCATCGCGAGCATCGCGCGGCCGTCCGCTCGCCTCGGCGCAGGCGGCGAAGATCGGGGCCGGCCGTGAGGAACATTAGCGCGCCCTGAAGGTTCTCCCTGAGAAGTCCCTCGCATCCTGGGTTGGAGCCATGGCCGAGCTGGCATTTGCTTTCGTATACTATTCCGGGCTGACCGGCCATGACGTGGTGGGCGCCGTGGTGTCCTTGATGGCGGGCCTGCTGCTCTACAACGTCATGCGTGAAGACCGGCCAACCCGGTAAAACCATCGGTCCGGGTGCCGGCCGGACCCGAAAGCGGGGAGAGTCCACGAGCCCCGCCTGAGTGATGACGTTTCGGACTGCCTGTGCGGCGGAACATTAGTCCGCTCTAATTATTAGTCCTCCATAGGAGGACATGCCATGCACAGCATTATCTATATCGTCGGCCTCGTCGTCGTCATTCTCGCCGTCCTGAGCTTTTTCGGGCTCAGGCGATAGGCGGCTATGCCGGGGGCGGTCCGCGCGGGATCTGAGAAACGAGCGATGGCGGCGGGCCGCTCGCTATTCACCAGCCAATCTGCGCACCAGAAAATCTGCAACCCCCTTCGGTCGTCTTGTCTCGATATTTGCATTAGAGTATTCTAATTTGTGATCGCCAAGGGGAGGCAGGAACAAACTTTCAGGGGACGAGAATGCAGCCGCGAATACGAACGGCCATGGCCGGCTATATCGAGCGGCAAATACGACCCTAAAAGCATCGTTGAGCAGTTGGCCAGCTTTCGTTGGGCGGAACTGGCAGAAGTAGATAAGTTTGTTTCTCGTTTACTGCGCATGATTCATGGAGTGCGCGGCTAGCGTGTAGCAACACTGCTCGTTGAGATCCAGAGGGGTGGGCAGAAAATGATTGTTCGAGGGCATTTCTTCATAAATGGGGGTCTGACGTCAACTTTGGTCAGACACGCGTTCATCAAATTGGATCAATTCTTCTTCCTCGCAATCGCGACAGTTGCGTTTCTCGTCTGCGCGGAGTGCGGGGAGATGTATGGGGCGGAGTTCAAGAAAACGAACTGTTGGTTCGAAATCCCGCGAGACCGCACAATGACGTGCGGGACGCTCAATGTCCCTGAAAACCGGAAGAAAAAGAGCACCAACCAGGTTGTCCTGTCAGTTGTCGTCTTTGAGCCGGACCGCGAACGACACGAGCCTATTGTGTTTCTCACGGGTGGGCCTGGCCAACCCGCTGAAATCGGCAGCAGCGAAGAAATTGATTCATGGTGGGAATTCATTGGCGCCCAAAGTTGGATGGTCGGACGCCGAGTGGTCGTCGTCGATCAGCGGGGTATCGGAAAGTCTGCTCCGAATCTGGACTGCTCTCAATATTTCGAGTCCGATCACTGGAACGGAATTCTGTCAAACGTCGGGGAAGACAATAGATTTTACGAGGCCAAAAGAAAAGAACTTATCGCATGCCGGACTGCGTTGGTCGCGAGAGGAATTGATCTTGACGCATACAACACCGAGGAAAACGCGGGGGATATTGATGATCTTCGGAGCGCTCTCGGGATTGAAAAATGGGTTCTTTATGGTGTGTCGTACGGAACCAGACTTGCGCTTGAAGTGATGAACCAACACCCGGAAGGTGTCTCCGCGAGTATATTAGACTCTGTTGTTCCATTGGATGTCAATTACCTGAATGAAGACGGTCCAAATCTAGAACGATCACTAAAGATTCTAGAGCGGGATTGCCAGAAAGCAAACAGCTGTATGCAAGGCATATCCCACGTAGTGCAGACTATCGCAAGACAATTGGATCGTCAGCCGTTATTGCTACGGAGCGCAGAAAAGGAGGCGCGCTATACATATGTTTCTGGTGCGGACTTCCTCGATCTCATTTTTGGCATGTTGTACGATCGCGACGCCATCTCAACGCTTCCTGAACTGATCCGGAGAACCTATGAACAGGATTTCAGGCCGCTGACGGAGATCTCATTCGAACCCGATGACTTGGAGATTTCCCAAGGAATGGACTATTCGGTCACGTGTTCGGATAGCGATCTTCCGGATATGAGTGACAAGCGTGATCAATACTGGGCGAAGTGGGTTGAATCGGATGATTACTCATGGGCGTGCCCACTTTGGATCCTTGAAAGGGGACCGGCGCAGAAGCGGCCACGCCGCACCGACATCCCCACTCTTCTGTTGTCAGGAGAATATGATCCGGCGACGCCAACCGCGTGGGCCAATCACGCAGCCGAAACCCTTCCTTTCGGGCAAGTGGTCGTTTTTCGGGGCGTCGGACACGATGTGATAGATTCCGACCCTTGCGGGTCGAAGGTAGCCGCCGATTTTCTTGCAAATCCCAGACGCAAACTGACGACCGATTGTATCGGGCAGATGGAGGTTCCGCAGTTCACGAGCTCAATAGAAAGAATGTGGTCGGGCGTAGAAGGGCAAACTACGCCGTCGGGAATGAATACCAGGCATATCAGATCGCCAATTCGAGCCGGATGGCGCATTCCCATTTCGCACAAGCAGGAAGTAATTGTGAGTATATCGCCATAATATTGGTTCGATATCAATATAAGGATATTTATATTATACCGTTTTGTAAATTAAGCTGAGCTGGAGATTGAGAAATGTTTATGTCACGTCGCATGCTACTCGTCATGATAGGTGCAAGCGTCATATGCGCTTCCCAGGGTGGTGCCGCGTCTGCGAAAGGTGGCAGGGGCGGCGGTGGAAAGGGGGCGGGACGCGATGGCGCGATGGATACCGAAACCGGGTTGGTATCCAGTTCGGCCAGCGGAACCAACCCGGCGCAGGTAAGAAGTTACAAAATTTTCGAAGGCAAAGGATGTCACAGTGACTACGCTCGGCTTTGCCCTGGGAAACCGATGGGTAAATGCGATCTTGAAGGCAGGATCGAGCAGTTGTCACCTCGCTGCAAAGCTTTCGTCGAGACGCATCGGTAACAGTCGCGGTGGTCGTCAGATTGGCCTTGGCTCCGCCAAGTTCAGGCGGCGGTCTATCGGATTTACGTTGAGGACACGGGGTCGGCGCGTGTTTTCCCAGGCAGTCATAGCTGCCCAAAATTCTTGGAAGCTGCCGGCTAAGATAGCGGAACCTGGCGCCACCTACGTCGTCGATGGCTGGTGAACGCTTGTCGATCTATCCCCCTGCCAGCCTCGGCAACAAAAATATCTCCGCCCCCGGTGGCAGCTCTTTGCTCCACGTATCCCGATAGATCGTCCCGTCGATCGCGACCGCTATGCCGCGATCGATCCACGGCTCTATCCCGGGATACTGTTCCGCCAGCTTGCGGAACAGTTCCCTTATGTCCTTGGCCTCGACCTCGTGCCTGGCCTTGCCGCCGGCGACCGCGCTGAGCGAGCCCCAGAGGGTGACTTCGACCATTACCCCAGCCTCCTCATAGGGCGGGGACGTGAGCTGAAAAGCGCTTCGCGCTTTTCAGCATTAGCCTTCCCGTTCCGCGTCGAGCGCCGCCAGGATGCGCGGCGGCGACATCGGGATATGGGTCATGCGCACGCCGACAGCATTCGACACCGCGTTGGCGATCGCCGCCAGCGGCGGCACGATCGAGGTCTCGCCAACGCCGCGCACGCCATAGGGGTGGTTGGGGTTGGGGATTTCCAGGATCTGCGTGTCGATCATCGGCAGGTCGGAGCAGACGGGGATGCGGTAGTCGAGGAAGCCCGCATTCTGCAGCCGCCCGTCCTTGCCGTAGATATACTCCTCGTTGAGCGCCCAGCCGATGCCTTGCGCCGCACCGCCCTGGTACTGGCCCTCGACATAGGTCGGGTGCACCGCCTTGCCGGCATCCTGCACCACGGTGTAGCGGATCACCCGGGTCGAGCCGGTCTCGGGGTCGACCTCGACGTCGCAGATATGCGTGGCGAAGGAGACGCCCGCGCCGTCGGCGACGAGCTCGCTATGGCCGGCGATCGGGCCGCCGGTGGTGCCGGACTTGGCCGCGATGTCCTTCAGCGACAGCGGCGACAGGTTGCCGTATTTCTCGCCCTTGGCGATCGCATGGCCCTTTTCCCAGGTGACGTCCTCCACCGGGATATCCCACATCTGCGCGGCGCGCTCGCGCAGGATCTTGATCGCATTGCGCGCGGCCGAGATCGTCGCCATCGAGGAGGAGAAGGTGCCGCGGCTGCCGTCGGTCATGTCGTTGTAGCCGAGCGAGGAGGTGTCGGCGACGATCGCCTTCACATGGCTGTAGTCGATGCCGAGCTCCTCCGCCGCCACCAGCGACAGCGAGGCGCGGGAACCGCCGACATCCACCGTGCCCACGGCCAGCGACACCGAGCCGTCCATGCCGATGTTGAGGTCCGTGCAGGTCTGGCCGCCGAAATTGAACCAGAAGCCGCAGGCCATGCCGCGCCCCTGGTTGGCCTTGAGCGGCGCCTTCATGTGCGGATGGTGCTTCACCGCCTCCAGCGTCGGCCCGATGCCGATCGGCCCGTAGACCGGGCCGTAGGAGGCGCGCGTGCCTTCCTGCGCGGCATTCTTGATGCGGAAGTCCACCGCGTCCATGCCGAGCTCATGGGCGAGCTCGTCGACAGCGCTTTCCACCGCGAAGGCCGCCATCGGCGCCGACGGCGCGCGATAGGCCGCCGTCTTCGGCCGGTTGACAAGCACTTCGTAGCCGACAGTCTTGACGTTCTCGAGCTTGTAGCAGGCGAAGGCCGTCATCGCGCCGATCTCGGCCCAGGAGCCGGCATAGGGGCCGCAGCTATAGCGCAGCGTCGCTTCCGCGGCGGTGATGGTGCCGTCCTTGCTGGCGCCGATCTTGACGTCGATCGAGGTCGCGCTGGTTGGCCCCGAGGCGCGAAAAACCTCGTCGCGGGTCATCACCAGTTTCACCGGACGGCCGGCCTTGCGCGACAGCGCGAGCGCCACCGGCTCGGCCCACACATGCGTCTTGCCGCCGAAGCCGCCGCCGATCTCCGACGAGGTGACGCGCAGCTTCGAGGCTTCCAGCCCAAGCAGCTGGGCGCAATGCTGGCGGTAGACGAAATGGCCTTGCGTGCACACCCACAAATCCGCCGTGCCGTCCGGGTTGACGCTCGCCACGCAGGCATGCGGCTCGATATAGCCCTGATGCGTCTGCTCGGTCTTGAAGGAGCGCTCGACGATGAAATCGGCCTTGGCGAAGCCGGCATGGACATCGCCATGGCCGAACTGCGTACGCTTGGTGATGTTGGAGGGCTTTACCGGCTTTTCCTCGAGGCCTTCGGTGAAGACCTGGTCGTTGATCAGCGGCGCGTGGTGGTGCGCGGCCTCGTCGACATCGGTGACATGCGGCAGCACCTCATACTCGACCTCGATCAGCTTCAGCGCTTCGCGCGCGATGCGGGCGTCGATCGCCGCCACCGCGGCCACCGCGTGGCCGTCATAGAGCGCCTTCTTGCGCGCCATGCAATTGTCGAGGATGTCGTACATGGCGGCATCGCCGTCGGTCAGGTCCGGCAGGTCCTTCGCCGTGATCACCGCCTTCACGCCGGCGAGCTTTTCCGCCTTGGACGTGTCGATGCTCTTGATCACCGCATGGGCGTGCGGGCTGCGCAGCACGCGGCCAACCAGCTGGCCGGCCATGTTGAAGTCGGCGCCGTAGCGGGCGCGTCCGGTCACTTTGTCGATGCCGTCGGGGCGGATCGGGCGCGTGCCGACGGAAGCGAACTGGCGTCCTGAAAAGCGCGGATCGAAATTCATGGATCAGGCTCCCTTCATCACGTTCGCCGCGTCCTGGACGGCGCGCACGATCTTGTCATAGCCGGTGCAGCGGCAGAGGTTTCCGGCGAGCCCAAAGCGGATTTCCTCCTCGGTGGGCGAGGGGTTCTTCGCCAGAAGGTCCTTGGCTGCGATCAGGAAACCCGGCGTGCAGATGCCGCATTGCAGGGCCGCATGCTCCAAAAACTTCTGCTGCAGCGGGTGCAGCTGATCGCCATGCGCCATGCCTTCGATGGTCTCGACCTTGCGCCCTTCCGCTTCCGCGCCCAGCACCAGGCAGGAGCAGACCAGGCGGCCGTCGACGATGACGCTGCAGGCGCCGCAGTCGCCGGTGCCGCAGCCTTCCTTGGCGCCGGTCAGGCCGAGCCGGTCGCGCAGCACTTCCAGCAGCGTCTCGTCGGGCTGGCAGAGATATTCGACGGCATCGCCGTTGATCGTGGTTGATACAGCTACACCGGCCATTATTTGCCTCCCGCACGCTTGTAGGCGATAGCGGCGGCCCTTTGCGCCAGCACGCCCGCAACTTTCCGTCTGAATTCGATGGTGCCGCGCTTGTCGTCGATCGGCCGGCAGGCGCCGGAGCAGATCTTGGCCAGCCGCTCCAGCGTGGCTTCGTCGAGCTTCGAACCTACCAGCACCTGGCCTGCTTCCTCGACGAGAAGCACTGTGGGTGCCGCGGCGCCCAGCGCCACACGCGCGGTCTTGATCGCGCCCTTGTCATCGAGCGTCAGGTTGACGCCGGCGCTCACCACCGCGATGTCCATCTCGGTGCGCGGAATGAAGCGCAGATAGGCGTCGCCGGCATGGTCAGGCCGCTTGTCGAGCAGGATCGCCTCGATGATCTCGCCCTTGGCGAGAGAGGTGCGGCCGGGTCCGGTCGGCACGGTTTCCACGGCAATGGTGCGCTTGCCCGAAGGCCCGGCGACGACCGCCTTGGCCCCGGCCGCCACCAGCGCCGGCACGCTGTCGGCGGCGGGCGAGGCATTGCACAGATTCCCGGTGATGGTGCAGCGGCCCTGCACCTGTTTGGAGCCGATCAGGTTTGCGGCCTCGACGACGCCAGGCCATGCCTTGCGCAGCGCCTTGTTCTCGCCCAGCACCGCGCAAGGCACGGCGGCGCCGATCCGGAAGCCTTCCGCCGTCTCGGTGACGTCGCTCAGGCCGCTTATGCGCTTGATGTCGACGATCAGCTCAGGCTCGATGAAGCCGCCCTTCATCCTCACCAGCAAGTCGCTGCCCCCGGCCAGGATGGCGGCCGGTCCTACCGCTTTGGCGAGCTCGCCAACGGCATCTTCGATTGAAAGCGGACGTATGTAACGCATCGTCTCCCCTTGGTGATCGCTTTGTCGACGACCGTTATAAAGCCTCTGGTTATAATGGCCATCCCGTTCATGCATGTGCGGGTTGGGCCAGAGCCATGCTCCAGATACGCCCAGAGGCCGGGCCAGGGCGTGGCGGCCAGTTCCTTCTCCCCGTCTCTGCCGCAAACCGCAAAACTGTTATTCGTCCGATGTCCATACCGGCTCGAATGAGACATTGCGCAACCCGGCCTTGCGCACCCGCTCGACGAACACGTCATTGACGAAGACCGGGGAAGCCCGCATCGGCAGCCTGAACACTTCCGCTGTCTGGATCTTCCTCCCGTCGAAGGCGTAGCGCTCGATCGCAAGGATGTCGCCGCCGTCGAAGCGCACGATCTGCGAGCGCGCCTCCAGCGCGTCGATCACATGGGTGATGTTGAGCAGCCAGACCTCCTCGCCACGCAGCGCGACAAGCTCGCCATAAGGCCGCAACGCCGCCGCCAGCGCCTCGACAGCCGGCCGGCGCAACAGCGGCGCATGCTCGCCGAGCCAGGGGAAATCGGAATAGAGCCGCTCGCCTTCCTCGACGCGCCGCATCACCGGCGGCTTCCAGCCCTTGAGGGATCGTCCGTCGAGGCTGAAGAATTCCTCGTAAGCGTCATCATCGGCCGGCAGCACCCATTCCTGCCCCTCCGACACGGCGAATTGATGGATGGTCGTCATCGCCCGATGGCGCTCCGCTGGTTTCGTCCGAGGATCGCGGCTCCAGGCGGTTCGCCAAAGCGCGCGCGGGCAAACATGCACCGGCCCCGCGCGCCGTTCAACCAAGCTCAGCCGCGCAGCAGGCCAAGCCGGATCAGGCTCTCGGCGCAGGATAGGATCGCTTCCTCCCGCGAGCGGGGCGTCCAGCCCAGCAGGCGCTCGGCCTTCCTGCCCGTCGCGCTCATGTCGTAGTGGAGCAGCGGCACCACGCCCTTGAGCTGCAGATTGGTTTCGGCGGCGATGCGCACCTGCTCATCGGGCCACACCTGCGTCGACACTTTTTCGGCGGCCTTGCCCAGCCGCTGCCGCAGCAATTCGGCGACCTCGACCATCCACATGCTCTCGCCGACGGTCGCCAGGAAGCGTTCGCCCTTGGCGGCCGGATCGGTCATGGCGCGCAGATGCAGATCCGCCACGTCGCGCACATCGACGCAGCAGGCGTTGACGTTGAGGCATCCCGGCTGCCCTTCCAGCATGTTGGCGATCAGCCTGATCGAATGCGAATAGTCGGCCCCCAGCACCGGCCCATAGACGGCGACCGGATTGATCGCCGCCAGTTCCAGCCCGTTGCCTTCGCGCGCCACGAAATCCCAGGCGGCGCGCTCGGCGAGCGTCTTCGACTTCTGGTAGAGCGCGACATTGCCGGTCAGGTCGCTCCAGTCGGTTTCGTCGAAGGGCCGCCGGTGGTCCGGCTTGTGGCCGACGCCGATCGCGCCGAAGGCCGATGTCAGTACGACACGCTTCACGCCTGCATCGCGCGAGGCCCTGAGCACCCGAAGATTGCCGTTGACGGCGGGTCCGATCCAATCCTCCTCGCGGATATGGTCGCCGGAAGGCGTCGGCGAGGCGCCATGCATCACATAGTCGCATCCGGTCACCGCCTCCGGCCATCCGCGGTCGTCGGTGAGATCGGCGTGGACGAAGGAGAGGCGGTCGTCCGCATCGACGCCGCCGACCTCGAGATGCGCGCGCACCTCCGCTTCCCGCCCTGGCGAGCGGATGGTCGTGCGCACGCGGTAGTCCGCATTCAGCAGCGCCAGCATGCAGTGTTGCGCGATGAAGCCGGTGCCGCCGGTCACCAGGACGAGTTTGTCGGTCATTTGATGCCTCCGAGTTTGGAATGGAGCGCCGCATCCGATGGCGGGGCGCAGGATGCGCGGTAGGTAGGACGGCGCTTCTGTACTGTGAATGCTTGAAAATCCGCATTTTCTGCGCGAGAGTACGAAGATGACCGTCGATCCCTTCTCCGATGTTCTCACGCTCACCAATGCCGAGGCGGTCGTCACGGGCGGCTTCACCGCCGGCGGCCCGTGGGCGATCAGCTTCCCTGGACGCGACAAGATCAAGTTCTTCGCCGTGGTGAAGGGCAGCTGCTGGGTCACTCTCGAAGGCGAGCCAAAACCCTTCCGCTTCGAGACCGGCGATGTCGGGCTGCTTGCGGCGCGGCGCGGCTTCGTACTCGCCAGCGACCCAAGCCTTGCGCCGGTCGACGCGATGAGCCTGTTCACCGGCGTCGGCCGCACGCTGGTGACGCTCGGCGACGGCTCGGAATTCGCCCATATCGGCGGCCATGTCCTGCTCGATCCGGCGCGCGGCGGGCTGCTGGCGGATTTACTGCCGCCATGGATCCACACACGCGCGGCGTCGCCACAGGCGGCCATTTTCCGCTGGCTGCTCGACCGGCTGATCGACGAGAGGGACGCCGGCCAGCCGGGCGCGCAGCTCGCCTCGGCGCAGCTGACGCAACTGCTCTTCATCGAGATCCTGCGCTCGCATCTCGACAGAGCGAGCCTGATGCCCGCCGGCTGGCTCAAGGCGCTGGCCGAGCCGCGCATCGCGCCGGCGCTTCGCCTGATGCATGGCGACCCGGCCCGCGCCTGGCATCTGGAGGAGCTGGCGAAAGCCTGCGCCATGTCGCGCACCTCATTCGCCGTCCATTTCAGGACGGTCGCCGGCATTGCGCCGCTGGCCTATCTGACCGAATGGCGCATGCGCCTTGCCGAGCGCGCCTTGCGCGAGGAGCGGACGCCGGTGGCCGTCGTCGCCCGCACGCTCGGCTATACGTCCGAAAGCGCCTTCAGCAACGCCTTCAAACGCATCAACGGCAAGTCGCCGATGGCGTATCGGGCATCGCTGAACGGCCACAAGGATTTCGGACAGCCGCTGCCGGGCAAGCGCGCTGATGCCGTGCCGGTCTGACGGCCTTTGTGCCAGATCCATTCCATCGCCGGGAAGGCACGGGCGCCGCGTGGGCGGACCGATCCACGACCGGCGCCGGCAAATATTGTTATCGCGGCCAGCGGCCTGTAAGAGCGGGCATGACCTCCGTTTCCCGTCTCGCCGCGCTCGCGCTACTGGCTCTCATCACCTTTGCGACGCTGTCGCCAATCCAGCTCCGGCCGTATCTGGGCGACGCCAATGTGGAGCGCGCTTTGGCCTACGTCCTGCTGGGGCTGGCC
This sequence comes from Mesorhizobium sp. M2E.F.Ca.ET.209.01.1.1, assembly GCF_004010375.2. Lineage (NCBI taxonomy): Bacteria > Pseudomonadati > Pseudomonadota > Alphaproteobacteria > Hyphomicrobiales > Phyllobacteriaceae > Mesorhizobium > Mesorhizobium sp. M2E.F.Ca.ET.209.01.1.1. The sequence goes on along the minus strand of NZ_SADP02000004.1, from coordinate 409,508 downwards.
TTGGCGCTCGGGTTCCCGTCCCGCGTGACGCAGACCGTGCTGTTCATTTGCGCGGTGGCCGGCGTTCTCGAGTTCCTGCAGCTGTTCGACCCTGGCCGGCATGCGCGGGTTGTCGATGCCGTCCTCAAGGCGGCGGCGGGTATCGTGGGGATTGTCCTGGGGCGCTTCGTCATCACGTGGGCGAGCCGCGCCGCCGAGCGGCGCTAAGGCTCGCGCCAGTGTGGTGTTGCGACCTCATGCACGTCGTATTCAGAGGGCTCGCCGCCAGGATTTCCGCATAAGCTGCGGTCGAACGATGGACGATCCCGGAAGCAGATGGCCAAGAAGTTTGCATTTCTGCTGGTGCGCGATTTCACGCTCTCGCCGCTGTCGCTGTTCATCGACACGCTGAGGCTCGCCGGCGACGAGGGCGACCGCAGCCGCCGGGTCGAGTTCGACTGGGAGATCGTCGGCGAGCGCGGCCTGCCGATCCGCGCCAGCTGCGGCGTCGAGTTGCTGCCGACGAAGGCGATCGGCAATCCGGAGGATTTCGACAATGTCGTGGTGGTCGGCGGCCTGCTCGACACCAGCCGCAGGCTGAGTTCGGAAAAGGAGGCGTTCCTGATGCGCGCCGCCGAAAAGGGCGTGCCGCTCACCGCGCTCTGCACCGGCAGCTTCGTGCTGGCGCGCTACGGCCTGCTCGACGGCTACAGCGCGGCGGTCAGCTGGTTCCACATCAAGGATTTTCGCGCTGAGTTCCCCGATGTGAGCGCGCATGCCGACAGCCTCTATTCCGTCGACAGAGGCCGCGCCACCTGCGCCGGCGGCACGGGTGCCGCCGACCTTGCCGGCTATTTCGTCTCGCAATTCATCGGCCAGAAGGCGGCCGAGAAGGCGGCCAAGATCCTGGTGCTCGATCGCATCCGCTCCAGTCGCGACGTGCAGCCGGTCGGCGACCTTTTTCCTGCCGCCGCGAGCCGCGCGGTGAAGCGGGCGCTGCTCCTGATGGAAAGCAATTTGCAGGAGACGCTCTCGGTCGCCGAGATCGCCGCCAGGATGAACTGCTCGCGCCGCCAGCTCGAGCGTCTGTTCGGCACCGAGCTCGGCATCGGCCCGATGGCCGCCTATCTGGCGCTCAGGGTGCATTATGCAAAGTCGCTGCTGGAAGGCAGCGACCTCGCCATCGGCGAGATCGCCTATCGCTGCGGCTTCCCCAATGCCGGCCATTTCAGCCGCGTCTTCCGCCAGCAGACCGGCATCACGCCGACCCACCTGAGGCACCCGAACCGCGCCGTCGCGGCTGCCGTGAAATGACGCGGATCCGCCATGAATCTGGTCGGGTCGCATGCCCGGCCTGGCCGATTGCGCCGGCAATGGAGCGGGCCATAGCATCCTGGCTAGGTGCCGCCGCTTTTAACGCCCTCGGAGAGCCATGCCGCATTATCCCGACGCCATGCCCGGATCGAAAGACCTGTTCGAACGCGCCAGGAAGGTGATGCCGGGCGGCAACACGCGCACCACGGTCTTCGTCGACCCGTTCCCGATCTATGCCGAACGCGGGGAGGGCTGCCGGGTCTGGGATGTCGACGGCAATGCCTATTACGACTGCATCAACAATTTCACCGCGATGATCCATGGCTATGCCCATCCCGATGTCACCGCGGCCGTGACCGGGCAGCTGCCCCTTGGCACGGCCTTCGGCACCCCGACGCTGAGCGAGATCGAGCTCGCCGAGCTGCTCGTCGAGCGGCTGCCCTCGGTCGACCAGGTCCGCTTCACCAACTCCGGCACGGAGGGCGTGATGATGGCGATCAAGGCCGCGCGCGCCTTCACCATGCGGCCGAAGATCGTCAAGATCGAGGGCGCCTATCACGGCTCCTACGATTTCGCCGAAGTGAGCCTGGATTCCTCGCCGGCCAATTGGGGCGACCTGCCGAGATCGACGCCTTATGCCAGGGGGACGCCGCGCGGCGTGCTTGACGACGTGATCGCCGTGCCCTTCAACGACAGCGAGGCCTTGCGCGCCGTCTTCGCCGCCGAGGGCAGCAGCATCGCGGCCGTGCTGATCGACCCGATGCCCAACCGTGCCGGCCTAATCCCGGCGCGCCGGGATTACCTCCAGGCCATGGTCGAGATCGCCCACGCGGCGGGGGCGCTGGTAATCTTCGACGAGGTCATCTCGTTTCGCCTCGGATGGTCGGGCGCGCAAGGATTGTGGGGCATCGAGCCCGACCTGACGGCGCTTGGAAAAATCATCGGCGGCGGTTTTCCGGTCGGGGCCATGGGCGGGCGCGCCGATATCATGGCGGTGTTCGATCCGACCGGAGGCAAGCCCGCGCTTCCGCATGGCGGCACCTTCACCGCCAATCCGGTGACGATGCGCGCCGGCCTTGCCTCGATGCGGGCGCTGACGAAAGAAAGCTTCGCCCATCTCGATCGTCTCGGCGCGTTTCTGCGCCAAGGCGTCGCCGCCTCCTTCGAAAGGCGTGGTTTTGGCGGCCAATGTGTCGGCCTGGGCTCGCTGTTCAAGGTTCATTTCACGTCGCACCCGGTCACGGATTATCGCTCCATCTATCCCGGCCAGGCCGAGCGGAAAAAATTCGACGTCTTCCACAAGGGCCTGCTTGGCCGCGGCGTGCTCTCCGCCAGCTACGGCCTGTTCGCGCTGTCGACGCCGATGACCGAGGCGGACGCCGGCGCCATTCTTCAAGCGATCGACGAGACCCTAGCGGACGTCGCCGCGCAGTCCTGAAAGCGGGCCACAGATGACAGCTTCTCCTCATGTCGTGGTGATCGGCGCGGGCACGCTGGGCATGTGCACGGCGCTCAACCTCGTCGAGCAGGGAGCGCGCGTCACGGTGCTGGAAGCGCAGTCGATCGCGTCGGGGTCGAGCGGCCGGTCGGTCGGCGTCGTCGGATCGCAACTGACCGACCCGTTCGAGATCATGCTGCGCGTCCATTCGCTGCGCCGGTTCCGCCAATGGGAAGGCGAGGGGCTTCGCTTCAACCACATCGGCTATCTCCGGCTGGCGCGCACGCAGGCGCAGATGGAGCTGTTCGCCAGGTCAGTCGAGATCCAGGCCGAGGCGGGGCTGAGGTCGCGCCTGGTCCGCGCCGGCGAACTCCGGGACCTCGTGCCGCACATCAATCCTGAGGGCCTCGAAGGCGGCTTGTTCGGGCCAGACAACGGCTTCCTCGATCCGCATGAGATGTGCAATTTCCTGGCCGGCATCGTGCGCGCCAAGGGCGGCGAGATCCGCCAGTATCGCAAGTTGCTCGGCGTGGAACGGCGGCCGGGCGGCTACAGGCTGGAGACCAGTCACGGCCCGATGGATGCCGACGCCGTGGTCAATGCGGGCGGCGCCTGGGCGCCGCAGGTGGCAGCGCTTTTCGGCCAACGCCTGCACATCTGGCCCGAGCGGCACGAGGCCGTCGTCATTCATCTCGACGCGCCGCTCGGCTACACCATGCCGATGGTGATGGACCTGGTGAACGGCGAGGGCAGCGGCCTCAATTTCCGCCACGAAAAACCGGGCGAGCTGATCGCCGAGATCCACAAGGTGAAGTCGATCGCGCCGGAAGATCCCGACAATTACAACGACCAGTGCGAGGAGCAGTCGAAAGTCGATCTGGCCGAACTGCTTCTGGAACGTGTGCCCGACCTGCCGGGCGCGCGGCTCGGCCGCGGCTGGGCGGGACTTTATCCGGTGACGGCCGACCATCGCCCCTTCGTCGGGCCGATCGATGCCTCGGAGCCGGCGCTGGTCACCGCCGCCGGCGCCGGCGGCTACGGCATCCAGCTCGCGCCGGTGATCGGCCAGATCGCCGCCGACTGGGTGCTGCAGGGCGCGCCGGTTTCGGTGCCCGATTCGCGGAGCCTGGCGCCATCGGTCGAGCGCAACATTCCCGGTCACTGACCGATGCGTTTTGACGAGGCTGAACGTCTAAGATGCGACCGTTCGCGTTAACCATCAATTAACTATCCGGTCGCCTTTAATACGGTTCTGGAGGATACTGATTTTGGCCGCGAGCGATGGTCTCGCGACGCCGGAATTAGAAAAGAAGCGGCGCTATCGCCGCCATCTGCCGGGGAGGCGCCCAGCATCTTTGATGAAGGAGCGCCGGAATGAATATCGAGGAAGCAGTCACTGCGGCGACGGCGGGGTCGGGAGCGCTTCTCTCCTGTCTTGGCCAGCCGGTCGTGGCCTATCACGTCACGGCCATCATGCGCGAAACCGACAGGAGTCACGCGCGGCAGATGCAGCTCGCATTGCTGCGCCGAAGCATCGAGGCCCTTGTCGACGACGGCCTCGAAGACATCGAGGCCGAGCGCTTCGCGTCGCAGTTCGACGGTCGCGTCGGCTCGGCCTGGGATCGCCTGCATCCGACCGGCGACACGTCGCATTGATCTACGCTCAATAGTTGCGGCGTTCCTTTGCGGTAGGATAGACTGCGCACCCAACGGCAGTTGAAACTGCCGACTGCATGCCAAAGTGACTTTTGCACAAGGCGGCGAGGTCGGCCGATGGTCGATGCGGGGACAGTTTCATCGGTATCTGGCGCCGGGTTCAAGCAACAGGCGCTCGGCGTTGGCCTTGTCGTGCTCTCGACTATCGCAATCGCCATTGTGCCTAGCTTCGCCAAAATCGCCTATGAAGGCGGCAGCAACACGCTCAGCGTCATCACCGGCCGAAGCATCTTTTCGGTGTTGATCACCTTGTTGCTGCTGGCGGCCTCGCGTCAGCCGATAGCAATTCCACGCCGGCCTATGCGGATCGCCCTGGCGATGGGCGTGGCGTATGCCGTGATGCTCTACGGCTATCTCGGAGCCGTGAATTACCTGCCCGTCAGCCTGGTGATTTTGATCTACTTCATCCACCCGGTGCTTGTCGGTTTCATCGTGATGTTTCTGGGACAGGAAAAACTCACGATCATATCCATCGGCGCGCTCGTCGCCGCGCTTGTGGGGCTTTACCTGGCTATCGGGCTTTCCTTCGAAGGGCTGAGCGGCATTGGATTGGCCCTCGCGGCGTTGGCGATGGCGATGACGGCGATCATTGTTGTGTGCGGTGCGCGCGCGACCGCGGAAGCAAAGGCGATTTCAGTCGGCTTCTACATGATGCTTTCGGCCGCAGTCACGCTCACCGTGATCTTCGCGCTCTTTGGAACACTGGCCTTGCCCACGACGCCGCTCGCATGGACCGGCTTTGTCGGCGTCGCCGTCGCGTCCACGGTGGGCACCCTCGCATTCATCTCGGGCATGGCTTACGTCGGTGCGGCGCGCGCGGCGATGATCAGCAATCTGGAGCCGGCCCTCGGGGTCTTGTTTGCGATTGCGGTTTTGGGGGAGCGGGTTTCGCTGCTTCAGGGCGTCGGCATCGCCATTGTCATCGGAGCGATCTTTGTCATGGAGATGCGCCGTTAGCCGCATCGGGGGATTCGAGAATGCAGGCGATACCGATAGTCCATCAGCCGGAACCGCCGGCCATCCCGGCAGGATCGTCCCTAGGCGGCTATCCCACCGCCGTCTTGTGCTGGCTGCTGTCGGCCGGGGTCTATATCGCGGCCAAATGGGTCGCGCCGGAAATGCCGCCCTGGGGGCTGTGCTTCTGGCGGCTCCTGTTGGCCTGCGCCATCCTGTTGCCGATCGTGCACCGCCATCACGGCGCGATGCTGGCGCTTCTCAAATCCCGGCCGCTTGAGCTCGTCGCCGTCGGCGCCATCGGCCTGACGTTTTGCCAGGGCATGATCTACCGTGGCCTGAACGACACCGACGCGACCACGGCCGGCATCATCATGGCGATGTCGCCGATCATGACCATGGTGCTGGCGCGCCTGGTGCTGGGCGAACCGCTCGGGCTCTGGAAGGCGCTCGGTGCGGTTGCGGCACTTGGCGGCATGCTGGTCATCGTCGCGCATGGCAATATCGACGCGCTGGTGCGGCTGCGATTCAACATCGGCGAATTGTGGATCGTCGGCAGCGCCTTCTGCTGGGCGCTCTACACGGTGCTGCTGCGCCGCTCCAAATTCGGCCTCGAGCTTCTGCCGTTGGTCGTCCTCCTGCTCGGCGCCGGCGCGCTGGCGGCGCTGCCGTTCCATCTCTGGGAAATCTTCAACGACGAACGCTCCGCCCTGAATGGCAACGGCATGCTCGCGCTCGCCTATCTGGCCGGCCCCGGCGGTGCGCTGATGTATTATCTCTACAACAAAAGCGTCGAGACGCTGGGCGCCAGCCGGGCAAGCATGCTGCTCTATCTGCAGACGCTGTTCGTCGCCATCCTCGCCTATCTGCTGCTCGGCGAGAGCCTGCATAACTACGACCTGTTCGGCGCCGCCTTCATCGTCCTGGGCATCGTGCTGGCAACGGTGATCAAGCCGAGGGCGGTTCCAGCCAAGTCGTGAGCAAGCCTCAGAGTAGCTCGCTTAACATATGTGGATGTCCGCGCCGCCGGATCGATCTATCGCCTTGGTGGGGCGGAGAGAATCGACATGGACTGCTTCACTAGGCTCGAAGCGCTGATCGACGCCGGCAGCGCCGACGCGGTCCAGGAAGCTCGCGCTCTGCTCAAGCACCTCGCCGCCGGCTCACGAGCCGCTTTCGACGCGGCGGACGAATTCCTGATCGAGTTGATGACGCTGGCCTTCCTGGTCGAGGCCGGCCTGGAAGCCTTTCACAATCCGGCGCGGCGCCTGGCGCGCCTCAGGCTCTCACGATTGAAGCTGCTGCTGCCTTGAACCGCCAAGCTTTCCTAAATTAGCCATTTTTGCTATTGGCTGCCCTTCGCAGCGGCGGCCTCGGCCGAAGGGGACCATGGCGATCGACAAGCGCGTGAACGCATGAACGGCCCTCAGCACAGGCTGGAGCTGCGCGTGCTCGGCGATTTTCAGGTCACGCGCGATGGCCAGCCGCTGGACCTGCCGCCGTCGCGCAAGACGCGGGCGCTGCTTGCTTACCTCGGCGTCACCGGCAGGCAGCACCAGCGCGAGCGGTTATGCGAGATATTCTGGGACATTCCCGACGACCCGCGCGGCGCCTTGCGCTGGAGCCTCTCCAAGATCCGCCAGGTGCTGGCCGCCGACGAATCCGCTTTGAGCGCCGACCGCAACGCCGTCGTACTGAACATCGCGACGGACTATGCGCAGCTGGCGCCGCTGGTGAAGGCCGATCTGTCGTCCCGCTCGACCGAGGAGCTCGAAGCCGTCCTTGCCTCGATCCGCGGCGGCTTTCTCGCCGACCTCTCGCTCGAACGATGCTTCGAGTACGAGTCCTGGCGGCAGGCCATCGCCAGCGAAGTGGAGATCGTCGAACTCGGCATCCTGCGCGAGCTGGTCGAGCGTTTGGGAAATGAGCCGCGCCGAGCGTTGCCGCTCGCACAGCGCTTGCGCCGTCTCGCGCCCGGCGACCCCGGCCTCGCCGCCGAGATCGAGGCGCTGGAGGAGAAGGTTCGATCGGCCGCCGCCCAAGCAACTGGCCGCGCGCCGCAACCTGGTTCCCCCACGCCGCCGCAGGCGCCGTCGAAACCCGGCGCGTCAGCGCAGGATCCCGGCCGCGCCGTGCAATTCTGCCGTGCGCTCGACGGCACCAGGCTGGCCTATGCCAGCACCGGCAGCGGTCCGGCGATCCTGCGCGCCGCGCACTGGATGTCGCATCTCACCTTCGACTGGGACAGCCCGATCTGGCGGCACTGGATGCGCGAACTGTCGCGCCACAACCGGCTGGTGCGCTATGACGAGCGTTGCAACGGCCTTTCGCAGCGGCATGTCATCGACATTTCGTTCGAGACCATGGTGTCGGACCTCGAACGCGTGGTCGAGGCTACAGGGCTCGACCGCTTCACCTTGCTCGGCCTGTCGCAGAGCTGCGCGGTTTCCATCGCCTATGCCATCCGCCACCCCGAGAAAGTGTCGGGCATGATCCTTTACGGCGGTTACGTCAAAGGCTGGCGGGCGCGCGGCGACGCCGGCGAGATCGCGACGCGCGAGGCCGTGGCGACGCTGATGCGCGAGAACTGGGGCAAGCCGAACCCGATGTTTCGCCAGGCCTTCTGCTCCATGTTCATCCCCGGCGCCACACACGAGCATTTCGCCTGGATGGACGAACTGATGCTGCGCACCGTCTCGCCCGACGATGCCTGGCGGCTTCAGAACTCCTTTTCGATGATCGATGTCAGCGGCTTGCTGGAAAAGGTGCGTGTGCCGACGCTGGTGCTGCATGCGCGGGACGATAACGTGGCTCCGGTCGAATCCGGGCGCACCATGGCCGCGGGTATCCCGGGCGCCCGCTTCATCGAGCTCGACAGCCAGAACCACATCCTCCTCGAAGGCGAGCCCGCCTTTGAGGAGTTCATCGACCACGTCTGCGCCTTCATCGCCGAGACCACGGGCAGCTAAGCGGATACGCGAAGTTCTCAGCCCTTGGCGAGCGGTACGGTGAACACCGTCGCGGTGCCGGTGAGGCAAAGCTCGCCGGCTTCGTTGCGCACCGATGTCTCCAGCTTGGTGATCGGCTTGTCGGCGCGCACGTCCTTGACCTCGACGCGGCCGGTGATCAGCTCGCCGACGCCGACCGCCTTGACGAATTTCCACGACACTTCGAGGAACACCGAGCCGGGGCCGGGGAGGTCCTCCGCCACTACCGCGTTCAGCATGCCGGAGGTGACGCCGCCCTGCACGATGAGCTTGCCGAACACCGAAGCCTCGGCCAGCGCCTTGTCGTAATGCAATGGGTTGCGGTCGCCGGTCATCTCGGCGAAGGCGTCGATATCCTGCGGCTGCGTGCGCCGCGAGCGCTCGGCAAAGGCCCCCACCTTTGGCCGGCCCTTGATGACGCCGACCCAGCCGTCCTTCATCAGATGCCCATCCTTCATCAACTGCAAAGTCATGGTCTTGCTCCTGTTCGGTTGTGTGAAAGGTCGGCCGGCGGCCTGTCCTGGTTGGCCGGCGCCCGATAGGTCGAGGGCTTCGAGGCGCGGCGGACAGGCATAGGTTGCCCGGCCAGCACCTGCACCTCTGCCTTCAGCACGCCGCTGAAGCGGCGATGCCGCTCGCCGAGGTCGTCAAGCGTCCAGTCGAAGCCGGCGATCGCGTCGGTGGTATCCAGTATCTGGTTCGCGACCATGTCGCGCTGCCGCTGCCAGATCGCGAAAGCCGCCTCCGAGCCGTCGAGGATGGCCCGCGCCAGAGTTTCGGCGTCGCGCAGCGCATCGGAAATGCCGTGCGAGGTGATCGGGTCACGGAAGAAGCCGGCGTCACCCACCAGCGCCCAGCCGGGGCCGTGCGCCTGGCGGATATAGCCCGGCACGCCGCGGAACGCCTGCAGCCGCGCATCCTTCGGCGCCCGTGCCGCCTGTTCCGCCAGAGCCGGCGAAAGCGCTTCGAGCACATCCATGCGGGCACGCGCATGGCCGAGGCGGAAGCGCTGGTCGAACAGGCCCGTCGGCACCGAGGCGACGATGCAGGCGAGGCCGTCATTGGTCGGGATGAAGGAGCCGGCGATCCTGTCGCGAAAATACCAGTGATAGCCGGCGCCGGGCTCGACCGGCGCGTAGCCATAGACGTGGGCGGCCGACACCGCGCCACGCCGCAAGGGCTGGGCGTCGACGCATTTCGCCACCAGCGAGCCGACACCGTCGGCGCCGACGACGATATCGGCGCCGACCCGCAGGGATGAGCGGCCGGCGGCGCGGATCTCGATGCCGCGCACGCGGCCGCGCGTGTCGGCGAAGAGGTCGCCAACCGCCATTTCGTGCAGGACCTCCGCCCCGGCCTTGCGCGCCGCATCGACCAGGATCCGGTCAAGCACGGTGCGCCGCGGCGCGATCAGGCCGGGAAGCTCCGAACCGGAGGCGAGGGGGATGGTGATCTCCTTGTCGCCATAGTGGAAGGTCGTCGTCTCGATCAGCGGCGTGCCGGCCTTGAGCAGCGGCTCGAGCAGGCCCCAGCGCCACAATTGCAGCACCGCTGGCCGCATCAGCGCATGCGTCGACAACGTGTCGGAGCCATAGGGCCTGCGGTCGATCGCAAGCACCTTGAGGCCCGCGCGGGCGAGCAGCATCGCGGTCGCCGCGCCCGCGCAGCGCGCGCCGACGATGATTGCGTCGTAATGGCCGCGCCTCGGGGAGGCCATGAGGGAGATGGTTGCCATGGTCGTGGTTCCTCAGGCCGCCTTGCGGCCGTTGCGGTCGAGATGACGGGAGATTTCGGCGGCGATCGCCTCGGCATCCGCGCCGACGCCGCCGATGAAATTGGAATCGCGCTTGCGCAGGAAGCGGAAGCCGAGCGCGTAGAGGCCGGGCACGCTGGTGACGCCGCCCTGATGCGCGAGCTCGCCATCGGCACCGAGCGCCAGCGGCTCCAGCCAGCCGAACGAGCGCGCATAGCCAGTCGCCCAGATGATGGTACGGATCGATCCGTCCGTCAGCGACAGCCGCTCGCTCGCGGCCGATGGCAGCGCCACTGGCTCGGGCCGGTACGGTGTCGCCGCGCCCGCGAAGCGGTCGATCTGGTCGAGCAGGCGCGCCTGCTTCGCTTCGGCTGCCGCGATGTGCTGGCCGAGATCGCCGGCGAAGGCGATCTCGCGGTCGCCGACGCCGCGCACCCGCCCGGTGAGTTCCACGCCGAGCGCCTGCAGCGTGGCGAGGTCGACATCGGCCCTGTCCGGCCGGCCGGCGAGCTGCAGCGACGGCTGGCGCCGGGCGCCTTCCGGATTGGCCAGGTCTTCCGGGCGCTGCGTCATCAGGCCCATCGCGCGGAGCCAGAAGAAGATGTCCTGGCCGCGCCATGTTCTGGGCAGGCGCGTATGCTTGCCGACCGAAAGCACCACGCGCCGCCCGGTACGGCCCAGCTCGTCGGCGATCTGAACGCCGGACGACGAGGCGCCGACGACCAGCACGCCGCCGCCCGGCAGCTCGCCCGGCGAGCGATAGTGCGAAGCGTGGATGCTGAGCGGCCCGCGAAGGGTCTCCGCTGAAAAAGGGATGACCGGCCGGTCGCAATGTCCCGTCGCGACGACGACCGCGCGCGCCGACCAGTCGCCCGCGCTGGTGCGCAAGGCAAAGCCGTCGCTGATCCGTTTGCAGGAGATCACCTCGACATTGGTCTCGACCGGCGCATGCCATTGCCAGGCGTAGCGCTCCAGGCTTTCCACGAAAGCCCCTTTGCTCATGAAGCCGTCGGGATCGCCGCCCTTGTAGGGCGAGCCGGGGAGCGCATTCAGCCAGTTCGGCGTGAGCAGCCGAAGCGAGCGCCAGCTCTGCGAGCGCCAGCGCTCGCCGATGCGGCCGCGCTCCAGCACGGCATGGTCGATGCCGGCCTGGCCGAGGCAATGGCTGAGCGCAAGGCCGGCCTGGCCGGCGCCGATGATGACGACATCCGAGCGTCTCATGGATCAGTTCCGTCTGAGGCAAAGAGGCGGTCCGGATTGGCCCCGGACCGCCTGGAGGCTTACTGGATGGTCTTGATGCCGACGGTGACCGGCACGCCCTTGGTCAGCACGTCGAAGACCGCCGAACGGGTGCGCGACTGCTCGACCAGCTGTTGGAGCTTTTCGGCCGGCGCGTCGCCTTCGATCTCGAACGACACATGGATGTTCTGGAAGCCGTTGCGGACCTCGTCGGAAATGCCGAGGATGCCGCGCAGGTCGATGTCGCCGTCGACCGAGCACTTCACCTTGGTGAGCTTGATGCCGCGCGCTGCGGCGATGTTGGCCACGCCCGCCATCAGGCAGCCCGCCAGCCCATGCAGCAGCCACTCGACCGGGGTCGGAGCATTGTCGGCGCCGCACAGGATCGCCGGATGGTCAGCGTCGGCATAATGCGGCTTCTCGTGCTTCTGCTCGTTGCCGGCGCCGAAGAAGCCGTTCATGACGGTCTTGCTGTGCGTGCCCTCTATCCACTCATTGTGGGCGCGGAACTGGAACTTGGCGAGCTCCGGCTGCCCGGCGACGAAATTGATCGTCGCCATCAGGTTCGGCGTGTCGACCCCGTTAAGCGGAAGCCGTGCAGGTTTGGTGTTGGGTTGCATCGTCATCTCCAAAGGTTGTTTTGCGGCTTGGTTGCCGTGACGGCCTCTGTTTGCCGGTTGAGCGTTTGAACGAGAGTGGATGCGACCGTGGAATTTTTCATACGCTCACCGTGGAATTTGGCGTGGACGTATCGTTTGAAACGGCGCGGCCCACCGCCTGAACCGAACGCGCCGAAACGCAAAAGCCCCAGGCGTTGGGAGGGCGCCCGAGGCTTGTCGACGGCGTGGCCGCAATCGCTATCGGCGGTTAGCCGATGGTGCGGATGTCCATCCCGCCGGTGCCGGAGGCAGCGCGGCGCGTGGAGGTGTAGTAGTCGATTCCCGAACGGGTGATGCCCATGTCCTTGAGCAGATAGTCAGGCATGGCGTGTAAGGCGGCGCGGTCGCTGCGCATCCTCATGGCATGATAGAAAAGCCTGAGCACCCGGCCGGCAAAGCCGATCAGGCCGGGGCTCGCGCGGCCGGTTTCATAGGCGGTATGTTCCAAACTCGTCATCGTCGTCTCCATCTGTTGCGGCGCCACCATTTCGCGTCGTCGATGGCAGCACTGTCGCTGACGACCGGGGGAGCCAGCGTTGGAGCGGGCGTCGAAATTGCCGTGGAATCTGACGGTTTCTCAGTTTGAAATATCGTCCTTTGCCAATGGGCACGGAGCGCGCCCGCGTCGAAGCCGGGCGCGATCGCTTCGTCTTCGCCGGGCACGCGCCCCGCGATCGGATCGCGGCGCCGCTTTGCGGAGTCCGCAAACGAAGGCGCGGGCGGACAGCGGGAATGAGGCTGGCGGCTCGCACGCCCGGCCGAAACCCCGTACCAGCAGGCAAACAGCCGCTCGAACCGGTGCGGGAGTGAAAACAGGCTGCAGGAGCAACCAGATGCATGTCTGGGCGTTGAATGACCGCAGCCGGCTCACGAGGCCGCAAGCCCTGGGCCGCCGCGAGATGCTCTTTGGGAGCCGCGCTCATGCCTCCACTGGTGCTCTTTGTCGTCAAGAACCTCGCCACCGGAGCGATTATCGGGTTGACGGTGGCGTGCTGGCTCCTGGCTTTCGGCACGCTCGGCAGCCATCTGTCGTCAGGCGGGGGCGACTATGTGGCTGTCGGGATGGTCGCCTATTCGATGGCGTCTTGCTTCGGGATGGGATTCCTGGCCACGGCCCTGATGTTTCTGGAATAAGCCGTCTGCCCAACGCCGATGCCCTGAGCCGCAGCTGTTTATCCCGACCATGAGCCTGCCGCTCACCGCGACCGCCGCCGAGTCTCCCCCTACCTTTCCGCAAATGCCCGCGCGAAGGAATCCATCATCGGCCGCACCAGATATTCGAAGAAAGTCCGGTCGCCGGTGCTGATGAAGGTATCGACCGGGGCGCCGGGGTAAAGCTGTTCGACCTTCACGCCGGGCGGCAGGGCGTCTGCGATCTTCAGCCTGGCGCGGAAATAGGGCTCGTGGGTGGTTTCGTCGATCAGCCGGTCGGCGGAAATCTCGCTCACCGTGGCCGGCACCTCCGGCGTGAGCCGCGCGTTGAGTGCCGACAGCCTGAGCTTCGCCTTCTGGCCGACATGCACCTGGTCGATGTCCCTCGGCCTGAGCTTTGCGTCCACCACCAGGCCCGATGACGTGGGCAGGATCTCCATGATCTTCTCGCCGGGCGCGACCACGCTGCCTTGCGCATTATAGGTCGAGGACACGACGATGCCCGCCGCCGGCGCGGTGATCGTCGTGCGCTTCAGCACGGCTTCCGCCGCGCGCATCTGCTCCTCGATGTCGGCGAGGTTGGTGCGCACGTCGTCGAGCTTGGTCAGCGCCTCCTCGACGCGCTGCGTCGTGGCGCGCTCGGTCTGCGCCTCGGCCTCCGCGATCTGCGTGTTGGCGGAGGCAAGGTACGCCGCCAGCGCACCGGCCTGGCCGACAAGGTCGGCCTCCGAGCGCAGCAGCTGCGAATATTCGCTGCGGTTGGTGAGGCCCTTGCTGAGAAGGTCGGTCTTGATGCCGAGCTCCTTCTTCACCACCTCGGCCTGCTGCTCGATCGCCGCCTTCTGCGCGTTCAGGCCCTTGACGGATTCGCGATGCATGGCGACGCGCTGCGCCAGGATCGACTGTTCCGAGCGGAAGCGCGCGAGCCTGGCGTCGAACTCCTTCTGCTGTTCGCGGATCAGGTTCTGGAACTCCGGCTGGAACGGCGCCGGCGCGGGCTCGGTCATCGGCGCCAGCCGGTCCAGCCCGTCGCGCTCGGCCTCCAGTCGCGCGGCACTCGCCTTGAGCGCGATCCACTGCCTCGTCAGCCGGTTGAGATCGGCCTCCGGAGCGGTCCGGTCGAGCAGGATGAGCTCCTGGCCTTCGCGCACGCGGTCGCCTTCATGCACCAGCAACCTGCTGATGATGCCGCCCTCGCGATGCTGGATCAGGATGTTGCCGCCGGTCGCCGCGATCGTGCCTTGCGTGATCACCGCGCCCGCGAGCGGCGCGCTCGCTGCCCAGTAGCCGAAGCCGCCGACCAGAAGCGCGATTGCCGCGTAGCCGGCAAAGGCCGTGCGCCGGAAGTCGGTGCGCGGCCGGTCGTCGAAGCTGAGGCTTGGCGCGGACATCGTCTACGACCCGTGGCGGATGGTTTGCGAGGCGCGGATAGTCGGCACGAACGAGCCAGTGACCACCGTGTTCTGCCGCGCGCCTTTGCCCTTGTCGACAGTCGATTGCCGCAGCACCTCGGCGCTCGGTCCGAACGCCTCGATCACGCCGCCGCGCAGAACCATCACGCGGTCGCAGGCCGCGGCGATCGCGGGCCGGTGGGTGATGACGATCGTGGTGACGCCCGCCGCGCGCGCGGCCGCCAACACCGCTTCGAGCGCCGTTTCGCCGGCGCCGTCGAGATGCGTGCTCGGCTCGTCCAGCACCAGGATGCGCGGATTGCCGTAGAAGGCGCGCGCCAGCCCGATCCGCTGCCGCTCGCCGCCCGACAACGTCCCGGCCACCATCGTCTGGTAGCCGTCCCGCAGCGAAAGGATCAGCTCATGCGCCTCGGCGCGTTTGGCCGCTTCGACGATCGCCGCGTCGTCCGCGCCTGCGTCGAAGCGAGCGATATTCTCGCTGACCGAGCCAGGGAAAAGCTCCACCTCCTGCGCCAGATAGCCGATATGCCGGCCAAGCTGGTTCTCGTCCCAGGTCCTGAGCTCGGCGCCGTCGATCCTGACCGAGCCGCCGCTCGGCTGGGCCGCCCCGACAAGCAGCCGCGCCAACGTCGATTTGCCGGCGCCGCTCGGGCCGACGATCGCCACCGCTTCGCCGGGCTGAATCGCGAAGCTCAGCCGCTTCAGGATCGGCTCGGCGCCGAAGCTGGCGTTGGGCGCGATGAAGAAAAGATCCTGCGCGGCAATCGCGCCGGTCGGATCGGGCAGGGCGAGCTTGCGCGCGTCTGTCGGCTGCCCAGCAAGCGCGACCTGCAGCCGCTCCCAGGCGCGCCTGGCCTCGCCGATCTGCCGCCACGAGCCGATCAGCTGGTCGAGCGGCTGCAGCGCGCGCGACGACACCAGCGAGGAGGCGAAGATCATGCCGGCCGTCATCTCACCCTTCAGCACCAGCCAGGCGCCGGCGCCGAGGATCGCCAGTTGCAGCATCATACGCAGCGCCCGGGAAGCGCCGCTGAAGACGGCGTTGGCGCTGGCCGAACGGTCATGCAGCACAAGCGCTTCCGCCACATGCCGCCCCCATGCGCGCGCGGCGTTTTCGACCATGCCCATGGCGCGCAGCGTGTCGGCGTTGCGGGCAAAGGCCTGCTCGGCCCGGCTGGCCAGAGCCGAGCGCTCCGCCGACAGCGCATCGTTCCTGCCGATGGCAAGCTGGTTGGCCACGACCAGCACGACCAGCAGCGCGGTGCCGCCGAGCGTCACCCAGAACAGCACCGGATGGATCAGATAGAGCAATGCGAGGAAGACCGGCGCGAAGGGCAGGTCGAACAGCACCGCTACACCGCGCGAGCGGATGAAGGCGCAGACCGCGGCGAGGTCCGTGAGCGGCGACGGCGCGTTTCTGGCGTCGAGCGAGGCGGCGAACATCCTTGCGCCCAGCCTATCGTTGACCGTCGCGGCGATACGCTGCGTGTAGACCGCGCGGATGGCGTCGAGGAAACCAAGGAAGCCGAGCGCCGCGACTGCGATGACCGACAGATAGACCAGCGTCTCGACGCTGGAGGAGGGCAGCACCCGGTCATAGACCTGCAGCAGGTAAAGCGGGATCACCAGCAGCAACAGGTTGATCAGCAGCGAGAACAGGCCGACATCGCTGACTGCGCGCAGGAACACGCGGCGAAGGGGGACCGGCCGCAAGGCGGCCGGGGGGGTCGGAGCGCTCTCGCGCGACATCGCTCCCGCCGCCTAGGCTGTATGCTCGCCAGTGACGCTCAAATGGCTCTGCTGCAGCTCGTCCAGCGTGTAGGCGTGAATGTAGTCGATCTTCATCTGGGCCGGCGTCGCGAGATGGTCTGGCGGCGCGCCCGCCTGGCCGCCAACCGCGAGATCGACCAGCATGTACATCGGCTTGTTCATGTCGGATGGCGTCGCCGCCCACGCGACCTGCACGCCGTCATAGGTCCAGACCAGCTTGTCCGGCGTCCACAACAGGCCATAGGTATGGTAGCCGGCAGTGTCCATGACGTTCACCGTCGAGCCGACCGTCGTGTGCTGGCCCGTCTGCATGGTATGCGCGGTCATCAGCAGCGAATTCGGCTTCTGTCCGTACATCTCCATCACGTCGAGTTCCGGCGGCCATGAACCGTCTTCCGGCAGCAGCCAGAAGGCCGGCCAGGCGCCGGCGTTTTCCGGCAGGTCGGCGCGCATTTCGAAATAGCCATAGGTCTGCGAGAACGAGTCATGCGTGGTGAGCAAGCCGGAGGTGTATTCGTAATTGTTGATCAGCGGCTTGATGTCGGCCGATGCCTGCGCCGCGGTGATGGTGAGCACGCCATTGTCGACGCTGAACGGATGCACCGAGCTGGTCGGCGCGTAGTTGGCATCGATATACCATTGCAGCTCGTTGTTCCGGACCAGCGTGCTGCCGTTCGCCGCGCCCCACCAGAAATTGGTGTCCCAGGTGCCGCCCTGGCTGCTGTGCAGGTTCAGCGTGTTGAACTCGTCGCTGAAGGACAGCGTCATGCCGGACTTGTCGATCGGCAGCTGGAAATTGTTGGGCTGCAGTTTGTCGATGGTCGTGTTCTTGAATTCGAGGATTTCGCCCGATCCGAGGTTCAGCACCACATTCGGTCCCGCCTGCATCATCGCGTCGTGGACGGCGGCGAACGAAGTGAATCCGTAGCCATCGAGCCGCACGGCATCGTTCGAGGCGAAATTGAGGATCGAGTCACTGCCATTGCCCTTGGCGATGATGAAAATGTCGGCGCCGCCGCCGCCGTCGATCAGCACATCGTTGCCCGCGCCGCCGTCGATCGTCTGGCCACCGCCCGTGGCGGTGATGATATTGTCCAGCGCATTGCCGAAGGCATAGTTGTGGGCGTTGGTGACGACGAGGTTCTCGACATTGTTCGGCAGCGTGTAGCTCATCCATGTGTTGATGGTGTCGACGCCCTGGCCGGCGTACTCGGCCACCTTGTTGCCCGCCGAATAGAGGTAATAGATGTCGTCGCCTTGGCCGCCATACATGGTGACGTTGACGCCGCTGGAGGCCCAGATGGAGTCGTTGCCGCTGCTGCCGTTGAACGTCCCGGGCGAGGACGCCGAAAACCAATGATTGGAAGCGCCGCTGTAATAAAGAGGAACGCCTATCGCGTTGACGACGAAGCTCATCGGACACTCCCTTCCTCGGTGGTGGCTGGTTTTCAGGCCAACCTACAAATCCGGCCTATGGTTCCAAGGAATCGCGTCACAGTACAGATAAAAAATTACCATTCATCGATTCATGATCGGAAATAGACATAACAAGCGGTTTCTAATACAATTTAAGCGCGATAATTACACCTTGAACTACTCAATTTTACTCAAAATTGCGCGGCTCATGCTGAAATATTTGGCAAGATGCTGCTAGAGGCCAGAATTGACCAGCGCAGCCGCGTGCGATGAACGAGGGCTGAGTCGCCAAGCGCGACGGTGGCATTCGAGCTGGAATGCCGATCGCAGCACCTACGCTCTGTCCCTGTTACAAAGCGGGCGCGGTAGCCGCCGGGGAAAAAATTTGGCAGCCTCTGTCGGATCGGCTGGGAGGCACCCGTCCTTGGGGCATCGATCAACGGAACCAGAGAGAGGATATCGAGACATGCCGAGCACCATCCACCTGCACCGCGTCCTGGCGACCAAGCCGGAGAAGGTCTACCGCGCGTTCGTCGAGGCCGATGCGCTGGCCAAGTGGCTGCCGCCGAACGGCTTCACCTGCACGGTGCATGAGTTCGAGGGCAAGGTCGGCGGCAGCTACAAGATGTCCTTCCGCAACTTCACCACCGGCGGCAGCCACTCCTTCGGCGGCGAGTTCGTCGAGCTCGTTCCTGGCGAGCGCCTGCGCTACACCGACCGCTTCGACGATCCAAATTTGCCGGGCCAGATCGAGGTGACGGTGACCTTGAAGAAAGTGTTGGTCGGCACCGAGATCAACATCACCCAGGCCGGCATCCCGGACGCCATCCCCGCCGAGGCCTGCTATCTCGGCTGGCAGGAATCGCTGCGCAACCTGGCCAAGCTCGTCGAGCCGGAGATCAATCAGTGATCGCGGGTAAACCGGCGCGGCAGCAATCTTTCCGTCTGCGCGTGCGTCAAACCGACAAATGTGGCGGCTGGTTTTCCGGCCGTCGCGTTCCCCAAGGTAAGCAAAATTTCACCAAGCGCTGATAAAAGCCGCTGCCATGGATCGCAACAAGAACAACGACCTGTTTGTCCTGATGGCGGCGCTCGCGGCGCTGGCGATCTATAACATCGCCTGCGGCATCAAGACGGGCGAAGTCCGAGGCAAGTTGCATTGGGTCGCACTGTCGGACGATCCGACACGATTCTGGAACATCGTGGTCGGCAATTCGATCGTCCTGGTGGGCTCGATAGCCTTCCTATGCGTTCTGTGGGTGCTCAATTCCCGCAGGCCGGGATGAGCTGAGGCGGCGTCCTAGAGCGTTTCACCGTTTCACGGAAACGGCGAACCGCTCTATCTCTTTGTTTTTACGCAATTCCGGACGGAAAACCGCCCACACTTTTCCTGGAATTGCTTTAGCCGCCCTCACAGGGCCCTTGTAATGCCGCCATCCACGCGGATGTTCTGTCCGGTGATGTAGGCCGCCCCATCCGAGGCGAGGAACGAGATCGTCGCGGCGATCTCTTCCGACGTGCCGTAGCGCTTCATCGGCACGCTGCCACGGCGCTCCTCGGTCGCCGGCAGGCTGTCGATCCAGCCGGGCAGCACATTGTTCATGCGGATGTTGTCGGCCGCATAGGTGTCGGCGAAGATCTTGGTGTAGGCGGCAAGCCCGGCGCGCGCCACGGCCGAGGTCGGGAACATCGGGCTCGGCTCGAACGCCCAGGCGGTCGAGATGTTGATGATGACGCCGGATTTCTGTTTCTGCATCACCGGCGTCACCAGCCGGGTAGGGCGCACGGCGTTGAGGAAATAGGTGTCGATGCCCTTATGCCAGTCCTCGTCGCTGATCTCGATGATCTGCGCGCGCGGTCCATGGCCGGCGCTGTTGACCAAAACGTCGATGCGCCCCCAGCGCTCCAGCGCGCCGTCGGCAAGGCGCTTCAGGTCGTCGTTCGACTGGTTGGAGCCGGTGACGCCGAAGCCGCCGAGCTCCTTGCCCAGCGCCTCGCCCTTGCCGGAGGAGGAGAGCACGCCGACCTTGAAGCCGTCCGCCGCCAGGCGCTTCGCCGCCGCCGCCCCCATGCCGCTGCCGCCCGCCGTCACCAGAGCTACTTTTTCGCCTGCCATGTCGCTGTCCATGTGTTGAGATCGTTGAAAGCGAACCTGTTAGCATGCGCAGGGCAGGGGAATGAACTAGATTGGATTGCGCCAGGTTGGTGATTGGCGAAAGCCGCGGAGCTGCCAATCTCCCCCCTTGCGGGGGAGATGGTCGGCAGACCAGAGAGGGGTGCTGTCCCGCCGACGTATCAGCGGCTATCCTTGCCTCAACTACCAAAGAGGTTCGCATCCAAGGAGTGTCAGCGCCGCGTTCCTTCGCGCCCCCCTCTGTCCTGCCGGACATCTCCCCCACAAGGGGGGAGATCAGCATCTTCGGCGCCTCGCTCAAACCTTAAAAACACCCATCACCGCCCTCGAAACCCTCGCGCAGCGCCCCGGCTTCACGTCGCCCGCCTTGAGCGGCACGCCTTTTCCCGGCGCTACCGCCGGCTGGTACCAGCTCCGCAGCGCCTGGTCGGCGGCGCAATAACCCCAGTTCACCAGATCGACGGTCTCTTCGCTGCCCAGGAAATGCAGCGATGTGCCGATATCGGCCGGCGCGGTCGCGGCGGTCTGCACGAAATTCGGCTCGGTCGCGTCCGGCTTGCTGGCGATCGACCAGAAGACGCCGCGCGTCGCCGCATAGTCGGGCCGGGTCGCGTCTTTGGGCAGGCCGCGATCGTCGGCGTCCTTGGCCGCCTGGAAGCGCGCCACCAGATCCCGTCGCCGCAGTGAGCGCACCTGGTTGTCGGTGGTGTCCAGCACGCGTTTGAGCTGCGAGAACCAGTTCCAGTAGCCCGCCTTGAAAGCCTGCCAGGGCGCGCCGGCATCGCTCACCAGCAGCCAGCGGCAGCGCTTCAGCGCCGGCTCGATGCCGTGATTGTCGTAGACGCCGCCATCGGTAAGTACAGCGCGGGAAGCCGGCACCGGCGGGCCGACACCCGGGTCGAGCTTGTCGTTCTTCCACGCGAAGGGCGTGAGGTCGAGCCGGAGCGGCGACAGGAAAGGCGGGAAGGCCGACGAGGCGGCCACCGCGGTCGCGACCGGCAGGTCGGCCTGGTAGGCGACGCCGATGCGGTAATCGGCGATGTAGCGCCGCGACAGGCGAAACAGCGAGCCGGTGCCAAGATTGCTGGAGCAGAACACGAACCAGGGCTTTTCCGGCAGGTTCTTCAACATCGGCCTGGAGCCGTCGAACAAATTCCGCTCGTAGCAGGCGGCGACTTCTTGCGCGGCGCTCGAAAACGGGTTGAGCAAGCCCTTGAGGATCGACGGCGCGTCGAGAAAGACCTGCGAGAACTCCAGGATCCTGTGCAGATAGATATCGAAGTTGGTGGCGACCCCGCCCGCGAAGACGAAGCGTGGCCAGAGCACCGCGAGCAGCCCGGCCGCGATCGAGCCGCCCGAAACCGAGCTCACCATGTCGAGCTTCTGGAGCAATCCCGCCTCGTTGAGACGGCAGAGCGCGCCGGCGTGGAACAGCATGGCCCGGTAGCCGCCGCCCGACAGACAGAGGCCGAGGTCGTAGCGCTCGGCCTTGCCGTCGGTGCTGGCCGCGCCGCCTGGCGCCGCCCCGGTATCGGGCGCTGCCGTCTCACTGGCCATGAATGACTCCGATCGTTCGGGCATGGCTGTTCCGGCGCCTAATCCAGCCCAGCGCGGCCATTCTGGCAAGCGGCGGAATCGCGGACCTTCGGGGGTGTGCTGGTGATCGGCGAAAGCGACGAAGCTGCTGATCTCGCCCGAAAGGGGAAATTAAGCACTCCGCCCTCTACAGCTCCTTCTCCGCCAGCTCCCGGAATCCGTCCGGCACCGAGCGCGGGCCTTCCAAGGCCACCGTGCCGTAGCCGACAGCTTGCCGGCCGAAACGCTCGCGGATCTTGTCGATGGCGCGGTCGGCGCCGAAGCGGGCGAGGCCCTTGCGGCTGCCGGGCTTCCGCTTCTCATCCGTCAGGCCGAGTGGCAGTTCGAGCTGCAACTCGGCATGCTCCTCCAGATGCGAAACGGAGATGGCGAGCAGCGATATGTCCCGCTCGCCGGGATGGGCGGCCAGCACGCCGCGCACCAGCTCCTCGGCGATCTCGGCCAGCATCACTGTCGCCTGGATCGGCTGCTCCAGCGTCACCGAGCGGGTGACGGCGCGCAGATCGGCGAAGCGCACCCGCACCGTCACCGTGCGGCCGGGCCGGTCCTTGGCGCGCAGGCGGCTCGCCACGCGGTCGGCCAGATGCAAGAGCGTCGGCACGAAGACGCGCGGCACCGCCGGCTTCCTGCCCAGCGCCGATTGCGCGCCGGCGGAAATCGCGCGCCGATGCGTCTCGAGTTTGCGCGGGTCGCGGTTCCAGGCGAGCGCGGCAAGCTTCTGGCCGGCGGCGTGGCCGATCAGCCGCTCCAGCGCGCCGCTATGGGTGCGCGCCAATTGCCCGATGGTCTCGACGCCGATCTCGGCGAGCCTAGCCTTGGTCGCCGGGCCGACGCCCCACATCAGCGTGACGGGCAGGTCGTGTAGGAACGCAAGCTCGGTGCCGGGCTCGACCACCACCAGCCCGTCCGGCTTGGCCACCTGCGAGGCGATCTTGGCGAGATGCTTTGTCCGCGCCACGCCGATCGAGATCGGCAGGCCGAGCTCGGCCTTTACCCGCTCGCGGATTCTTCGCGCGATCTCCTGCGGCGGACCGAACAGATGCGTGCAGCCGGCGACGTCGGCAAAAGCCTCGTCGATCGAGATGCGCTCGACCACCGGCGTGAAATCGTCGAGCACCTTGATCGCGGCGTCGCCGAGGCGCTGGTACTCGGAAAAATGACCGCCGACGAAGATGAGCTGCGGGCAGAGCTCGCGCGCCTTGCGACCGGGCATGCCGCCGCGCACGCCAAACACCTTGGCTTCATAGGAAGCCGCCAGCACCACGCCGCCGCCGACGGCGATCGGCTTGCCGCGCAATGACGGATCGAGCAGCTGCTCGACGGAGGCGTAGAAGGCGTCGAGATCGGCATGCAAAATGGTGGCGGCCGCAGCTTCATTCGTGGCGGCCATCGCGCGCTCCCATGGCCATTTGTGTGGCATTGCAGCATTAGCTGCGTCTTTTGTAAGGGGAATTTATAGAACATAAAGAGAACAAAAGAAGCTCCGTGTCAAGCCGCCACGCTTGAGCGTGCAAGTTTCCACAACCTGAAGCTACAGCCGCGAATGGACCGCAGCCTGAGATCACCCCTGAATCAGATCGTGCGAACTCGACAGGAACGCCGCCCACGGCGCCCCGTTCTCCACTGCCGAAATGAGGGCGAGGTCTGCGCTACGCCGGCTTGGCGTATTGTTCGGCGCTCAACACCTCGATGCACTGGAACGGCTGGTTGCCTTCCACCCAGGCGTCATGGCCGGGCGGGATGGTGTAGGAAGTGCCGGCCTCGAAGGTCTTTTGCGTGCCGTCGGTCATCCGCACGGTGATCGCTCCGGATACGACATAGCCGACATGCGAGACCTGGCAGCTCTCGGTCTTGACCACCGGCTTGACGCATTCGGACCACTTCCAGCCCGGCTGCATGTTCATCCGCCCCAGCGTGTAGCCCGGCAGCCGCACGATCTCGACACGCGTCTTGGCGGGCGCGCGGACCTCGTCGGGATTGTTGTGCGATTTGGATTCGAGTTTCGTCACCTGCATTGCAACTTCGGCCATGGTTTCCCTCCCATGTGAAGCGGCGCCCGACGTTGCGATCGTCGGCGACCGCAACCGGAATCATACGCCTTATTATGAGAAGTCGCTAATACTTGAGCGCTCCCGGCGCTCGAAGATTTTTTTGGCGCCTTATCGGAAGTTAATGCGGAACCTGGTCGCCGGTGCTTTCCTGTTCTGGCGCTGGCACGGCGGTGGTTGAGGGACCCATCCGTTTTCGCCCGACAGGGAGAGAATTCGATGCGACCCTCGGCAACAATCAAGGCGCTATCGTCGCGGCCTCGTGCGTTCCCCCATCAGCCTCATGCCGAACCTGCTTCACCGCTGGCCGAGTGCCACGGCGGCGCGACATGTCGGCCAGGGAGGAACCTTGGGCGGGGATAATCGACAACCACCAGGAGGAAACCATGCTTGATCAAGCCGTCAAAGCCTATTCGCGTCCGCCGGTCATTGCCGCTCACCGCGGCTCCCCGGCGCTTCGCCAATGCTGCGACAGCTACATCTGTCCGGTCTGCACGCAGGTCGTCGAACTGACGGATTATCGCCAGGTGCTTTGGCACCAGCAGCCCGGTCATCAGCCGATGGACCTCGAGGCCTGAATTCTACGTTGAATTGAAGGAGCAACAGTTGGTGCGGCCTGTCAAAAGGTGAAGCCGTCAGTCGGCGATGTCTTTTCTCCTTTCGCCGATTTCGAGGGCCGGGCAACGGCAGCCGAAAACGACTGTTCGGGCCTTCGGGCGACGGTCCGAGGCCTTGTTCGGACTGAAGTCTCATGCGTCGAGCGCAGAGGCCCGAGGCGCAGATTTTCGAGCAACAAGAGCGCCATCAATTCATTTGACTAGCAAGCCGCCGGACAAAGTCCCTTCATCGGCGGTCGACCACGGAGTGCCCATCATTCCTGCGATGTGATGGGCACTCCATTCCCTCTGGAAATCGACTTGGAGTTGCTGCCGTGCAACCCGGCAACATGATCGCGAACCTGTTTGCCGCGCTGCTCCTGGCGCTGATGATCGGCGGCGTCTTCCTCCTCTTCGGCAGGCCGCTCTGGCCGCAACGCCATGCCCAGATGATAGTCCTTCTTCCAATCGATACCATGGCAACCGGATCGGTGCGCAGGGCCTGTGTCGAGCCATGCCTGCCGGCCCGCTTCGACCTCAAGCTCGCGCCGGCAAGGCCGCAAGGATGAAGCCGGCGCGGGAACCGGTCCGCGCCTCACGCCGTTGACTGAGCGAAGGGATGGCCCAGCGGAGGCCGCCATGGACAATTTCGAACTCATCGATCTTCTGTGCGTCATCGACGCATGCGCGAGCGACCGTTCGGCCGGGCGCGTGGTGCCGATGTCGAGGGCCGTCGAGGAACTGCGCGTCCTGACCGGCGATTTCGTCTCGTCGGACGAGGATGCGGCCAATGCCTTGACGCAGGTCGCGCTCGAGCGCGGCTGCTCGGTTCTTTTCGACGAGCGGCCGGGCGCCGACATTATCGCGTAATTCGGCGGCGGCCGGGGCGACGGTTCCCGGCAGGGAGATCGGTCATCGCGGCCCTTGCGAGCCGCCGCCGCTTTGCGTCTCACTTCACCAGGGTGATCATCCGGCCTGCATACATCTCCCGGTTCCCCAGTTCGGCCGTGCAGTCGGACTTCACCGCGGAGTTTCCCGTCATCGCCACGGTGTCGCCCACCAGCCGCAGGCAGCTGCCCTGGGCGCTCATGTCCGAATTTCCGGTATAGGTGATGGCCGCGTCCGGCGCGTAGATGAAGCCGCTCACCAGCGAGCCGGATCCGCCGTTCAGCGTCAGCGCCTGCGTGTTGCCATGCGCCTGGTAGATGGTGATGCCTTGATAGGGGCCGCTGGTGGGCGGCGAGAGGTTCACCTGCTCGTTGGCATTGATGTAGAGCTGCGAGTTCTCCATCAGGAAGATCGTCACGCCCTGGCCGCTCAGGCTGCCGTTGCCGCCCGGCTTTATGACGACGTTGCGCATGATGTAGGTGCCCGGATTGAGGGTGATCTTTCCCGACAGGCTCTTGTCGCAATAGGTGCCCGGCGAGAGCGTTATCGTCTTGCCGTTGGGCACCGGCAGGCAGAGCGTGTAGGCGGGCGGAACGACGTCGGCCAGCGGATCGAACGAGGCATACTGCTTCTCATGCGGCGTGCCGCACGAAAGCGTGGCGCTGGGCGGCGTCAATCCTTGCGTGGCGCCGACCGTCGAGACGCAAGCGGCGCTGACGATCGCCGAGCCGCCGCGGTTGACGGAGTCCGCGGCGTCCGAATTGGCCGCGATCACGCAGCCGGTCATCGCCACATTGGTCGAGCCCTGCAGGTTGACCGCGTTGTCGGCATGCTGGTTGAGCGCCAGCACGCAGGCCTGCGCGCCGGGCTTGATCTTGACCGAGGCGGTGCGAGTCGCCTGCCAGGCCGGCATGGCGCCGATGAAGGCCGGCCGGCTGATGCTCGACGACGCCGAAATGAAATAGGCGCTTGGATCGCCGCTGGCGGCGGCCTGGAAGGCGGCGAGGCTGCCCGACAGCTCTTGCGCGTCGGCCGCGCTCATATTGGCCGCGAAGAAGGTCTGGCCCAGTTGCTGCACGTCGCCCGCCGACATGGTCGGTTGGTACTTCGTGCCGATCGCAAGGCCGGCGGCGTCCAGGGAATTTTGCAGTTGGGCGGCGTCGTCGCTGGTGCCGATCAGGTCGACGGAAGCTGCCACGCCAAGCATCAGCGGCACCATGGCAACCGCGGTCGCGACCGCGAAGTTGCCGCGCTTCGAAACCCAGAACCGTCCAAGCATGGAGCCCGCCCTCATCGTATTTCAACGAGTGATATGCGGGCCGTCTCTACGGGCGATTTCCAAAAAAGTTAAAATGCAGAAAGTGCTAAAATATTAGGTTTTACTGACGCTTACATCTTAAGTCCTAAATCAGTTAGGCCTTAAGTCTGAGTATGCGAGGCGCAAGATGGCGGCGGAGGTCCGCTGCGGTCCTACCGGTGCAAGTCGAGCGAAAAAATTAGGCATTCGTTCATACGACAATGATGAACGTGACCACTGGGATAGCTTGGGCGCGCTCGGCCATGGCCTTTTCAGGTCCATTCTTCAGCAGGTTTTTTTCGCGGCTGACCCTTCGGCGCTTTTGCGAAGGCAAGGGCGGCAATGTCGCGACCATCTTCGCGTTCACCCTGCCGGTCGTCGTCGGCGGCGCGGGGCTGGGTGTCGAAACGTCCTACTGGTACTATTCGAGCCTGAAGCTGCAGGCGATCGCGGACGCGGCCGCCTATGCGGGCGCGCTGGAAAAGATCCAGGGGTCCGACACCGCCGCCATCACCGCCGCCGCCACGACATCTGCCGCCTCGAACGGGCTGGGCGGCGGCACCATCGTCGTCAACACGCCGCCCACCTCGGGACCGAACACGGCCAACAAGGCGGTGGAGGTCATCCTCGACCAGAACCTCGACCGGATGTTCACCTCCATCTTCACCCAGACAAAGGTGCCGGAACACGCGAGGGCTGTTGCGTTGATCACCGACGCTTCAAAGGCCTGCGTGCTGGCGCTCAACCCCTCGGCCTCGTCAGCGGCGCTGTTTTCCGGCAGCACGAGCGTGAAGCTCAACGGCTGTTCCGTCATGTCGGATTCGATCGCCAGTGACTCCATCAAGGTGCAGGGCTCGGCTGGGTTGCAGACCGATTGCCTGATTACCGCCGGTGGCGTTTCGCTGAGCAATCCGGTGACCACGGTCTGCAAGTCGCCTATGACCCAGGCCTTGCCGGCGTCCGACCCCTTCTCCAACGTGCCGGCGCCCGCGGCGACCAACCCGTGCAAGAACGTCAACGGCAACAAGACATCACAGACGCTGCAGCCCGGCACCTATTGCAGCGGCATGAGCCTCAACGGCATTGTCACGCTTTCTCCCGGGGTCTATGTCGTTCAGGGCAATATGAAGATCAACGCCAACGCCGTCGTTGTGGGCGCCGGGGTCACCATCTTCATGTCCGGCAGCAACACCGTCAGCATGAACGGCAACGCCACGGTGACGCTGAGCGCGCCGACCTCGGGCACCTATTCCGGCGTGCTGTTTTACGGCGACAGGACCGGCACCGCGGCGCAGAGCACCTTCAACGGCACCGCGGACTCGCTGTTGACCGGCGCGATCTATTTTCCCAGGCAGCAGGTCAATTATCTCGGCAACTTCTCAGGTGTGAACGGCTGCACGCAGGTCGTAGCCGATACCATCCAGTGGTCGGGCAACTCGACCATCAACCAGGACTGCTCGAGCCTCGGGATGAAGGACATCCCGGCCGCCCAGGCGGTTGCGGTCGTCGAGTGAGACGCCTGGTCCATCCATTGGTCCGGGCCATTCGCGATGAAACGGGCATCGCCGCGGTGGAGCTTGCCATGGTGCTGCCGGTCCTGTGCGCCGCATTGCTCGGTACCCTGGACGGCTGGTCCTATGTCACCAGCTCGATGTCGATGCGCGCCGGCGTGAAGACGGCCGCCAACCTCGTGATGGCCGGATCCTCCGACGACACGGCGATCCAGGCCGCCGCGCTGGCGAGCTGGGAAAACAAGCCTTCCGATGCCCAGGTCGTCATCAGCCGCATCTATAAATGCGGAACGACCGTCGTCGACGCCTCAACCCTTTGCAGCGGCCCGAAAGCGCCGTCGGTCTATGTCCAAATCCAGGCGACCGGCACCTGGACACCGCCCTTCACCTTCGGCCCTTACCCAGACAACACCACGCTCGGTCATTTGCAGGTGGTCCGTGTTCGATAGGGCAGTTCCAGGAGCGCGCAGCGGTTGGACCCGGCGGCTCCGGGCATTTGCCGGCAACGTGTCCGGCGGAAGCGGCATTGAATTCGCCCTGATCGCGCCCGTCCTGATCATGCTCTTGTTCGGAATCTTCGCTTTCGGCTGGTCGATGAACTCCACCTCCAGCGTGCGCTATGCGCTGGAGGCCTCGGCGCGCTCGCTGCAGCTCAACAACACGCTGACGCAGGCCGACATCCAGGCGGTCGCCACGCAGAAGCTGAAGGCGCTCGGCCTGAAGAATGTGAACGTCACCATCAACACCGATCCGGCGAGCGGCGGCTTCCGCATGGCCCATGTCAACGCCAGCTACGCCTTCGTCATCAACTTCCCCTATTTCAGCGACTATCAGATCAACTACACGACATCCGTGACCGTGCCGCTGGTCGGCGGCTAGAACGGCACGGGCAAACCGGAGATAGGACCGTCGCCGGGTGGGTGAGGTCCGGCAGCATAGATGCCGTCCCGTCGGCTGCGGACGGCCGGCGCGTCATCTTAGCAATCCCTAAAGTCGCAAGCTTGACGCCAGCCAGGAATGCTAGGGATTTGCCGTCGTCCTGTCAGGAGCGCAGCCATGACTTCTCCCGTTGGAAGCCAGCATTCCGCTGGCATCGTGCATCATTCGAGCAAACCTCAGGGATCGTCGGAAACCTTCCCGGGCAAGAGCGCGCAAAGCGTCGGCCACCTTGCAAAGGCCTCGGTTACCGAGACGGATGCGGGCGAGCCGAACGCGCAGGGAAAAGCCGCGTCCCGCATCGCCCGCATGGATCTGACGGTGCTCTCTCCAGCCGGCTCGGGCGAGGAATCGGATACCGCGCCCGACGCGCCCAACGCCGCCGGCGACGTGGAAGCCGCGTGAACCGGCTTTCCGTCCGCACTTGCGTCAAGTTGGCCTATCAACGTCCGTCTGGAATAGTCAGTGCAAGCGCTGGTGGTGAGCTGAAGGCTCTGAACCTCGTCATTCCAGGGCGGAGCAAGGAGCGAAGCGACGCGCGCAGACCCTGGAATCCATGCCATTACCTGGACCGAGGTGTGCAACGGTGCAGAATTCTGGACAGCCGCGGCGTTTCCAAGTCACGGCATGGATCCTCGGGTCTGCGCGCGTCGCTTCGCTCCTTGCTCCGCCCGTGGATGACGACCGCGATAGGCGTCTCGGCCAATCGCCAAGGCATGGGATCTGCCAACGCACACTAACCAACCGGTCAAAACTTCTGTGTTAAGGAACAACTAGCAGCCTTGCGTCGTCGTCTTCATCTGGCCGGGAGCGTTCGATTTGGCGCTGGTGTCCTGTTGTCCAGGGGCCGCCTGCTTCGCGGTTCCGGTCGTCTGTTGCCCGGGCGCGCAATCCTTCGCCGAATTCGGGTTGGTCGAGTTTGTTTTGGTCTGATCCGTGTCCTGGCTGCTGGGCATCGTGGTCGTGGATGAAGAACCCGACGAAGTGCCGGACTGCGCTGTCGCGAGACCCCCCGACAGAGCAAGCAGGGCGGCGGCAAGAAGAATTCGTTTCATGGCGATTGGTCCTTTCGGGCAGCGTCCCTTCAGTCATTTAATCCCGGCGGGGCAGGAGTGTTCCAACGGCCGGAACGCGCTCGATCTGCGGGACTTTCGTGTACCAAAATGACCCTAGGGACCATGGTCTGGGGAGACAAGGGCCCTCATTGTTCCAAACGGCCCAAACACGCTCGGCCCTTTGTATTTCTGTTTTATTTCAATGAGTTAGTGTGGTTTTTTGCGAAAAATGCAAGGCAATGGCCGCAATGCTCTCATTTGGCGACCGCAATTGCCTAAAGTTTATCCGACGGCGTTAGGAAATTCTCATATGAGGCTGCCTAGCGGTTGGGCCATGTGAAGATTCATTTGCGGAGAAGCACAATGACATTGCGTAAGACACTTCTGGCGTCCCTTGCCATTCTGGCGCTGGCGGCGGCCCCGGCGCTCGCCGGCAACGGCCATGGCGGCGGCAATGGCGGCAACCACGGCGGCAATGGCAATGGCGGCAACGGAAACGGCGGCGGCAATGCCGGTGGCAATGGCAAAAGCGGCGCCGAGCACGGCAAGTCGGCTTCTGCTCACGGCCACAACAAGAGCGCCGACGACAGCTCGACCGACGACACGACGACCGACGACACGACGACCGCCGCCACGCCGAAGGAGAAGAACCTTCACGCCAAGCTCGGCCGGCTGAACTCCTTGCAGCGCAACATCAACGCCTATATGAATTCCAAGAGCAAGAAGTTCGCCGGCATCCAGGCCTATGTGACAGCGGCAGCGGCAGCTCAGAACGCGCAGGCCAAGCTCGACGCGGCAAACGCCAAGCTGGCCGCCGACCAGGCCACGCTCGCCGACCTCACCCAGCAGCTCGCCGATCTCAATGCGACTGACACGACGAACTTCACGCCCGAACAGCAGGCGGATCTTGACGCACAGATCGCCGACGTCCAGGGGCAGATCGACGCTCAGAATACGGCAATCACCGCTGACACCCAGGCGGTCGCAGATGCCCAAACTGAGGTTACCAATACACCCGCCCCGGACGACGCGACGTTGGACGCCGCCCTGCAGGACATGGCCAACAAGCCGGTCGATCAGGAAGTGACGGACTGGGCCAAGGGCGTGCTGGCTGACAAGATCGACCAGGCCGCCGCGGCGACGGCGCCATAAGGCCGGCCGAACCGACCAGAGGGTGGACGAAACGCCGCCGGGCCTAGCCCGGCGGCTTTTTTGTGCGCCATAGCCTCAGCATGAAGCCGTTCTCTTCGGCGTGGCCAGGCCGGGCCCATTTCGGCGGCGCGTCAGACCTCAGTCGTCTTGCCTTCGGCGGCGCACGGCGCCTATGTCATTGCTGCGCTCCCTGTTCTTGCCCTTCATGGCGCATGGTTCAGGCTCCGCTCTACCCCAGCGGAACCGAGCCCAGATATGGGGAGTTCAGGAGACGACAGTCGATTCCCCCCGGGATGTAGCTGCTCCTTCATCGAGCCCGCCACTGGTTCAGGCACCAGTAGGCGGGCTTTTGATGAGCCAGCCGACGCAGCCCGGCCGAATGCAATTCGAGGGAAGTAACCTTCAGCCCCGTCCGACCAAACAGATGCAGCGTTTCGCCTTTTCCCTGAAACGGTGAAACGTTCTAATCGGCGTGATCGAGCAGGCGGGTGGCGTCCGGGCGGTCCCGGCCCTGTTTGCTCCCGGCGTGGTCGATGCCCTCGACCGTGATGGCGAACGTCCCGTTCTCGGTCCTGCCGATGAAACCCTTCGCCTTGAGGTACCACAGGTGGAATTCGAGGTGCTCGCGGGGGCAGCCCGACAGGCGTTCGAGCTCCTCGTCGCCGATGCCCGGATTGTTGACGTCGCGTCGGCGCCGCACATAGAGAAGCGACAGCAAATTGGCCTGGATGACCGCATCCCTGTCCATGCCGCCGCCATCGCGCGCGCCATCCGTGAGTTCGTGGCGAAGGCCCAGATGCTCGCGGTAAAGGATGTCGTACTGAGCCCGCTTGACTGGGTCCCGCAGCGTATTGTGGGCCTCAACAATCTCGCTGAAGCGCGATTCATTGCCCGTTTCCCGATTATCGGGATGGTAGCGCATAGCAAAATAACGGAAAATCCGCTCGATTGTCTCAGAATTGGCGTTCGGGCTTATTTCCAGAACTTCGTAGTAGTCAATGAACATTAATCGTGCTTCCGAAATTACGGAAACCACTCCCCGAATCCAAGCATTGCCCAAACGCTGCGCATATGCAAGGCGGGCTTCGACAATCAGCCAAGTGAAAAGCCGCTCTTCCCGGGACGACACTCCCGGCTGAAACCGCTCACACTTTTCCTGGAATTGCTCTAGGTTGGCGCGGTTTGAAATTCAGGTGGCAACCTGGATGGGAGCCGACCTCAAGCCCGGCTCCCTTTTGGCTCGCCTCGAAAGAGGCGAGCCTTTTTTTCGCGAAGCCGCCTCTCGGCTTTCGTCCGAAGGCTTCACCGACCTAAAGCATGTCTCCCGAAAGTGGGAACCGGTTTCGGGATAAAGACATGCGTAAAATAAAATACCCTGATGCGCATGGAGCGAATCTGAAAGATCGCGACGCGCTTTAGGTGTGCCATGGCTAATATGGCTTGCTGGATATAGACTTCACAGAGTCGGGTCCACAGAGGCATTGGGAGGGACAACAGAATGCCACGCGTATCGGAACTCTTCTTCAAGACGGCCATCGTTTTTCTCATCCTGGGCATCGCCGCCGGGCTGCAGATGGCGATCTCGGGCGATCACGGCGCCTTCCCGGCGCATGCCCACATCAACCTTCTTGGCTGGGTCACCAGCGCCATCTTCGGCGGCTATTATGCGCTCAATCCGGCCAAGGCCGAGCGCCGCATCGCCATGATCCACTACGGCCTCTATACGGCCGGCATCGTGATCATGCTGCCGGCGCTCTACTGGATGCTGGCGGCAGGCCATCCGGAGATCGAGCCGGTCGTGGCGATAGGCTCGCTGATCGTCGCCGCTGCGGTGCTGGTCTTTGGCTTCGTCGTCTTCTCGTCGTCCGAGACGGTGCGCTCCGCCTCACCAGCCACGGCGCGCTAGCTTGCGGTCGAGCAGGGGGCTTCAGCCTGGATGGGCTGGAGCCTCCGCCGGCTAAGGCAACAACTTCGGAAACAACAGCGAAATGACCGCCTGGATGATGCCGTCGCGCTCGAACGGGCCAGGCAATTTCGCGGGCGAGGCGGCGCCCTCGTTCGACTTGGCCTCGTCGGTCACGCGGACCTCGCCATGCACCAGCCACAGCACCGCCGCGAAGTAGCCGGCCTGCAGAATAACCGCGGCAAGGACCGTCCAGCCCAATGCCGCCCAGACCGATCCGGTGGACGCGAATGTCCAGCCGAGGATCACCAGAAGCGTCGCCGCCATTCCCACAAGAAACTGCGGAAAATACATTTGCCCAACCGAGCGCCGCGACCATTTCCAGTCGTCGACGACCTCGCCCATGTCTCTACCCGTCATGACCCTTGCACCTTTTCCGGGTGGACCGCAAGCTTGAACAATCTGCCCGGCGGCTTGGTCGCACCATCGTCCGCCCCCGACAGGGACCAAGGATGCAGGACTACCTTGCAACAACCGGCAATTGCGCCGGATCGTTCCATGGGTCCCGCATTCAAGCAACGCCTTATGGAGCGTGCCGGCGGCCGCGCCGGCTATTTCCCGGCCGCGGCGGCACTTGGACGAAAAAGGCCCGCATCGGCGGGCCTTGTTCTCTTCGTGCCGATTCCCTGTCAGGTCAGGATCAGGACGATCTTGTAAGTGTCGGGGTCGACGATGACGATACGCCCGTCGGCCAGCACGAAATAGTCGTAGGATTCATAAGCGGGCACGATCTTGACGATGCGGGCCGGCAGGCGGTGCAGCCGCACCTTATGCCGGGGCACCTCGACGCCCACCGAAATGTCGAAACTGACGTCGCGGACCGGTTCCACCTTGGTCTCGTGAATGATCTGCGTGATCTGCGTCTTCTGCTCGACGGTCACGTTGTTGATCGAGGCCGTCTTGTCCTGGTCGGTCTGGACGGTGGTGTTGCCCTGCGCATTCTGCTGGGTCTTCGTGCCGGTGTTGGTCTGGGCATTCTGCTCGGTCTTGGTGCCGGTGTTGGTCTGAGCGTTCTGCTCGGTCTGCATCTTGGTGTTGCCGCCCTGAGCATTCTGCTCGGTGGTGGCGCCGGCCTTGCCCTGAGCCTGCTGCTTCTTCTTGAGCTGCGTGTTGTCCTCGGCATTCTGGTCGGTCTTGGTGCCGGTGTTGGTCTGAGCGTTCTGCTCGGTCTGCGTCTTGGTGTTACCCTGAGCATTCTGCTCGGTGGTGGCGCCGGCCTTGCCCTGAGCCTGCTGCTTCTTCTTGAGCTGCGTGTTGTCCTCGGCGTTCTGGTCGGTCTTGGTGCCGGCCTGACCCTGGGCCTGCTCATCGGTCTTCATCTTGGCCTTGCCCTGAGCCTGTTCCTGCGTGTTGGCGCCGGCCTTGCCCTGGGCGTTCATCTCGGTCTTCGATTTCGTTTCGCCCTGGGCCTGCCCGCCTGCCTTGCCGCCCTTCTGGCAATCGGCCGTGCCGGCCGCGCAATTGTTGTCGCCGCCGCTTGGCTGCGCGGATTCGGTCTGCGCCATCGCGGCGCCGCAACTCACACTGAGCGCGAGCATGCTTGTGATCAGCAGATGTTTCATTGGATTTCTCCTCGGAAAGTCGGTCCCTTCGCATGGGTAACCCCGCCCGAAACGCATTGTTCCGAAATTGCTGCAAGGGGCGAAGAGCGTGGTCTTGCGGAACACGGCGGCATCAATTTTTGCAAGCGCCCGTCCGAATTTCGCAGGAACAACGCCAGGCGATCGGCGTTACGACAATGCCGACCCGCTGTGGAAAATCGCAGGCGCAGCATCAGGCGATTTGATCCAATCCACATAGGAGAGACGAACAATGAAAATGCACATCACCTCCGCCGCCGCCGGCCTGCTGCTTCTTGCCGGTATTGGCGCCGCTGCCGCTGAAGATGTCGTCATCGCGCCGGAGCAGGAAACCGTGATCAAGGAATATGTCCACAAGCAGCCGCTGGCTTCGGTGAAGATTCCGGGAGTAGAGTTGAACATCGGCAGCACGGTTCCCGACACGGTCGAACTGCACGAAGTGCCGAACGTCAAATACCGTTACGTTGTCGTCGACAATCGGACGGTCATCGTCGACCCCGGCACGCGCAAGATCGTCAAGGTGCTCGAATAGTCGATCGAATAATCGATACCGTGCCGCAAGCAGTTGGCCCGTCGTTCTGCGGCGGGCCATTAACCGATTATTATTTTGTTACCATATGCTAACGGAACCTTCCCGCCGCGCTTGAGTTAGCGGCTCTGGGCTCACGCTGTCTCATAGCCAACACAAATCAATGGCAGGGTGGAGATTCGGGCGGCGGCGAACAGATACGGGCGGGGTCAAGGAGGAGTTTGACCAACATGTCGAAACGAGAAATCGGAACATCCCGTTCCCTCGGGATGCGCGTCGCCGATCTCAAAGCCAGGATGCGCGACGCCCGGATCACCGAGCATGAGATGAAGACCTTCCAGAAGGTCGCGGCCATCATGGGGGGCGGCGAGGGCTCCCTACGCATCGAAGCGGACGACCTGATCGCCGCGTCCTTCGTCACCGAGGCGCTGGGCGAGTCGGCGCCGACCTGACCGGCCACCAGCCGAAAATCCCCGATTGATCCAGTCGACCGTTAGCCGCCAGGCGGCGGTCCGCGCGGACGGCAGGCGGACCGCTCGTCGGGTATTTCGTCGGTCAGATCCTGAAACCTGCAGGCAACGCCAACGCGGCAGCCGTCAGTGCGCCGGCCGCTGCTGAGCCCGGCTTTCGCGTGCCCGGTTGCGCCTGATCTTGGCCTCGCGCAGCACCGCGACCGGATCGGCCCCGGTCCACTCGATCCCCGCCTTCTTCGCGAAGGCCAGGAACGCCTGGCGCGCCTTGTCGAGATCGATCTCTCCGGACCGCGCCGCCTCGCAGGCGCGCAGCGCCGTTGCGTGGCTCTCGCCCCGCGAGGCCAGCGGCCATTCCTTGAGGAAATTCTGCATCCCTGTGAGCGTGGCGATCTCGCGCTTGAACCCGGCGCCGACGGCGATCACCACTGGGGCGCGAAGTTCAATGTCGCTTCTGATGTAACCTTCTTGCATGACGGCGGCGCCCTTTGGATTTCAAAGTCTTGCGGAGTTTCAATGCCTTCCAATGCGGAGCCCATGCGAAGGTTCCGCCACATCAATTAGTCGTCGCTGACGGAACAACACCTCGCCGGGGACGTTTGCCCCGGGAGCTCAACTATTCGACCTGCCGATGTTTCCGCCACCCGCGGAGGCAGGGCGGAGCTCGCCAACACGCGATCCGCAGGATCGCTTTGAATCCAACAGGAGAGAAACGATGAAACACACCCTCATTGCAGCTGTCGCCGGCCTGGCTCTGATGGCCGGCATCGGCGTCGCGGCCGCGGACGAGGTGATCGTCACCCCCGAGCAGCAGACCGTGGTCAAGGAATATGTCCACAAGCACCCGATCGCCTCGGTCAACGTGCTTGGCCTCGAGCTCGGCGTCGGCTCGACCGTGCCTGACACCGTCGAGCTGCAGACGGTTCCGGACGTGCAGTATCGTTATGCGGTCGTCAACGACCACACGGTGCTGATCGATCCTGGCACGCGTCGCGTGGTCCAGGTGATCCAGTAACATCTGGAACCGAGGAGCCCGATCCTCCCGCCGAAGCATCGGGGAGGACCGGGCTCTTCTCGCATCGGGGCAAAACGCCTAGAATGCAGTGGTTTGGGAGGCAACGAAGCGCGGAAGGAGTCGTTGCCATGCATCATCCACATGTCGAATCACCGAGTATCGCCGCCACGGTCGACAAGCTGCTGGCCGAGCACAGGACCGGCCTGCTGACCATGCAAGAGGCAATTTCCCTGCTGCGGCAGCGCACGGGGACCGACCGTTCTGACGCGGATTTAGCCGGACTGATCGCAAAGAAGGCAGCGCATCTGGGCATCGCGGTCGTCGTCGACGGGCATTGAGCGAATTTGCCGTCTAAGTCGGTCGCATATGCGTGAGAGCGAAGACGCCGCGTGAAAATTCCGCTAGTGTTCGCCCTGGGGAACCCGTCCCAACCTTAGGAGGCGACAGTGACGGACGACAGGCACGAACGTATTCGCCAGCGCGCGCACGAGATCTGGGAGCAGGCCGGTCGGCCCGAAGGCGCTCATATGGAGCATTGGGAACAGGCGGCCGCCGAGATCGACGCGGCAGGCAAGCCGAAGAAAGCTCCGAAGAAGGCCGCTGCCGCCAAGGCGGAAAAGCCCGCCAAGGCCCCCGCCAAGGCAAAGGCGGCCAAGCCGAAAGCCAAGGCCTGAATCTCCGGCGGCCGCGCCGCCGCCGGCTATCCCGACAAGGATCTCCGACAACGACCGGACGTGGCTGCGCTGGCCCCGCCGGTAGCCGGCGCCGCCGTGCTGAGCGAAGGCTTCGCCCATGGCGGCCGCCTGACCGCCACGCTCGGCATCGCCTTCGCCGGCAGCCAGGTCGGCGGCAATGCGGGGCTGCAGTTCAACTGGTAGGAAGAGGAAGAAGAGGGAAGGCGTGCCGCCGAACCGCTAGAGCAATTCCAAGAAAAGTGTGTGCGGTTAGGCTCGGCGCCTTCGCCGTAGCCTTCCGTCCGGAATTGCTCCAAAACAAAGACATAGAGCGGTTCGCCGTTTTCCGTGAAACGGTGAAACGCTTTAGCGCCCTCCCTGCTTCCTGGCGTATTGCGCGACTGCGCAGAGAAGCGCAAGCGCCGCGGTATCGCAGGCGGCCCGCGACGGCGACGGGCCCTTGGCAAAAAGCACCGCATCCGCGACCGGAACCGTCAATCCGTGCTTTCTGGCAAATGAGGTGACTTCGTAGGGCTGATCCTCGGGCAGTGCGCCGATGTCGATTTGCGGTTGCATCAAACGTGTTCCTCCCTGCTATGCGTTTCCCTCCTTCACCCGGCAGGAATTAACGCCCGGCCACTCACCCGCGTCCACCAATTGGCGATTGTGTGAAACGATGCATTTGCCGGGGCGCTGAGCCGAGGGTTGCAGCCGGCTGGTTGAGGGGTCCACGGCGTGGGCTTCTTCGGTCTCCCGCACGGGGAACGCCTCACCACGCATCGCTCGACCTGGCGAACCTTACCCCGGCCGCGATCATCGCGCTTTCGCACTCGCTGATCAGCCTGAGGTTTCGCAGATATCGCGCCACCGTTTCCGGCAGCCAGGCGGCGCAGGCTTCGACATAGGCGCGGCCGTGCACCAGCGTGCCGGTCGAAAGCCGCTCGTCCCTCTCGGCGATCACTTTCAGATATTGCCGGATGAAGCGGATGTCGTCGGCTATGTCCTGGCTCGCCATGCGCCAGGCGCCGGCGAGGCGTTCGCGCTCGGCGAGCGGCAGCGGCGACAGCAAAGGGCGGGAGAGGTCGGCGAAAGCGGCATGGTTGGCGGTGTTCAAGCAAATCCCCTCAAAGGAAGGGAAGTATCGTACTTTATGTACGAATCTTGGTCAAGCGAACGTCGTACGATTTGAACGATGTGCCCTCGTGCTGGGATGAAGATTAGGCGATCCGCTTCGAAAAGCCCTCGAGCGGCACGCCGATTTCGCCAAGTGCCCGCCCCAAGACTGACTGGACCATTTCCTGCCTGTCCGGCTTCAGCAGGCCCAAGCCCTTCCGCAATGCGCCCCGCCAGGCGTCGCCGCGCTTCCACGCTTCCGCGAAAGCCAGTGCAAGGTCATCCTGTCGGCGCGTCGTATCCAGCGCCTCGACCAGCAGGCCCGCCTGATGGAGGTCCTTCTCCCGCTTCGCCGCCGCGCCTCGCTCGCGGCGGGTCGCCACGGTCAGCTTGTGGACGGCGAAGCGTTCGGGCGAGGGGACAAGCACCGGCACGCCGGAGCGATGCAGCAGCACCGTCCTTACCGGATCGCGGATCAGGAAATCGAGGAAGCGCAGCGGCTGCGCCGAAGCGCCGCCGAGCGACGGCATCAGGCTGGCGCGGTCGGCGTGGTTGTCGCTGCCGCGGTTGGGGGTGAGAAACTCGATCCTGTAGCGCGAGGCGTTCTCGTACTGCGTCGTGCGGCCGGCATCGGTCCGGTGCGGGATTTCGCGAAACGTCGGGTCGACGGCCCTCAGCACGTCGATGACCGGCGGCATGCTGTGTTCCACGTCGGCCGAAACGGAATGGAACTGCGCGAAATCGGCATCGCCTGTCTGCAGCGCGGCGCCCGGCAACCGCACGCCGAGATGCCCGGCATAGGTCTGGAAGGCGACGGTGCCCACCAGCACCGCGCGCAGCCGGAAGAGCCCTGCCTTTTCCAGCGCCTCGACGACATCGCCGGTGAAGGTCTCGGGTGCTGTCAGGCCGGCATCGCGGACAAGCGTGGAGACCAGCTTGCGGCGGCTCCTGAGATCATCCTTGATCTCCCGGAAGGCCGCAACCCGCCTGGCGATCTCGGGATCCTCGGCCGGACCGACATAACGCCTCGTTTTCTCGGGGCGGGTTTCCTCGAAATACCAGTAGTCGCGGCCCTTCACCGGCACGCGCACGAAATTGCCCGCCGTCGAGAAATCCGTCTCGAAGGAAGCATCGAGGCTGCGCTGCACCAACTCGGCGTAGAGGGTGCGGTAGGCGAGGTCGATGGTCTTCATGGCTCCTACCAGCGTTATAAGATTTCTGCAGTTTTCTTATAATTGCGCTTCGCTGGATCGATTGCAAGTCTGTTGTAAGAAATTCGTGAAAATCTTATAACCACCGGCATCTCCCCTAGGGGAGATGAGACTTCCTGGCCCAATTACCTGGCAAAAAACGCTTTCCGTTTCGCTCGAACAGTGCTTTAACGCGGCCATCCACAGGGGTGCTCCGTACGGTCGGGGCTGAGATGGTGGCGGCAAGCCTCCGGACCCTACAGCTGATCTGGATAATACCAGCGGAGCGAGGCGGGCCATGTTTTGCGGCGCACAGATTTCCCTTTATCCCATGGCCGACGATTTCGTCGGCGTCATCCTCGGCGCGTTGGGCGCGCTCGATCCTTACCGCGACAGGCTCAGGATCGAGACCGACGACATCTCGACGCTGCTGGTCGGGCCGCCCGAAGTGCTGTTCCCGGCCATGCGCGACCTGTTCGTGGCGGCGGCGAAAAGCGGCAAGCACTGCGTGCTGTCGGCGGCGGTTTCGCGCGGCTGTCCCGGTGAGCCGGACGATCCGATCTGCCGCTCCGACGAGATCGGCGGCCCGGCGATCCCGCTCGACGAACGCAAAGGCGCGGCGCTCGGCGCCGTGCGGTCGACGCCCTCGACCGACCAGGCGGTGGCGGCGCAATTCTCGCTCTATGTGATGGGCACCGGCGACCATATGGACGAGATCTATGGCTGCATCGATTTCCTGAAACAGTCCGGCGTGTTCGACCGTTCCAAGAACTTCTGCACCAGGTTGCGCGGCGATGCCGATGCGGTGTTCGCCACGCTCAACGAAGCCTTCTGCCGCTTCGGCCCAGGCGCGGGCCACGTGACCCTCGACATCACGATTTCGGCGAACAGCCCGACCGCGGTCTGAGCCCGCGCTCGAGTTGTCGAGGTGGATGTCGTGGCTGTTTCGTTTAATCCGCTGCGCGGGGGAGAGAACCCCGCATCTGATCCTATCCCGGAAGAGGGATGGGGGCCTTCGGCGATTGGCGAAAGCCGAGGCGACATCCAATCTCCCCCCTTGCGGGGGGTAAGGAGTGGTCCGCAAAGCGGACGCGAAGCCAATTGCTTGGCTTCGCGAACGACGAACGCCCGGAGCGACAGCGAAGGGCCGGCCAACCCGGCAGGGCAGAGGCGGGTGCTGTCCCGCCAGCGTCTCCAAGGGTTGCAAGCGCAGCCTTCGTCCGTTCCTTCGGAGCCCTCACAAGCTGGCGTTCCGTCACACCCCCCTCTGGCCTGCCGGCCATCTCCCCCGCAAGGGGGGAGATCAGCTGTTATCGCCGCCTTCGCCAAGCTCGCTCCCGCTGCCCTCGCATTCGCCTTGCTCCTCCTTGCCTGGGAGCTCTACGCCCGCCTCGGTGGCATCGCGCCCACCGTGCTTCCCGCACCCTCGCACGTGCTGGCGCAAGCCTGGGAAAACCGAGCGACACTCGCCGAAAACACACTCCCCACCATCCGCGCCACGCTTGCCGGCTTCGCCTGCTCGCTGTTCGCCGCCTTCGCGCTTTCGGCGCTGGTCGACTTCCTGGCCCCCCTGCGCCGCGCGCTGTTTCCGCTGCTGATCGCCAGCCAGACCTTGCCGCTGGTGGCGATCGCGCCGCTGGTGGTCTTGTGGTTCGGTTTCGGCCTCTTGCCGAAGATCCTGCTGGTCGCGCTTGTCACCTTCTTCCCGATGATGGTGGCGCTGGTCGAAGGCTACGCCGCCACGAGTGCCGAAATCAGCCAGATGCTTGCCGCCATGGGAGCAGGGCGCTGGCGCATCTTTTGGCTCGCCCGGCTGCCGTCGGCGCTGCCCTATTTCTTCGCCGGACTGCGCATCTCCATCACCTATGCGGTGGTCGGCGCGATCTTCGCCGAATATGCGGGCGCCGCGAAAGGGCTAGGCATCTACATGCTCAGCGCCAAGAACAACTTTCGGCCCGACCTCGTGCTTGCCGCCGTTGCCGTCAGCTCGGCGTTGACGCTGGCATTGTTTGGTCTGGCCGTCCTGGTGCAGCGCCTCGCCATGCCCTGGGAGAGGGCCGGGCGCGACCGCAAGGCCGAGCCCTCCGAGCGACGGTCATGACCCGGCTCGAGCTCCGCGATGTGCGAAAAAGCTTCGGCGCGCTCGAGGTTCTGGCCGGCGTTTCGCTCGATGTCGGCGCGGGTGAGTTCGTGTCGATCCTTGGGCCCTCCGGCGCCGGCAAGTCGACGCTGTTCCAGCTCCTGACGGGCGCGATCCGGGGCGAGGGCGAGATGCGCTTCGACGACGCGCCGCTCGATGGCGCCCGCTTCGCCTTCATGCCGCAGCGCGACGCGCTGATGCCGTGGCGGCGCGTCATC
Source organism: Mesorhizobium sp. M2E.F.Ca.ET.209.01.1.1 (assembly GCF_004010375.2). Lineage (NCBI taxonomy): Bacteria > Pseudomonadati > Pseudomonadota > Alphaproteobacteria > Hyphomicrobiales > Phyllobacteriaceae > Mesorhizobium > Mesorhizobium sp. M2E.F.Ca.ET.209.01.1.1. The sequence goes on along the minus strand of NZ_SADP02000004.1, from coordinate 367,614 downwards.
GACAACGCCACGCTGGGGCTTGAAGTGCAGGGCATGAAGCGCAGCGCAGCGCGCGAGCGCGTGGCGCCCTTGTTCGCCGAATTCGGCCTTGCCGGCTTCGAACGCGCCTGGCCGGCCGAGCTGTCGGGCGGCATGCGCCAGCGCGCGGCGCTCTTGCGCACCGTGGTGCAGCAGCGCGACATGCTTTTGCTCGACGAGCCGTTCGGCGCGCTCGATGCGCTGACCCGCGCGGCCATGCAGCGCTGGCTGGAACGCATGTGGCGGAGCCACCGCTGGACCGCGCTGCTGATCACCCATGACGTGCGCGAGGCGGTGCTTCTGTCCGACCGCATCTATGTGCTTTCGGCACGGCCCGCGCGCGTGGTCGCCGAAGTGGCGGTGCCGCTGCCGCGCCCGCGCACCGAGAACGCCGCGCTCGCCCGCGAGGCGGCCGCGATCGAGGCCGGCATCCTCGACACGCTGCTTGGCCAGCCGACCCCATTCAACGATCACCCAATGGAGAACCGAAATGATTGACCTTACCCGCCGCCAGGCGCTGTTCCTGGCCGCCGGCCTGCCATTTGCCGGGACCGTCACACGTGCCCGGGCCGCCGCGCAAAAAATCACCGTCGCGCTCGACTGGACCGTCAACACCAACCACATCGGCCTGTTCGTCGCCCGCGACAAAGGGTTCTATCGCGACGCGGGGCTCGACGTCGAAATCCTGCCCTATGGCGACACCGGCTCAGGCACGCTGGTGGCCAGTGGCAATGCCGATTTCGGCATTTCGGGTTCGCTCGGCCTGTTCACGCAAAAGAGCGCCGGCGCCGACCTGAAGGCCGTCTACGCGGTCGTCCAGTCGGAGACCGGCCGCGTCGTCTTCAATGCCGACCGCGCCGCCATCAAAAGCCCGAAAAATCTCGACGGCCTGACCTATGGCGGCTTCGGCAGCGCCTGGGAGAACGCGCTGATTTCGACCATCATCCGCTATGACGGCGGCAAGGGCGATTTTTCCACGGTGACGCTGGGCACCTCGGCTTACGAGGCGCTGGCCAATGGCGCGGTCGACTTCACGCTCGAAGTCTCGACCTGGGAAGGCGTCGAGGCCGAGCTGAAAGGGTTGAAACAGCGCAGCTTCCGGTACGCCGATTACGGCGTGCCGGACGAGCACACCACGCTGATCGTTTCCAGCAACGTCTTCCTCGCCGCCAATCCCAAGGCTGCCGCCGCCTTCGTCCAGGCGACGCGGGCCGGCTATGCGTTCGCGGTCGATCACGCGAAGGAGGCTGGCGAGCTGCTGGTCGCCGCCAACAAGGATACGCTCACCAACCCGGCGCTGATCGATGCCTCGCTGAAGGCGCTGAATGACGGCCACTTTTTAAAGGGTGCCAACGGCGCCATCGGCACGATGGACAAGGCGAAGATGGAAGCGATGGGCGGGTATTTGTTTGCCTCGGGCATATTGCTCGATGGCAACGGCAAGGCGCTGAAGAACAAGCCGGATCTGTCGGCGTATTTCACGAACGAGTTTCTGGGGTAGGGGCCAAGCGCCGAAGGAACGCGGCCTTGCGCCGGCACCTTGCCCGGAAATCCGGTACGGAGCCTAATTCTCGACGATGGTCCGAAGCAGCGCGGTTTTGATGTGCCACCCGGCTTCGCCATGCAGCGACAGAGCGGCCTCATAGAATTTCGCCATGGCCGGACACAGATCCGGAAAATCCTGGTTGGCCTTTGAGATAGCCTCCATCTCTGCCGTCGTGCCGCCGATTTTTGTGAAAACGTCGGCGACCAGCGACCAATCCTGATCGCTGGGCTCGACCGCCGGCAGGCCGCTTCTTTTGGCGGCGCCGTAGGCGCGGAACAGCGCGGCGCCGATTCTGTCCAGGTCAGCCAGGAAATCGTGGCCGGGCGCGCTGATCGCGTCCGGCCCGTTGCGCAGGTAATTGTTGCAGGTGGCCGGCGTTTCGCGCGCCATGACATGATTGAGCATGTCGAGCTGCGCCGAAAGCACTTCCCAAGCATTGCTGTCGGGGGTCGTGGGCAGGAGCGGGGCGTATCTATGCCTGAGATCGGCGACCGTCTGCCTGCTGATATTGCGCACTTCTGTTTGGTTTCCAGCCTGGGCCGCGGCAGTGATCTTACGCAGCATCGCATCGTAGTCGTCCGGAAACTCCCGGGCGATAGCCTCGAAGATCCCGAGATGCTGCTTCCGGATCTCGGCATCGATGTCGGCGGTGGTCAGCGCCCGGGGCGGCATCGCCACAGACTGATAGTGGTGATGCCCGCCGCCGAACATCGTTGGCATCACGTCAGCCCCAACGATGCTCACGGGGATGACCGCCACGACTTGCAACCATTTCCAAGGTGACATTCGCCTGCGCTCCGACACCCTGCTCACTCCGCCCCGAGGCTCAATGCCTTCTTGCGGTCGGCCTCGGCGCGCTGATGGTTTCCCTTGGCCTCCCAGGCTCGGCTTCGCGCTTTGTAAAGGCCAGCAAACTTGGGATCGAGCTTTATAGCCTTGCTAAGATCGGCAATGGCTCCGTCATAGTCCGCCGTGGTTGTTCTAATCACCCCTCTGCCAAAGTATCCATAGACGTTCTTGGGATCGAGGCTTAACGCCTTCTCGAAATCGTTGTAGGCGCCGGCGCCGTCGTGCTGGCCCATCCGTACGAGACCCCGATCGGCGTAGACCTTCGCTTCGGCGGGGGCCAGGCTGATCGCTTTGTCGTAATCAGCAAGAGCTCGGTCGTAGTCTCCCTTCAGGGTGAAGCTCTGAGCGCGGCCGTAATAGCTCGGCGCAAAGCCCGGATCGAGCGCGATCGCCTGTTCGAATTGTGCAATCGCACCGTCATAGTTGCCTTTGTCGTATAGGGCGTTGCCCCTCGTGAAGAATGACTGGGCGCTTTCTGAGCCGCGAGTTTGCGGCGCCTCGTCTGAGGCGGCCGTCTGCCGGTCGCTCTGCCTCGCCATCCCGCCCGACTTCTTCGAGGCAAGAGCTTTTTCCTTCGCAGCCATTGCCAATTTACGACCCTGGCGGGCCATCTCGGATTTAGAGTCGAGCCTGAGAGCCCGGTCGAGATCGGCGGCGGCGCGATCGAAGTCCCCGATAGAGTACCAGGTGCTGCCGCGCCCGAAATAAAGCGGGGCATAGTCCGGCTTCATTTCGATCGCACGGTTGTAATCGGCGATGGCTTTTTCCGGCTCGCGCTTCTTTGTCAGTATAAGAGCGCGGGCATAGTAGGCCGTGATGTAGGATGGATCGATCTCAAGCGCTCTGTCGACGTCCGCCAAAGCCCCGTCATAGTCGCCCTGTTGCATGCGCGCCCTGGCGCGCGCCGAATAGGTCGACGGTTCGTTTGGCGCGAGCGCCAGGGCGCGGCTGTACTCAGCCTCCGCGCGGTCGTATTTGCGCTTTGCGTAGAACGCGTCGCCGCGCTTCAACAGCGGCATAGCGGCCCTCAGATCCGTGCCCTCCGCAGCGCCGGCCTCACCGCTTTCGCCCTTCGCCGCTACCGCTGCCTTGCGGGCTACGGCGTACTCACCATTACCGGGATCGAGCTTGAGCGCCTGGTCGAAATCGGCGATCGCGCCGGAATAGTCCTTGCGGTCGGCGCGAGCCATACCGCGCGCGTAATAGCTGGCGTCGGCCTTGGGATCGATGCCGATCGCCACCGTATAGGCGGCGACCGCGCGTGCTGCGTCGCCCTTGGCGTGCAAGGCCATGCCTTTGCAATAGTGCGCGTCGCGCGCTTTCGGGTCGAGCGTGGCAGCCCGCTCGCAATCGGCAAGCGCGCCGTCGACATCGCCGGATGTGGCCTTGGCGAGGCCGCGGAGAGAATAGGCCGCGGCGAAATTGGGCGCGAGCTGAATGACCCTGTCGAAATCGGCGATCGCCTGACCGTAGTCGCGTGTGGCGGCCCTGGCCCTGCCGTGGCCGAAATAGCCGAAGCGGTTGTCGGGTTCGAGCGCGATCACCACGTCATAGGAACCTATCGCCTTGTCGTATTTGCCCATGTCCAGCCAGGCATCGCCGCCGAGGATCGCTTGCAGCGCGCGCTGGTCTTTTGTCTCCAAGGCCTTTGCAGCCAGAGTGTCGTCCGTGGCCGCCAAATTCGGATGTATCGTTTGCGGGACCGAAGCGGCGCCGGCCAGCTTCGGCTGCCCCACGTCTGGCGCCTGTGCCGTCGCAGGGTTGCCCTCATCGCCGGCAGCCTGCTGGTCGCAGCTTCCCGACCGCGCGGAATCCAGCTCCACGGCGCGCCGGCAATCCGCCCCCGCGCCGGCCTGGTCGCCCTTGAGCGCCCTGGCGCGGCTGCGGCCGAGATAGGCGTCGGCATTTTTGGCATCGAGGCCGATCGCCTTGTCGAAATCGAGCAGCGCGCCGTCGACGCCGTATTTTGCCAGGCGCGCCCCCGCGCGGTCGACCAGTATCCTGGCGGCAGTCCTATCCTGGGCAGCCTGGTTCTGTGTCCCGGCGGCCTGAACGATTTGCTGGCCGCTCATGAGCGCGGCGCACGCGCCGGCGCGTTGCGGGTCGAGTTCGACAGCGCGCCGGCAGTCGCTCGCGGCAAGATCATTGTCTCCTTGCGAGGCCGCGGCAACCGCCCGGTCGTAATAGGCCTCGGCATTGTCGGGATCGAGTGAGATGGCATAGCCGAAGGAAGCGATCGCGCCAGGCACATCGCCGGAGACCTGCTGCTTCAATGCATCCCGGATTTGCGCGGCAGCTTCTTTGGAACGGATCTGCCTGCCGGTGGCCTCTATCTGCTTGGTCAAAGAGGAAAGATCCGGCTCGGACGCCTTTTCCGCCGCAGGCGCCTTGGCGTCTCCCGGCCCCACATCACATCCGCCAGCGTTCTTCGGATCGAGCGCGATGGCTTTGCGGCAGTCGACGGCCGCGCCGGCGCTGTCTCCCTTGCGTGAGCGCGTCAGCGACCGGCCGAGCCACGCCCTGGCATCGGTCGCATCGAGGGCGATCGCCTTGTCGAAATCGGCAAGGGCGCGATCATTGTTGTCCTTGTTCGCCCAGGCGACGCCCCGCGCGTAGTAGCCATCGACGTTCCCGGCGTCGAGCTCGATCGCCTTGTTGGCATCGGCGATCGCGCGCGCCCAGTCGCTCTTGCCGATCCAGGCGGCGCTGCGGTTGGCATAGGCATCGGCGCTCTTGGGGTCCATGGCGAGCGCGGCGTCGTAATCGGCAATGGCGCGATCGAACTCGTCCTTGGCGGCGTAGGCGATGCCGCGATTGACGAGTGCAATGAAATCGGTCGGATCGATGCGGATCGCCTTGTCATACTCGGCAATCGCCTTGTCCCGTTCGCCGGTCTTGCTCCAGGCGGTGCCGAGGCCCGTATGGGCGTCGCCGTTTTGCGGATCGGCCTCGATCGCCTGCTGGAAATCGAGCATCGCCGCCTCGATCTTGCCCTTGCGCAGGAAGGCCGAGCCACGACTGGAATAGGCGTCGCTGGCGGACGGTTCGAGGCTGATCACGATGTTGAAGTCCGCGATCGCGCGGTCGTAGTCGCCCTTGTTGGACCAGTCGGTGCCGCGGTTGAACAGCGCCGAGGTCGCCTTTGGATCGAGCGCGATGGCCTGGCTGTAATCGGCAATCGCGCCGTCCCAATCCTCCTTGTCGTCCCGGGCGGCGCCCCGATAGAAATAGGCTTTGATCCGCTGGCGCTGCGCTTGCGTATCGTCTTCGGCAATCGCCGTGCAGGCAGCGATGCGCTGATCGACCGCGGCCTGGTCGACATTCGCCTCCTTTTGGTCACTGCCCTGATCGCCGCTTTCGTCGCCGAAGCAAAGGGCATGGTCCTCAGCAACGGCGGGCGCGGCCAGAGCGCCGAGCACCACCGCAAGCGCCAGCCCATGCGAGAGCACGGCAACGAATATGCGCGAGACCGCGCCGGTGCGGCGAGACATGGTTTGATCCTCCCCCCGGAGATGCCGCGACGGCGGCTGGCAATTCCTATATAGTTCTGTTTTTGTTCCGGAATGCAAGCAGAAATTGCGAGAGCTGCGTTCCTGCGCTTCTAAGGTTAACGTCAGCGGGACCGAGGCGGCCTCTGGCCCAGTTCCACGCCCACCCCTCACATGTCGATTATCGACCTTCTCACCCGGCCGATGATGGTGATCGCGCCCTCCAGTTCCGGCGGGGGGATATCCAGGTAGGAAGCCGGCTGGAAGGGCGGGTTGTCGTTGGGGCGGTAGCGTTTGTAGGTGGCCCGTCCGGTCTCGTCCGAGATCACGTAGCAGCCATTGGTCACCAGCCGCTTGTCGCGCAAATTGACGAAGATGATCGAATCCGGCGGCGAGATCTTGTTCATCGACGGGCCGTCGACGCGCAGCGCGATCCATTCGCCTTCCTCGAGGTCGGCGGTGGGGATCGTCGGATAGTCGGAGAGGTTGACGACGCTGTCCTGGCTGCCGAGCTCGCCGGCGCTGATCCACGACACGATCGGCACGTCGACCGTGACGGGCGAGGGCATGAGATTGACCGGCGCCGCTTCGGCGCCATCGCCCCCCAAACTGCCATCGAACAGCAGCCAGCCGGGGTCGACGCCGAACAGCCGGCCGTATTTCTCGGCGGCTTTCCGGGACAGCGGCCGGTTGCCGTTCTCATGGCTGATGAGGGTGTTCTTATTGATGTCGCGCAGCGCCCGCGCGGCATCGCTGGGCGAAGCATAGCCGGCCTGGGCGCGCGCCTGCTGCAATCTGTGCCGTGAATCCATCATCGTACAAAATGCCTGAAATTTATCGTCCGTATTGTACGATTTTGCTTGCGCGTCATTCGTACATAACGTACGCTTAGCGCATGAATGAGCATCCCGCAAGCATTTCCGCATTACCCGTGATTCCGGCGCAGCCCACGAGCATCCAGGGACTGTCCACAAATATCTACGGGCTGCCCACGAGCATCTCGGGGCTTATCGACCGCTGGGGCAGCATCGGCGCTTTCGCCGCCGATGTCGGCTGCGGCTACGAGGCGGCGCGTCAGATGCGCCGGCGCGGCCGCATCGCGCCGCAGCATTGGCCGCATGTGGTGGCGGCGAGCCACCGGCTGGGCATTGCCGGCGTCAGCTACGAATGGCTGGCCGGCCGCGCCGCCGCCATGCAACGGGCGGCCGCCATGCAAGGGGAGGCGGCATGAACGCGCTGCCCTTCCAATTCAAGCCATCTTTGGAATTCCAATCGTCCGGCCTGTCTTCCTCCCCGGTCCGGGCGCATTCCGGGGCGCTTGCCCCGGATCCGGTCGAACCGCCCGCACCCCGGTTCACCGGAACGGCCGGAGCCGTTCCTCCCCCGGCTCCGGCCCCCAATCCGGGCACAAGCTGCATCCGCACCGAGGACGGCACCGTCATCCTGTTCGACCGCGCGTCGGGCAGGGCGGTGTCGGGCCTGACGCGGGCGGCGGCTGAAGCCAGGCTTCGCGAGCTGGACGAGGCCGCGCGCCCCGCCTGATTCCAACCCTTTTTTGAACCCCATCGACGGCCTCGCGGCCGAATCCAGGCGCTTGGGCCTAGCCCGGCGCTTCGCAAACCCACGCCCCAGCAATCGACGGAACGAGAAGATGGCAGCCGCCTACACCGAAAAGGAAATCGACGAGATCGCCGCTTGGCTGAGAGAGGGGCTTTCGGCCTCGCGCATCGCCGGCCGCTTCAGCGCGCTGCGCGGCGCCCCGGTCTCGCGCAACGCCATCATCGGCATCGTCCACCGCAATGCCGGCTTGCGCGCCATCGGCTTCGCCAATCCCAAGGGCGGCCGCGCCGGCGGCAGGCCGAGGAAGCATGCCCGGCCGGATCGTCCAGGCAGGCGGGGCAGGACCGTGATTGGAGGGGTGACGCTCTCCGAGCCGGCCGCGCTTTCCAGATATGCCGAGTTCGTGGAAGGCGCCGGCGCCGAAGCTGCCAATCTCCCCCCTTGCGGGGGAGATGTCCGGCAGGACAGAGAGGGGTGCTGTCCCGCCGGCTTTTCAGTCGTTGGCGCTTCCTCGGACCCGGACGCCGTCCGCACCCCCAAGCCGAAAAAACCCAAACTCCGCAAGCCAGCGCGCACCTTGCCGCCGGCCTGGCTTGCCCCCGGCGAGCGCCAGAAATCCGAAGCCCATGTCTACAAGCTGCCGGCGCCGCCGCCTGCGGTAAACCCCGGCCGCCAGCCGCATGTCGCGGCCATGCGCTTCCTCGACTGCCTGTTCGGCCGCTGCCGCGCCCCGCTCGACCTCGCGCTGCGCGAGGATGCCGAAGCCGATCCGCTCGGCGCGCGGCCGGGGCCGGACATGCTCTGCTGCGGCCTGCCGACATCCGCCACGCGCAGCTATTGCGCGCACCACCACGCCAGGTTCCACGGTCATCGCGGGAGGGGGATGTGAGGAGCGGGGCGTATCCAAGCTTGGGTTCCTCGCCCCCGCCAAAGGCGGGGGGTCCGAAGGACGGGCGAGACCCGTGGCTCGCCCCGGAACGGTGGCCGCGAAGCGGACGGAGAGGGGGCCTTCGTAGGGCGCTCCCCTCTCCGTCTCGGCTTCGCCGAGCCACCTCTCCCCTCTTCGTGGGGCGAGGATCCTTAATCCTGAGGCGCTGCGATCCTTCGCGCCCCCCTCTGTCCTGCCGGACATCTCCCCCACTTGGGGGGAGATTAGCTAATCCCCACCGCCCTGCCTCTCGTCAGGCAATCCCATGAGCGGCACGATCTGGTCGAAATTCTTCTGGTCGGACTGGGAGCCCGATCCGAACCTGCGGCTGTGCTCTCTCGCGGCGCAGGGCCTGTGGATGCGCATGCTTTGCATTGCCGCCGCGCACGAGCCGGTCGGCTATGTCGCGATCGCCGGCAAGGGGCTGGAGGAAGCCGCCCTTGCCCGCCTTGCCGGCTGCTCGGAAGCGGAGCTTGGCGCGCTGCTTGCCGAGCTCGAGCAGAACCGCGTCTTCTCGCGCGACCGCCACGGCCGCATCTATTCCCGGCGCATGATCGCCGACGCCCGCAAGGCGCGCGCGGCGCGCAAGAACGGCTTGAAGGGCGGCAACCCTAGCCTTTCGAAGGAAAGAGTCTTTTCGCCCTCGGATAAGCGGCGGGCCAGGGCAGGGGATAAGGCGGGCGATAAAACCCAGAGTCCAGACTCCCAGAGTCCAGGATCCATCGATCCATCGAGAGAAAACGCCCCGGCGTTTTCCGCTTCGCGGGGCAGGAATGGAAAGGCGCCTTCAGGGCAACCGGACAGGCCCGAACAGAAATGGCAGCGGCGCAGGACCCATGTCGATGCCGCCAACGCAATCATCGAGGAGATCAATGACCGCAGCCGAATTGCAGCAGGCGGCTAAGGCGCTGGCCGCGATGTTTTCCTGCTTCCCGCAATCCGCGCTGGCTGACGCCGAGATGCAGCTGCGCGGCTATCTGGCCGCCGTGCAGGATGCCGAGCTTCGAGATGTCGAGGCCGCGATCCGGCGCTTCATCCGCGGCGAGGCCAAGGTCGACAACGCCCAGTTCTGCCCGTCGAGCGCGCAGCTTTCGATAGAGGTGCGGGAGCGGCGCCTGATGCGGGAGCTGACGGCGAAGCGGGCCTCGCTGGGCGCCAGTTCCTCGTCCCCGCAACGCGGGGGAGAGGTGGCGCGGCGAAGCCGCGACGGAGAGGGGAGCGCCCTCCGCGAAGCCAAAGCCGGTTGAGAACCTGGCTCCTCGCATCACAGCGGAAACGCAATGAGCGCTCGCTCGACCTTCCACGCCATTGGCTTCGCGGAGGGCGTCCCCCCTCTCCGTCCGCTTCGCGGCCACCTCTCCCCCACCGTTGGTGGGGGCGAGGAACCCAAGTTCTGGAACCCCACAACCCACAAAGGACCGCACCCATGCCCCGCAAGCCCGTCAGGAAACCCCAACCCCCAAAGCTCCCCAAGGGCGAGGCCGAACAAGTGCGCATCCGCCGCGAGGTCGGCCACGACTTCGCGTTGAAGCCCGACGCCTTCGGCCGCCAGCGCCTCACCGCCGGCACGGCCGAGGCGCGCCGCGTCTACGAAGTGTCGAACGGCGGCTACACCTCCACCGGCGGCATCGTGCGCCTGCGCAATGTCGACCCGCTTACGGGCATCACCTCGCTGACGCGCCAGCAGCGCGAGGCCGGCCAACGCTTCCGCGACGATTTCGAGCGCGCCACCCGCCACGGCCTGCAGCCGCAATCCTGGAGCGAGCGCGTCGACGCCAGCCGCATGGGCGGCGGCGTCCCCGACCGCGTCCTCTCAGCCGGCCGCGCGCATGCTCATGCAGCGGCCGCGCTCGCCCATTGGGAGGTGGCCGAGGTGGTGCGCAAGACCTGCCTCGAAGGCCAGTCGGTAAAGGCGATCGCGGAGCGCAGCGGCGAGGGAAGGGATGTGGTGGTCAAGCTGCTGAAGGTCGGGCTGGATCTGCTGGCGGTGCACTACGGAATGATGGGGAGGAAGGCGGGGTGAGGCGGCAGTACCTGTCAGCATCGGTTGAACCCATCGATCGCTCGCCCATTGAAAGGGCATGCAACGATCAAGGAAGGACAAAGCCATGCACATCATCCTGGGTGGCACCGGCCATGTCGGTTCGGGCGCGGCGGCGGCGCTGTTGCGGCGCGGCGAGGCGGTCACGGTGGTGACGCGCGATAAGGCCAATGCGGCACATTTGGCCGAGCAGGGCGCTGAGGTCGCGGAGGCGGACGTTCGCGACCCCGAGGCGCTGCGCAAGGTGCTGCGACAAGGCCGCGGCGCCTTTCTTCTCAACCCGCCCGCCGATCCGGCGACCGATACCGACGCCGAAGAGCAGAAGACAGTTGCCGCCATCGTCACCGCGCTTGCAGGCTCAGGTCTTGAAAAGGTGGTAGCGGAATCGACCTATGGCGCGCAGCCCGGCGAAGGCATCGGCGATCTTTCCGTGCTCTACGGCCTGGAGCAGAAGCTGAAGGCGCAGACCATTCCGGCCAGTATTATCCGCGCCGCCTACTACATGAGCAACTGGGATCAGGCACTGGAGACAGCGCGGCGTGACGGTATCATTAATTCCTTCTTCCCGGCCGATCTCAGACTGCCGATGGTGGCGCCTCAGGATCTCGGCGAGGCCGCCGCGCGGCTTTTGCTGGAGCCTGTGGCCCAAACCCGCGTGCATTATGTCGAAGGGCCGAAGCGCTATTCGTCGGCCGATGTCGCGCGCGCCTTTGCCGAGGCACTGGGCAAGGAGGTGCGAGTGGTGACCACGCCGCAAGAGCGCTGGCTGGAGACCTATCAGCAACTCGGCTTTTCAAAATCGGCCGCGCAATCCTATGCGCGCATGACGGCTGCTACGCTCGATGGTCCTATGCAGCCGGAGGATCCCGAGCGCGGCAAGATCACCCTGGAAAACTATGTCGCTGCGCTGGTCGAGAAGAAAAGCGCACTTGCGATGTGAATCAGGCAGTTGGCGGGTTACGACGAATCAAAATGTTAGGTGCATTGTCGGCATGGACTTGCGAAAGGACGGCAGCGCCGACCTTCGATGTTATTTGCGGTTCTCGCCACCCTCCGGCGCCCCCTCCCACCCAAACACACTCCGTCCCCCCAGCAAATGCGACTGGTCCATCTCCCCAGCAACAATCTCCTTCAAGCTCGGCCCCGTCACATACCGCTCCATCCGGCGAGACTCCCCGTCCAGCCGTCTCAGCGCCTCCAGCTCCTCGCCGCGCCCGAGCTTCGCCTTCCCCACCGCCGATTTCAGCACGCCGATCGTCTCGTCATAGACCTTCAGCGGCACGGGGAAGGGGTGGCGGTCCTTGCCGCCGTGGGCGAGCGAGAAGCGTGCCGGGTCGGAGAAGCGGTAGGGCGCGCCGTGCACCACCTCCGAGACCATGGCCAGAGCCCGCACCGTGCGCGGGCCGACGCCGGGCACCAGCAGCAGCTCAGGGAAATCCTTGGGGCCGCTTTCGATGGCCGAGGCGATGTTGCCGTGCAGGCGGCGCATGACGATGTCGCTTTCGCGCACGTCGTGATGCGCCGGCATGACGAGGTTGGGCAGCAGCGGCTGCGCGGCGGGTTCCGGCTCGGGTTGCGGCTCCAGCACGGCGAGCTCGCTCAGGATCTTTTCCGGGCTCATGGTCTTGAGCAGCTCGACCTGGCCGCCGCGCGCCTTTTCGGCGCGATGGTCGGTGAGGTTGATGATCTCGCCCTGGCGCTCGCCCTCGATCGCCGCATGCGGCTGGTCGACGAAGCTGGTCAAGCCTTCCGACAGCCAGTGGTAGCGGCGCGCCTGGCGGGCGTCGCCGTTCATGCCTTGCTGCACCACCACCCAGCGCCCGTCATCGGTGACGATGAAGCCGTGCAGATAGAGGTCGTAGCCGTCCTGCACGGCGGCGCTGTCCACCTTGGCGACCAGGCGGCTGGCGGTGGCCAACGCATCGCCATTCATCCCGACGCGTTCGCCGACGGCGATCAGCTCGCCCGGCGTCTTGCGCGAATGCGCGCCGCGCCCGCCGCAGACATGGATGCCAAGCTCGCCGGCAAGCGGGTTCAGCCCGCGCTTCAGCGCGCCGATGACCGAGGTGGTGATGCCGGAGGAATGCCAGTCCATGCCCATCACGGCGCCGAAGGACTGGAACCAGAAGGGATGGGCCAGTCGCCGCAGAAGCTCGTCGCGGCCGTAATGGTGGATGATCGCCTCGCACAGCACAGCGCCGAGCTTCGTCATGCGCTCGCCCAGCCATTTCGGGACCCGCCCGCCATGCAGCGGCAGGTCGGCGCTGCCGCTTCGCTGCGTCACGTGATTCTCCTGGATGCCGGTGATTTAGATGGCATTTTGGCGGGGATTTGCAAGGCGCCGCGCGAAGCGCTGGCGAGCGAAGCCGTAAGCGCCTTCGTCATTCTTGGGCTTGACCCACGGATCCATGCCGTGACGTAGGCCGAGGAATGCCGCGGATCAGAATTCTGCGCCGTGGCAGCACTCGTACGTCACGGCATGGATCCTAGGGTCTGCGCGCGTCGCTTCGCTCCTTGCTCCGCCCTAGGATGACGACCGCGAAGCGTGGCCTACGCTTGCGTCTCGTCAATGCCGCTTCGGTACGCTGCTGCCCGCCGGGCCCGCCGCCTAGTACCTGTAATAGTGCCGGTGGTGGTGATGCCTGTGGTGCCAGTAGTGGTGCCTATGGTGATACCGGTGGTGATACACGTAGTAGTGCCTGTAGTAGTACCGGTGCGGATAGCGGACATAGCCGGGATAATAGTCGTCATAGTAGCGCGGGCCGTAATAGCGGCCGCCATAGTCGTAGAACGGGCCGCCATACATCGGACCGCCATAGAATGGATAGCCGCCGAACGGCCCGAAACCGAGACCGAAGAAGCCATGCGCATCCGCCGGCGCTATCGTTGCCGCCGCCGACGCGACTGCGATCACCGAAGCAAACAGAAGTTTTTTCATGGGGCAACCTCCTCCTGAAGGTCGATCACCCTGTAAACGCGCCCAAGCCAGCCCGTGTTCCCGCAAGTGCTAATATTCGCTCGCCGCGCGCCAGCAGCCTCCAGCAAGATCGGAAAGGGTCGGGAACCGGACCCGACGACGCCAAGCCCCTGTCCATGGCGCGAAATCGCGCGGGGCGGCAGTGCCGCCCCGCGCGGTCATTCAGGCTTACTGGCTCCTACTAGTAGTTGTTGTAGTAGCCGTTACCGCAGACGCGCACTTCCTCCACCACGCGGTGGTGGTGGCGCCAGTGGGTTATCAGCTCGGTGCGGCAATGATGGCGGTGATAGCGGTTATGGTAGCGCACCACATAGCCGCCATTGTCGTAATAGTCGTCATTGTAGACATGGCGGTAATAGCGGTGCGGGTAATAACCGCCATAGTCGTCATAGTAGCCGTCATCATAGCCCGGGCCGACGCCGATTCCGAGCTGCACGCTGCCGGCGCTGGCCGGCGCGATCGCGAACGCCGAGGCGATGGCGATCATCGAAGCAAGCAGAAGCTTTTTCATCGCTGCCTCCTTGAGTTTCAAGGCCCCTTCGGCAAGACAACGATTTCGGGCGGTCCATGTTCCCGGCGCGCGGCCCGGTTGCCACCCCGGACAGGGCATGGGCGGCACGCAAGGCGGCGGATCCGGCGCTTCGTCCCCGCAACCTCATGAGCCCGGATATTTATTAGGGCAACTGCAACCGACCGGGCCCCGGCGCGTTGCACGCCGGCGAAGTATCTGGGATCATTGCCGGGCGGACGGCATGGAGGCTCGATGGTGGCGGCCAATCGCGGGAACGGGGCGTCGGAGCCGAGGCTGGAAAGCCTGCTCGCCGCGTCCGGGGGCCATCGGCGCACGGCGCTGCCGACGGTGGCGAGCGTGGTTGTCACGGTCGCCGCGCTCTATTTTGGGCGCGAGGTGTTCCTGCCTATCGCGGTCGCATTGCTTTTGACCTTCGCCATCGCGCCGGTCGTGTCCTCACTGAAGCGCGCCGGCGTCCCGCGCATCGCGGCCGTCATCGCCAGCGTCGCCGGCGCCTTCGCAGCACTTTCGCTGTTCTCCTTCGTCGTCGCCACCCAGGTCAGCGACCTCGCGCAGAACATCCCCGTCTACCAGATCAACATCCTGACCAAGGTCCGCGCGCTGAAGGAGAACGGCCTCGGCGGCGGCATCATCTCGCGCCTCAGCGGCGTCATCGAGCGCGTCGGCCAGGAGATCGACCGCCAGGAGCCGCAGCTGCCCTCGGCCGCCCAGGCGCCGAAGCGCGAGCCGATCCCGGTCGAGGTCGTCTCGCATGAAAAGCCGCTCGAAGTGCTGCAGAACCTGATCGGGCCGCTGCTCAGCCCGCTCGGCTCCGCCGGCCTCGTCATCATCGTCGTCATCTTCATGCTGATGGAGCGCGAGGACCTGCGCGACCGCTTCATCCGGCTGGTCGGCTATGGCGACCTCCATCGCAGCACGCAGGCGCTGCAGGATGCCGGCAAGCGCGTCGGCCAGTATCTGCTGATGCAACTGGTGGTCAACATCATCTACGCCGTGCCCATCACCATCGGGCTCTGGGTGCTCGGCATCCCCAACGCGCTGCTTTGGGGGCTGCTGGCGCTGGCGCTGCGCTTCGTGCCCTATATCGGCCCGATCATCGGCGCGCTGCTGCCGCTGTTCCTGGCTTTGGCGGTGGCGCCCGGCTGGTCGCTGCTGTTGTGGACCGCCGCGCTTTTCGTCGTCGTGGAGCTCGTCACCGGCAACGTCATCGAGCCGTGGCTCTATGGCTCGCACACCGGACTCTCGCCTTTGGCCATCATCGTGGCGGCGATCTTCTGGACCTGGCTGTGGGGACCGATCGGCCTGGTGCTGTCGACACCGCTCACCGTCTGCCTGGTGGTGCTCGGCCGGCACGTGCCGCAGTTCGAGTTCCTCGACGTCCTGTTCGGCAACGAGCCGGTGCTGGAGCCGCATGCTAGGCTCTACCAGCGGCTCCTGGCCGGCGATCCGGACGAGGCGACCGACCATGCCGAGGAGATGCTGGAGGACAAGTATCTGTTCGAATTCTACGGCAGGGTAGCCATACCCGCGCTTCTGCTCGGCGAGCAGGACCGGGAGCGCGGCGTCATGGATGACGCGCAGCGCCGGCAACTCGCCGACAGCGCCATGACCCTGGTCGCCAATCTCGACGACAGCGCGCAGCAGGAGGCTGAGGAGGAAGAGAGCGAGCAGGCGGCCGCTGCCGATGAGAAGGCAGTCGACAGGAAGGCTGGCGAGAAAGACAAGGCTACCGAGAAAAACTCTGGCGAAGCCAAGCCTGCCGAGGAGGAGGAAGAGGAGGTCGATCTGCCCGACGGCTCGGGGATCGCAGTGCTCTGCGCCGGCGGGCGCGGCGAACTCGACGACGCCGCCGCCGCGATGCTGGCGCAGGTGCTGGAAGTGCAGGGCGCTTCGGTGTCGAAGACGAGCTTTACCGAACTCGAACCGCTAGCGATCCGCCGTCTCGACCTCGAAACCATCGATGCCGTCGTGATCGGCTTCCTTAACCGCCAATCCACCCGGCACGCGCGCTTCATGGTTCGTCGGCTGAAGCGCATCAAGGCGAAGCTTCGCGTCGGCATCGTCTTCTGGTCGGAAGTCGGCAATGGTGACGTCGAGGCCGCGGCAGAACTGGCTACCACTCTTAACGCCGACTTCGTCGCCTTCGGTATGATCGACGCGGTGACCGGAGCGCTTTCCAAAAAGACGGCCGTCACGCTCAAGGCCGGCCACCGGCGCAGGCCGCCGGCGCGCAGGAAGCAGTTGCAGGCCGCGGAGTGAAGGCGGGGCGCCCGCCACTGGCGTAACCGTGTCGGCATAACGGTGGGAAAAGAAAAACTCGCCGGACCTACCCTGATGCCCAAAAGCCCACAGGCCCGGCGAGATTTAAACCTGATCCCCCGATCAGGACCGGCGGGAGGACACCGGCAATCTCTTCATAGCAAGACGGATGCCAGTCCCGAAACGGGACAGTGATGCTTGATGCCTCAAGCCCAGCGGAACGTCTGTGAACTGTTGCTAATGTGCTACAGCTTACAGGTCGCGCCAGCTTTATGGTTCCACATGCGGACCTGAAAAGCCTTGAAAGGGGCGTACCTTGAAGAAGACCTATGAGAAGCCTGTTCTGGCCAGGCGTGAAAAGCTGAGCGTCGTCACCGCAAGGCCGCCATCTTCCATTCCGACCTGATCTGGCCGGAAACCGAAAAGCCCGCCATCCGGCGGGCTTTTCATTCTGGATGCAACGCGGCGGATGTGAACCCGCTCGATGTTCAGCCGCGCGTTGAAGGCCGCAGGCATCCGTCGCCACATCGCCTCCCGCTGTCGTATCGCCGCGTGCAACGCATGCTATCATCGGCTATGCCGTCGCCAGCCAATACCGGCGAACCGAAGGAGCATCCGATGACCAGACCCACCATCCTCAAATTCGGCGCTGTCGAGCATGCGGAGGCCGGCGACCTGCCGGGCTGGATCGTCGTCGAGGGCAGGCCGACCATGCAGACCGCCGTGCAGCACACGACCGGGGACGGCAAGGTGATGTCCGGCACCTGGCGCGCCTCGCCCGGCACCTACCATGCCACCTACACCGATTATGAATTCGTCCACATGATCGCCGGCCGCATCATCATCACGCCCGACGGCGGCGAGCCGGTCGAGGTCGGCCCCGGCGACGCCTTCGTGGTCGAGGCGGATTTCAAGGGCACGTGGAAGATCCTCGAGCCGGTGACCAAGCATTTTGTGGTTGTGGTGGGGTAGGAGGATGAGGGTGAAGGAGCGCCGACGCTCTTCCGGTCGTCATCCTCGGGCTTGACCCGAGGATCCATGCCGTGACCGCCGCCGTAGAGCGTGACGGTGCAGAATTCTTTAACCGTTGCAAAGCCTTACCGTCACGGCATGGATCCTAGGGTCTGCGCGCGTCGCTTCGCTCCTTGCTCCGCCCTAGGATGACGAAGGCGCGGGGCCCGCCCTACCGCCCCACCTTCGAGATCACCCTTTTCTCCACTTCCGGCTCCAGCGATTCGGCGAAGGGCGTGGCCAAATGGTGCTGGTCGCGGAAGGCGAGCTTGCCGTCGATGAAGGCGTGGCAAACGGTGGCGCTGCAGAAGCGGTCGGTGAGGTCGACGTAAGCAGCGTTGGGGATGCTGTCGACGATGTCGCGCTCCACCGCCGCCATGGCGTCGTTGGCGGCATAGGCGCGCGTCTGGTCGCAGCGCGAGGGCGCTTCGTCCCGCCACAGCGCCCGCGCCACGCAGGTGTCGACATTGGCGTTGTTGAACGGCACGTCGCGGATGAAGGCGACCTTGAGGCCGGCCTTGCTCAGGCTGGTGAGGGTGGAGCGCAGGCCCGCCCGCCATTCGGCATCCTGCCTCGCCGTGTCGCCGTCGCGGCCCGCCATCTTGCGCCCGCTGGTCAGCGCCAGCTCGGAGATGACGACCAGCGCCGGCTTCGCCGCGATGATCCCGGCGATCGCCTGCTCGCGCCAGCGGTCGCATTCCGCATAGGGGCGCTTGAGCTCGGCCGACCACACGCTGATGCGCGAGGCGCGGCAGGAGTTCTTCAGCCACGTCACCACCCGGTAGCCGTTCTTCCGGCCCGCCTCGATCAGCGGCGTCGACCAGTGGTCGGCGTGGGAGTCCCCGAAGAGAGCAATGACGCGCCGCCCGTCGCCGAACACGCAAGGGGCCGGTGTCACCGTCTCGTAGTCCTGCACGCAGCCCGCCCTGGCGCGGGCGGTGGAAGGCTCGGCCGCGCTCGCGGCGATGACGCGCTGCTGCGGATCGAGGTCGCGCACGGCAAGCCTGGCATTGCCATAGGCGGCTGCGACGCCGGTGCCGGTCAGGAGGAGGGCCGGCACCAGCGCCCGCGCCGCATTGGCCATCAGCCAGCCGTTGCGACGGATCGGGTTCTCGATGAGGTGGTAGGTGAGGGCGGACAGCGCCAGCGTCAGCGCCAGGCAATAGAGCCGCTCGATGGGCGTCAGCTCCGGCGCCAGCATGCCGGCATAGACGATGACCGGCCAATGCCAGAGATAGATCGAATAGGAGAGCCTGCCGGTCCACTGCAAGGGCGACAGCGCCAGGGCGGCATTCACCCAATTCTGTCCGGAATTGGGCGAATAAGGAGTGCCGTCCCTGGCGCCGGCCGCTCCCGCCTTGAGCAGAAGGACCGTGCCGGCGACAGGCAGAAGCGCCAGAAAGCCGGGGAAGGGAGCGTCCTCGCTGAAGGTGAGATAAGCGGTCCCGATCATCGCCAGGCCGGCCAGGCTCAACGCCCGCCCCAGCAGCGGACGCTTCTGCAACAGCCGCGCCGGCACCATCGATGCGAGGCCGCCGGCGGCAAATTCCCATGCGCGCAGCGGCGAGAAATAGAACGCCCAGGGCTGCGAAACGCTTGTCAGCCAGGCGCAGAGGATGAAGGAGACGAGGCCGACGACGCCGATGGCAACGATGATGGCGCGCTTGCCGGGTTTCATCCACGCGGCCAGCATCAACAGCGCCGGCCAGGCGAGATAGAATTGTTCCTCGACCGACAGCGACCAGTAGTGGATGAACGGGTTGGATGTGGCGTCATTGGCGAAATAGTCGAACGACCAGCGGATCAGCCACAGATTGATCATATAGGCCGAGGCGAACATCGCGCCCTTGGAATAGAGCGCCTGCTCCTCCGGCGACAGGATGAGCGCGCCGGCGGCAAGCGTCGCGGCGATGACGAACAGCGCTGCCGGCAGCAGGCGCCGCGCGCGCCGTGCATAGAAGCGCAAGAGGTCGAGCCGGCCTGTTTGAGATATCTCGGCGACCAGATGCCGGGTGATCAGATAGCCCGAGATGACGAAGAAGATGTCGACCCCGACAAAGCCGCCCGGCAGCGCCGCCAGGCTGAAATGGTAGGCGACGACGCCCGCCACGGCCACCGCTCGCAGCCCTTCGATATCGGGTCGGAAATCCTGCGCCGATGCTGACACGAATACGAACCTCGTGAATGCTTGTTCGTATCCCGCCTGAGACAAAGCCTCGGCCCTGTGCGCCGATATCGCAATGCAACAAATCTAACGCAGTGCAACATAAGGGGAGATTGGCCCCCCAATCACGCCTTCTTCAGGAACTCCGTCTTCAGCACCAGGCCCTTGACCTGCTTGGTGTTGCATTCGATCTCGCCGGGATTGCCGGTGAGGCGGATGTTCTTCACCAGCGTGCCGCGCTTGACCGTCTCGGACGTGCCCTTGACCTTGAGGTCCTTGATCAGCGTCACGGAGTCGCCATCCTTCAGCGGCGTGCCGTTGCTGTCTTTCACGATAACGTCAGTCATGGCGGGTCTTTCATCGGTTGGATAGGCTGCGCCCGCCTATCGCGCCGGCCACGGTCTGGTCAAGCCGCGCGGCGCCGGAGCGGCCGCTCTCGGCCTCAAGGCAGGACAATCGCTGTGGCGACGCGAGCCATGGGGAGGTCAGCTTCCAATCATCACCCGGGGCGGTGGTAAAGTTCTATCGGAAGACGGCGCCGGATGTTGCCGGCGCGCCACAGCCCATATGCTTTCAGTTGCGGTCAGCCCTCATCGTGCCGCGATAGCGCAAATTTTCTTTGACGGGAGACCTTTTGGCGTTGCGTGGTGCGGGCGCGAAACTGGGCAAAGGGGTTCCCTATGAAGAAGACTTACGAGAAGCCGGTGCTGTCGAAGCGCCAGAAGTTGTCGGGCGTCGTTGCGGCCGCCATTCCCTCGAACGTCAAGGAGTAGCGCCGGCGCGCGGATGAAAATTGGCTGGCGGCCTACCGGCTTGCCGGCCAATTGTCTGGCATCAATTGCAGGACGGCCAATTCGGCCCCCCGCTCGACGCGGCGGCCGGGCATGTCTGCCGTCCTGATCTCGTCGTCGACCGGGCCGAGCCAGCCGGTGAAGAAGCCATATTGCGAACCAGACGTGATAGGCTTTCGGCGGCGCCTTGCCGTCCTCCGGCTTCACGTTCTGAAATCCCAGGAACGCGCCGTCGACCCGATCGGTTTTAAGGCAAGCTGTTTAGGGTTGGAGGCCAGGAGCGGGCGGTGCACTGCATGTGCCCGCCCGTCCGGCGCCGCCGCCAAGCTGCTGAAACCCCGTCCGTCCCCAACAGCAACGGTCATGGCGTGACCAGTGCTTGCGGAGTGCCATTGGCGCGGTGCCCTGTCAACGCCGCCGGCGAGGGCTCCTGAAGCGCCTTTTTAGCCGCCTTTTCGCGCCCTAAGCACGCATGGCAGTCATGCTGGGGCTACGGCGAAAAGCCATGAAATGGCGGAATTCCGGGCATTTCCGATGTCCAGCATACCGCGCCGCACATATATGCGTATCCGCTTGAATAAGCTGATTTTTCGCCAGGCCGACTGTCCTTCGACCCCGACTTTTTTTGGGTGCATTTGGCGGCGCGGCATCGGGCGGCCGGCAGCGGCCGATTTCCCCTTGAAGCGGCATCGGAGGCTGTGTGAGTCATTTCATGATGTTCTCATGAAAGGCATGGTAGAGTGTCGCGCAGCGAAGGGGGAAGTTGCGATGACCAATCGGTTGTTCGAGATCCTTGCCAGACGGCGCGCGTGGCTGGATCGGCTCGCATTGGGGCTGCTTGTCTTCCTGGCGACATTGGTCGCCGCGCTGATGGGCGGTGCCAGCGCTTGAAGCGCGTCGCGATCTTTCGGATTCGCTGCATGCGCCACAGGCTGGCCAGCCCAGATGCCGTGATCGCTCTGTCGCGGCTCAGTCCTGCAAAAGAGGAGGTGCGCCGTAGCCGCGCAGGCCGGTTCCGTTGCAGGCTTGGCAGGAAACCCGTTGTCCAGGGCAATTGTCGCGCAAGGTGCCCGAGGGACAGCATGAGCCTTTCGACGCAACCTGCTTTTCACACTCGAACACCTTGCCGGCGCCCAGGCACCGGGGGCACGCGAACTTCCTGAATTCGCTCAAGCGAGCCTCCGGCTGTCTCAAAAGCGCCCGGCAACGCGCTGACCATGCCACGGGTTCCATGAACGGCACGGTTTTTTCTTTCGTGTATTATACGTTAGTAAAGGCTAACGTTAAACAAGTGTCCTCCGGACGCGTGGCCGGTTCCTTGCCGCGTTGATCTCCTCTCAAGGGCCGGGATTACGCGCGCTGCCGCACACCTCCTTCACCAGCCCCCGCAGCCAGCGATGCGCCGGATCGGCGTCGAGCCTCGGATGCCACAGCAGCGAGATCGAGAGCGGGGCAAGCTTGACCGGCAGCGTGAAGGTGAACAGGCCCTCGCGCAGCGTGCCCGTATAGCGCTCCGGCACCGTGGCGATGAGGTCCGAGCCGCGCGCCAGCGCCAGCGCCTCGGCGAAGCCGCCGACCACGGTCGCGATCGTCCGCGTCAGCCCGGCGAGCTCCAGCGCGTCATCCACCGGGCCGCGATCGAGCCCGCGCCGCGAGATCAATATGTGACGGCCGGCCGCGAAGCGGGCGGCGGTGACGCGGCCTTCGCTCAAAGGATGGCCGGCCCGCGCGACGCCGACGAAGCGGTCGCGGAAGAGCGCCCGCGAACGCACCTCCGGCCCGGTCGTATTGCCGATCACGCCGGTCTCCAGATCGACCGCGCCCTCGCGCATCGGGCCGCTGTCCTTGTCGGGCTTGGGCACGAAGCGCAATTGCACGCCCGGCGCTTCCCGCGACGCGCGGGCCAGCAGCGCCGGGCCGAAATTCTCGACGAATCCGTCGCTGTTGCGCAGCGTGAAGCTGCGGTTGAGCCGCGCGAGGTCGAGCCGCTCGGCGGGCCGCAGCACCGCTTCCGCCTCCTTCACCAGCCGGCCGACCTCCGCGCCGAGCTCGACGGCGCGCGGCGTCGGCACCAGGCCGCGCCCGGCGCGCACCAGAAGCGGATCGCCGGTCGCCTCGCGCAGCCTCGCCAGCGCCCGGCTCATCGCCGAAGGGCTGAGCTTCAGGCGCCGCGCCGCATTGGCGACGCTGCCTTCGGCAAGCAGCACATCCAGCGTGACGAGCAGGTTGAGATCGGGTCGCGACATGAGCGCAACCATAGCATGGTTGTCGCTCGATGACATGGCGTTCCATGCACTGATCAAGTGCAAATGCTGCGCGTTCCGCCACATCGGCTGGACGCCTATCTTCCCGCCGAGTTCACCCGACGGAGAAGACATCATGGCCGATATTGCCGAGACCCGCGCCGCGCCCCTAAGCCATTCGACGGCGGGCGCGCTGGCCAGCCTGTCCTTGGCCATGCTCGTCTCCTCGCTCGCCACCAGCATCGCCAATGTCGCGCTGCCGACGCTGAGCGTTGTCTTCGCCGCGTCCTTTCCGGCGGTGCAATGGGTGGTGCTCGCCTATCTGCTCGCCATCACCGCGCTGATCGTCAGCGTCGGGCGCCTCGGCGATCTCGTCGGCCGGCGGCTCTTGCTGATCGCCGGCCTGGCGCTGTTCAGCGCCGCCTCGTTTGCCGCCGCGCTCGCGCCGTCACTGGCGCTGCTGATCGCCGCGCGCGCCGTGCAGGGGCTGGGCGCGGCAGTGATGATGGCGCTGACGATAGCCGTCGTCGGCGAGACGGTGCCGAAAGAGCGCACCGGCAGCGCCATGGGCCTGCTCGGCACCATGTCGGCGATCGGCACGGCGCTCGGCCCCTCGCTCGGCGGCGTGCTGATCGCCGCTCTCGGCTGGCGCTCGATCTTCCTCGTCAACGCCGCGCTGGGCGGCGTCGCGCTGCTCGCCGCCTGGCGCTTCCTGCCGGCGGCGGGCATCGTGCGCCAGGCGACGGGCGCGAAGGCCCGCTTCGATGTGCCGGGCACGCTGCTGCTCGCCGCGACGCTTGCCGCCTATGCGCTGGCCATGACCATCGGGCGCGGCCATTTCGGCGGCCTCAACGCGGCGCTGCTCGGCGCGGCCATGGCTGGCGCGGCGCTGTTCGTCGTCGCCGAGGCCAAGGTGGCATCGCCTCTGGTCAAGCTCGCGCTGCTGCGCGACAGGGTGCTGGCGCCGAGCCTCGCCATGAATGCGCTGGTCTCGACGGTGATGATGGCCACCCTGGTCGTCGGACCGTTCTTCCTGTCGCGGGCGCTGGGCTTGAGCGAAGCGGCGACCGGGGCCGTGCTGTCGATCGGCCCCGTGGTCTCGGCGGTCTGCGGCATCATTGCCGGGCGTATCGTCGACCGGCTGGGGGCGGCCGCGATGGTCATCGCCGGCCTGGCGCTGATGGTCGCCGGTTGCGCCGCGCTCGCGGCACTCCCGAACCTCTTCGGCGTCGTCGGCTACGCGGCGGCGATCGCCGTGCTCACGCCGGGCTACCAGCTCTTCCAGGCCGCCAACAACACCGCCGTCATGGCCGATGTCGACGCTAACGAGCGCGGCGTCGTCTCGGGCATGCTCAGCCTCTCGCGCAATCTCGGCCTCGTCACCGGCACGGCGGTGATGGGCGCGGTGTTCGCCTTCGCCGTGGGGACGAAAGATATCGCGGCGGCAGCCCCCGCGGCCGTCGCGCACGGGATGGCAATGACCTTTGCGGTGGCCGCGGGCGTGGTCGCGGTCGCGGCAGCGATTGCGTTTGCTGGCGGTCGGAGGGAGCGCTGCAGCGCCTGATCTCCGCAGCCAGCCTGCTGTGACACAAGGATGCGGGCGGGAGCCGATGCCGGGTCGGAGGAAAAGGGAGACGCCGTTAACAAATGCAAGTGTCAGAACTGAGAAGTGTGGGCAGTGTCACTCTGGCCAATGCATGGAAGGTCTATAACGTCTCCACGGGCAGGGCGGGGCAGCGGTTCTGCTGGACGAGTGGGCGTGGCGGTGAGGTCGAAGCGATGCATGAAACGTGGTGGCGGCGACGGGAAGCTCAGCCTCTGATTCCGGAACGGGAACTTCGCTTTATGATGAAACTCGGGCGTCTGGAGCGCGACGAGGCAATGAGATTGCTAGGACGGTACCGTGGGGACCGCGAGGCGGTATATGCCGAGTTGAGAGCGCGCGATCTGATCAGGGAACGCAACGCGCGGCCTCACTGACGGTTCATGCCGCCCTTGCCAACTCACCACCGGTCACAGCCCGAGCGTCCAGCCGGCCGCTGTTTGAGGTTTCCTGTCTGACCGGAATGGTGCAACGAAGATGGTCGGCCGATGGGTCGCCTCGACGAAAGCGGCCGCGGCCCTCTCGGCAGCATCGGCTGAATGATCGACCCTGTCGAAGCGCTTTACCACGCGGTCATGAAGCAGCGACAGCCTTGCGGCCCGGTGGAGATCGGCGCGCTTCTCGCCGTGCATATCGAGGGGAGCGAACATAACCATCCCCACAAACGGCGACGCCGGGCGTTTGTTCCGATCGGCCCCGCCGGGGTGGCTTCACGGGCGCTTCCGCGATCGCGTAATTTCGCCGCCGCCCGCGAGGCCTATCTTTGCCTGGCGGCGGTGCCCATTCCGCCTTCGGCCGGTGCCTCAGCTACCCCAACGAAGCCCCACCCACTGGGGCGCCGGCCTCATCCCTTGCCCCCGTTCAACGTTTCCGAGGCCGCCAGGCGCTCGGCCTCAATCTCCAGTTCCACCAGCTTGGACTTGATCTCATGCGGCTCGGAATGTTCGAGCCCGACCACGTCGTTGCGCGTCTCACGCAGCGCAATGACGATCTCGTCGAGCTTGGCGTGGATGGCGGCGGTGTCCCGGTAGCCCTGGATGAGAACCACCCCGGTGATGATGATGGCCGCCACCGACAGGGCATAGGTCACCACGTTTGTAAGCCCGAACGGCACCAGCAGCGTGCAGGCCGCCATGGCGGCAAGCATCGCGTAGAAGCCTGGCGGACGCGACAGGAAATCCGCCGCGCGGAAGAGCAGGCGGTTCATCGGCCGCCTATCCGAGCAGCATGCCGGCTATCAGCACGGTGAGCAGCACCGATGCCGGCACGGCCAGGAGCCAGCGCGCCTCCAGAACACTGTTGCGATTGTCGTCCATGTTCGTTGCTCCTGTTGGCCGGCACTATGCCGCAAATTCACGTCGGCAAACGAAGCTGGGAAGCCTTCGTTCCCACGATCGGGCGACGGTCGCAAAGCGGTGTCGGACTGAGGTCGGACCGGCGCGCGAAGAGGGCTGGGCGCCGCAACCAAAGCCAGCGCTCCGCATTGGCACGCGCGCCGACTTCCGCGCGCCGCCGATAGGGAGCAGACATGAGCCTCGATAGACCGACAGACGATGTGGACGACCAACCATACGAGCCGGCGTTCTTCGCCAGCAAATACGGCCTGCCGCCTCGGCTCGCCAAAACGATGATCGAGGCCAACGGCCCCGGGCGGCGCGCCTGCGACGCCGCCGCCAAGACCTACCT
Organism: Mesorhizobium sp. M2E.F.Ca.ET.209.01.1.1; assembly: GCF_004010375.2. Taxonomy (NCBI): domain Bacteria; kingdom Pseudomonadati; phylum Pseudomonadota; class Alphaproteobacteria; order Hyphomicrobiales; family Phyllobacteriaceae; genus Mesorhizobium; species Mesorhizobium sp. M2E.F.Ca.ET.209.01.1.1. The sequence continues at coordinate 341,918 of NZ_SADP02000004.1, read as the reverse complement.
GCGCTACATGGCGCTTCGGCGTCAGCGCGACAGCTGAGCCTCGCCGCCGGCTGGGCTTTTCCGTCTGCCGCAGTCCCATTGCGCAATGCAACCCGGGCCGGAACCAAAGCGGCGGGCGTCGGTTTATCCGGCGAAGGGATGAATTCAGGAATTAGGAATAGAGCAATGAAAACAGTGCTTCTTGCTGCCCTGGCGCTCTGTGTCGCCGCGCCCGCCGTCGCTTCCGCGGCGGAGGCCGATGTCGTCATCAGGACGCATCACAGGCATTACTATCATCACCGCCCGGCGGTCGTCATCAACGACGAGGGCCACCGTCTTCACCACCGCCACCACGGCACGATCGCCTTTTATGACAATGGCGAGCGCGGCTGGCGTCACCGCCATCACCGCCGCGACGACACGGTGGTCGTCACGGGTTCGATCGGCCACCGGCACCATCACCGTCCGGTCGTGGTCGAGAGCAACACCGACTATTGACGCAACGCGGCCGGGTTGTGCGCAACGAAGCACGGGCCGGCCGCGTTTGTTTGCCGATTTTATTTCCTCGCGCAGGCCTCCCGCGCCGCCGGATGATCGCAGTAGGGATGGTCGCTTCCTGATCTCGCCCTAGCGGCCTTGCGGGGAAGATAGCGCGTTGTGTCTTCAACGCCCCATTGGACTTCACCGCGACACAACCCCATATTTGGGCCATGGAGCTTTGAGCGTGAGCATCGCGCGGGTGGCCCTTTTCGCCGCTGCTCTTTTGGGCGCGGCCGCCGTTTCTGCCTTCTCCTCCGCCGGGAGCGGGAAGGTGGCGTTGAGCATCGCCGTTGACGGCGCCATCGGGCCGGCAAGCACCAGGCAACTCGAGGACGCGCTCGACACCGCCGCCAGGCGCGACGCCGCGGTCCTCATCCTTCAGCTCGATACGCCGGGCGGCCTTGTCACCTCGATGCGCGAGATGATCGCCGACATCCTGGCCTCGCCTGTGCCTGTCATCGGTTATGTCGCGCCCTCCGGCGGCCACGCGGCCAGCGCCGGCACCTACATCCTCTACGCCACCCACGTCGCGGCGATGGCGCCCGGCACCAATCTCGGCGCCGCGACGCCGGTCGAGCTCGGCGGCCTGCCGTCGCTTCCAGGCGGCGAGAAGGACAAGAACGAGAAGGACGGGGACCAGAAGGACGCAACCGGACAGCCGGCCGGCGACGCGATGATGGCCAAGGTGACCAATGACGCGGTGGCGCTCATCCGCTCGCTCGCCGAGATGCGCGGGCGCAACGGCGACTGGGGCGAGAAGGCGGTGCGCGAGGCGGCGAGCCTGTCGGCCAACGCCGCGCTGCAGGAACATGTCATCGACTTCGTCGCCCGCGACACCACCGAGCTTCTGCAGCTTGCCGACGGGCGCACCGTCGAGGTGGCCAGCAGGAAAGAGGTGCTGGCGACGAAGGGCCTGCCGGTCGAGACGCTGGAGCCCGGCTGGTTCATCCGGCTCCTGGCCGTCATCACCGACCCGAACACGGCCGTCATCCTTATGCTGGTCGGTGTCTACGGCATCGTCTTCGAGTTCACCAGCCCGGGCGCCGTGGCGCCGGGCGTCGTCGGCACCATCTGCCTGGTGCTCGGTCTCTACGCGCTGAACCTCCTGCCGATCAACTACACCGGTCTCGCCCTGATGATGCTCGGCGTCGCCTTCCTGATCGTCGAGGCCTTCAACCCAACCGTGGTGCTGGGGCTGGGCGGCGTCGCCGCCTTCCTGCTGGGCTCCGCCATGCTGCTCAAGGTCGAAGGGCCGGGCTTTGCCATGTCCTGGGCGGTCATCGGCCCGGCCGCCGCGCTGACGCTCGGCCTGGCCTTGCTCACCGGCACCTATGTCTGGGCGGCGCGCAGGAACCCGCCGCGCGTCGGCGGCGAGGCCATGCGCGGCCTTCCCGTCGAGATCCTCGACTGGCAGGGCGGCGAGGGGCATGTGCTGGCTTTGGGCGAGCGCTGGCGGGCGAGGGCAGGCGAGCCCATGCAGCCCGGCGACCGTGTCGAGGTGACCGGTGTCAGCGACCTCGTGCTGACGGTGCGGCGTCGCGATGCAGGCAACAACGGAGCAATAAAATGATGGTCGGTTACGTGGCCTATCTCATCATTGCGGTGGCCGCGATCATTTTCCTGGCGGCGGCAATCCGCATCCTCAGGGAATATGAGCGGGGCGTGGTCTTCACGCTCGGCCGCTTCACCGGGGTCAAGGGTCCCGGCCTGATCATCCTCGTCCCCTTCGTCCAGCAGATGGTGCGGGTCGACCTGCGCGTGGTGGTGCAGGATGTGCCGCCGCAGGATGTCATCTCGCGCGACAATGTCTCGGTCAAGGTCAACGCCGTGCTCTATTTCCGCATCGTCGACGCCGAGCGGGCGATCATCCAGGTCGAGGATTTCATGGCCGCCACCAACCAGCTGGCGCAGACCACGCTGCGCTCGGTGCTCGGCAAGCATGAGCTCGACGAGATGCTGGCCGAGCGCGACAAGCTCAACAGCGACATCCAGGAGATACTCGACCAGCGCACCGATGCCTGGGGCATCAAGGTTTCCAACGTCGAGATCAAGCATGTCGACCTCAATGAGAGCATGATCCGCGCCATCGCCAAGCAGGCCGAAGCCGAGCGGCTGCGCCGCGCCAAGGTGATCAACGCCGACGGCGAGCAGCAGGCGGCGGCGAAGCTGGTCGAGGCCGGCCGCATGCTGGCAACCGAGCCGCAGGCCATGCAGTTGCGCTATTTCGAGGCCCTGCACGACATCGCCGGCGAGCGTTCGTCGACGGTGGTGTTCCCCCTGCCGGTGGAACTGCTCGGGCAGTTCATGAAGGCGCAAGGCAAGTGAGGCACTGAGCCTGCTCCTTCCCATGGTGTGGGCGAGGGGCTTCGCCAAAGGAGGAGCCGAGTTCGCGACGCAACCGGGGAACCACCTTGGGTGGCGGCCTTAACCCGGAAACAACTTTTCAAGTGCTTTTAATGGCCCGATCGGAGATGGGTATCGGCGCCATGTGGCAACATCTTACGGCAAATCTCGCTGCGGTGGCGCTGTTCGTATCCGGCTGGAACTACGTGCAGCCCTGGCTCGAGGGCCGCTCGCAAAGAGTCAGGCTGCTCGTCTTCGGCTGCATCATGGGCTGGGGCGCGCTGGCCTCCATGCTGTTGACCGTCGAGGTTAAGCCGGGCGTCCTGCTGGATCTCAGGACGTCGCTGGTTGCGACGGCCGGCCTGTTCGCCGGCATGCCGGGCGCATTGGTGGCCACCGCTTTTCCGCTGGGATACCGCATCGCGATCGGCGGCCACGGCCTGACCGCCGGCCTGATCGGCATTGCGGTGGCATTCGCCGCCGGCGTTCTTGCCAACCGCCTCATCGGGCGCCGCCAGACGCGCGCCTGGCAAGTGCTCGTGTTTGCGGTTTGTGTTGGCCTGTCTGGGCTTGTGCCCGTATCGATCCTGCCGCAGACGGCCGCGCCCGATATCGATGTCCATCTCGTGCTGCCGCTCATCGCGCTCAATATCGCGGCAACCGCCGTGGCCGGCCTCGTCGTGCTGCACACACAGCTTGTCACCAAGGAGCGCGATCTGCTGCGCGCGGCGGTCGCCCAGGCGCCGGACTTCTACTATGTCAAGAACGCGCGCGGCCAGTTCGTTGCCGTGAACCAGACGGTCGCCGCCTACAATGGCTATGACCACCCCGTGCAGATGACGGGCAAGACCGACTTCGACATAGCCGACGCCGCTCGCGCCCGCATCCTTTCCGGGTTGGAGCAGAGGATGCTGAAATCGGGCGAGGGGATCGCCGGCTTCGAGGAACAGATTCCGGACCTGAAGGGTAATCTTCGCTGGTTCTCGACCTCCAAGACACCTTTGCGCGATGTCGACGGCAACGTCATCGGCCTTGTTGGCGTCACACGCGACATCACGGCCCAGAAGCAACTCGAACAGACGCTGCTGGAGGCCAAGAACCAGCTCTCCTATGCGCTGTCCGAGATGTCGGACGGCCTTGCCATGTTCGATGCCGAGGGGGTTCTGGTCTTCTGCAACGAGCAATACCGCGAGCTGTTTCCGCTGACCGGCGACCTGCGCGTTCCCGGCACAAGGCTGCGCGACATCCTGGAAGCCGTGACCGTGACCGGCGAGCAGGTGGGCATCCCCAAGGGCCACGAGCGGGAATGGATAGACAGCGTCGTGGGCGCGCTCCACACCCCCGGCGAGCAGCAGATCAAGCTGTTCGACGGCCACTGGCTGATGCTGAGGACGAGACCCACCCAGGCCGGCCTGGCGCTGGTGGTCGTCTCCGACATCACCGAGATCAAGAGCACCGAGGGAGAGCTCACCACGCTCAGCAACCAGCTGGCGCAGCTCGCCAACACCGATCCGCTGCTGGGTGTCGGCAATCGGCGCGCTTTCGATCAGGCGCTGGCCGGGGTGGTTGCGGATACCAGCCAGTCCGAGCGGGAGGTCGCGCTGCTGCTGATCGATGTCGATTCGTTCAAGGCCTATAACGACCGTTACGGACACCTTGCCGGAGACGAATGCCTGCGCCAGATCGCCGACTGCCTGCGACAGCGCACCCGCGCCGGCGATTTCGTGGCGCGCTATGGCGGCGAGGAATTTGCCGTCATCCTGCCGGATACGTCGGCGGCCGGCGCCATGCGTGTCGCCGACAATCTGCGGGCCGCGGTGCGCGAGCGGGCGCTGGAACATGATCGCAGCGCGCGCAAGGTCGTCACCATCAGCGTCGGTGTCGCCATCAGCGGCCCGACCGCCCGCCACGACCCGACCAGCATGATCCTGCAGGCGGACAAGGCTCTCTACGCCGCCAAGGCAGGCGGGCGCGACGCCACGCGACTGGCCGAGCCGGACGCCGGCTTCCAACCCATTCCGCTTCCGCGCAAGGCGTGATCAGCGCGGCGGGAAAGGCATCGGAACAAGCGGGTGCTTGCGGCCAGGCGTCAATCCGCCTCGCCGCCCGAACCCTTGCCGCACTCGGCCAGCACCTTGCCGATCGCGGCACCTGAACCTTTCAGCGGAAACGTCGCCTCGCCATACTTGTCCGCGCTGACCGTCACGTCGCCCTTGCCGCGCAGCAGCGAAAGCAACGGGTCGGCAGGGCCGGAAAGTTCGGTGGTGAAGTTATTGTACATCGCCTCCAGCTCGAGCTTCTTCGTCAGGCTCTTGGCTCCGGCCTTGAAGGTGAAGGAGCCGCTGATGCCAGGCTCCAGCTGCCCGCCCGCGGCGCCGAGGTCGTAGCTCAGCACCGGCTTGCCGAAACAGGCGAGCATCAGATGCGCATCGCCCTTCGGCCCACCGCAGACCGAGGCCATCATCACGCTGCCGCCCTCGTCCTCTTCCATCTTGGCGGACCAGGAGCAGGACGCGGCATGGGCGGGCAGCGTGGTGAGCAACGCCAGGATGAGTGTTGCCAGCCCTCGTTTCATGATCGCTCCCCCTCGTGATGCGGTGATCATACAGAGATTGGCGAAAACGGGCGAGCGCGCAATCTCCCACGAGGATGTCCGGCAGGACAGCAGTGCGTGAAGGAAGCCGACCTTTCGCTTTGCGCTCACCGGGCCTTGGCCGGCTGGAACAATTCCACCAGATTGCCGGAAGGATCGACCAGCAGGATTTGCGAGCCGCCCGGCCCGGTCACGATTTCATTGCGGAAGCTGAGGCCCGCCGCCCGCAGCCGCGCAACCTCCGCCGCAATATCCTCGACGATCAGGTGGATGCGGTTCCAGCCGCCTGGGCCTGGCCGCTCGCCGTCGGGCATTGGCCTGCCCGCTGAACTGGTCGGACCGCTGAGGAGCAACCGAAGCGCTCCCCTCGTGACATCCGCGAAGGCCGGCGCATGGTTCGAAAGCTGCGTGAAGCCCAGGTGCTTCGTGTACCAGGCCAGGGCCTCATCGACATCGTTGACCATGTATCGGACATTCACAGTCGTGGACATTAGCCTTGCCTTTTGCGTGAGCGAGCAGTCGGTTTAGTCGGCCTACCGCCAGGCCGCCTCATTTTTCTGCTCATAGTCCCTGAATGCCTTGATCAGGCCGCCCAGGACTTCCGCCGACGTTTCGAACATCGCCTTCAACTGGGGCTCATCGACCTTCGTGATGTCTTCCCGGAGGTGGTCCTGAATCTCCTGGAATGCTTTCTGCATTTTCTGCGTGTGGTGCCGCGGATCGCGGTCGGCTGCGCTTGCCATTGTCCGTCTCCATTCGTGGAGTGCTTTGTTGCAAACGCGCGCGCAGAGGGCGGGTTCCGGCACCAGGCATTGTCAGCGCCGGCGGGCGCGCCAGCTATTGAGCGAAGCCGACCGCCGTGGAATTGCAAGGAGCAGGGCAATGACCGACGACGAAGCCGCGATCCGACAAGTGGTCGAGACATGGATGGAAGCGAGCCGCAGGGGCGATCTGGAGGCCGTGCTCGACCTGATGACGGACGACGTCGTCTTCATGGTTCCCGGCAAGGAGCCGTTCGGCAAGCAAGCCTTCGCCGCCGCTTTCAAAGGCATGGGCAAGACAAAGGTCGACGGCGCGAGCGAGATCGTCGAGCTCAAGCTTCTCGGCGACTGGGCCTATATCCGCAACCATATCGACATGACCGCGATGCCGCCAGGCGGCGAGCCGGTGCGGCGGTCCGGCTATACGCTGACGCTGTTGAGGAAGGAAAGCGATGGGCGCTGGCGACTGGCGCGGGATGCGAACTTGCTGGCCGGGTAGCGCGCCGCGGTCCTCACCGCCGCCAGGGCGGCTCCGGCGAAAATCGCTTGCCGATCCAGTCGGCGAAGGCGCGGGTCTTGGCGGCCTGGCCCCTGGCGGAGGGCATGACGACATAGACCGCGCCCTCGTCGGCCAGCGTCCAGTCCTCAAGGATCGGCACCAGCCGGCCGCTGGCGAGCTCGCGTCCGACCAGCCAGTCCGTGCTCATCATCAGGCCGACGCCCTGCACGGCGGCCTCGACCAGCACCTCGGCGTCGTCGCTGGTGAGCGGTCCCGAAACCTCGACGCGCACGCGCCGGCCCTCGCGGTCGGTCATCTCCCAGGCCGGAAAGGTCTGAAAGCCGGTGAAGCCGAGGCAGGAATGCTCGAGCAGCGCCTGCGGCGTTTCCGGCCGGCCCCTTCGAGCGAGGTAGGAAGGGGCGGCGCAGAGCAGCCGGCGCCGCGTCGCCACCTTGCGCGCCACCAGGCGCGAATCCTCCAGGCTTCCCAGCCGCACGGCAACGTCGAAATTCTCGGCGACGAGATCGGCGAAACGGTTGGAGAATTCGGCCTCGATGCGCAGGTCCGGGAATTCGGCGAGGAACTGCGGCAGGAACGGGGCTATCCACATGCGCCCGAACGTGCCGGGCAGCGCCAGCCTGAGCAGCCCGCGCGGCCGGCCGCCGGCATGCGCGGAGGCGGCGGCTTCGGCCTCGTCGACAGAGGCGAGGATGGCGCGCACGCGCACCAGGAATTCCGCGCCCGCCTCGGTCAGCGACACGCTGCGCGTCGTGCGGTGGAGCAGCCGCACCCCCAGCCGCTCTTCCAGCGATTGCAGCCGGCGCGACAGGATGGTCGCGTCGCGCCCGACCCGCGCTGCCGCCCTGGTGAAGGAGCGCGCCTCGGCGACGGCCGCGAAGGCGGCCATTTCGGCAAGGGCGGCGGGTTCGTGGGATTGCTGCATGATTTGCAATACTCAAATGCAGAGACCGAGGATTATCGAGACATAGCGCAGCAGATAGGTTCACTCAACCGTCAATCGGCCCCACGGAGTGAACCCATGAAAGCCATCGAACTCACCCAGCCCAGGCTCGACGCCTTCCGCGCCGCCAGCGTCGCCACGCCCGAACCGCAGCGCGGCGAGGTGCTGATCCGCCAGCGCGCGGCGAGCCTGAATTTCGTCGACGTCGCCGTGGCGAGCGGCAATTATCCCGGCCCGGTTTTTCCGCTCATACCCGTCGCCGACGGCGCCGGAGAGATCGTCGCGCTCGGCGAGGGCGTGACGAGGTTTGCCCTTGGCGACCGCGTCGTCGCCCATGCCAAGCCGCGCTGGATCGGCGGCCGGCCGCGTCCATACGAGATGACGCAGATGCGCGGCATCTCGCTGCCCGGATCGCTCGCCGAATATGTCGCGCTGCCTGCCAATTCGGTCGTGCCGGTGCCGGCGCATCTCTCCTTCGAGGCGGCCTCGACGTTGCCCATCGCCGGCACCACCGCCTGGAACGCGCTCCGCGCCGCCGATGTCGGACCGGGCTCCGTCGTCGTGCTGCTCGGCACCGGCGGCGTCTCGATCTTCACGCTTCAGCTTGCCAAGGCCGCCGGCGCCACCGTGATCATCACATCGTCCTCGGATGAGAAGCTGGAGCGGGCCAAGGCGCTCGGCGCCGATCACCTCATCAACTACCGCTCGACGCCGGACTGGGACGGCAAGGTGCTGGAATTGACCGATGGCCTCGGCGCCGACCTCATCGTCGAGACCGCCGGCGCGGCCACCTTCGCGCGCGCCGTCAATGCCACCGCGCCCGGCGGCACGCTGTTCACCATCGGCTTCGTCACCGGCGCCGAGGCGAGCGTTAACCTGTTGCCGATCATCATCAAGGCGCTGAAGGTGCTGGGCAACAACACCGGATCGGTCTCCGACCTCAAAGACGCCGCCCGCGCCATCGGCGCCGCCCGGATCGAGCCGGTCGTCGACAAGGTGTTCTCACAGAACGAGGCCACCGAAGCCTACACCCACATGGCAGCCGGCGGCCTGCATTTCGGGAAATTGGTGTTCGGGCTGGATTGGTAGGAAGGGCACAGTCGGAGATTGGCGAAAGCGGCCGAGCGAATGATCTCCCCCCTTTGTGGGGGAGATGTCCGGCAGGACAGAGGGGGCGCTGTCCCGGCGACGCTTTCAAGGCTTGGGTTCCTCGCCCCCGCCAAAGGCGGGGGGTCCGAAGGACGGGCGAGACCCGTGGCTCGCCCCGGAACGGTGTCCGCGAAGCGGACGGAGAGGGGGCCTTCGTAGGGCGCTCCCCCTCTCCGTCTCGGCTTCGCCGAGCCACCTCTCCCCCATTTCATGGCGGCGAGGAACCTTGATCTCGGGACCTCAGATCAGCTTCTCCAGCGTGATCGGCAGATCCCGCACCCGTTTCCCCGTCGCGTGGAACACCGCGTTGGCGATCGCCGGCGCGATGCCCACGATCGCCAGTTCCCCAACCCCCTTGCCGCCGAGCGCCGAGGAATGCGGGTCGGGGATGCCGACCGAGATCGTCTGGATATCGGGAATGTCGGCATTGGTCGGCAGCATGTAATCGGCGAAATTGCCGTTGACGATGCGGCCGTGGCGGCGGTCGACGATGCCTTCCTCGAGCAGCGCCTGGCCGATGCCCATGATGATGCCGCCCTTCCACTGGCTTTCGGCCAGCTTGGGGTTGTAGAGCCGGCCCGAATCGAGCGCCGACACCACGCGCGACACGCGCACCGTGCCGAAATCCTCGTCGACGCGAACCTCGACGAAGTGCGCGCACCAGGAATAGCGCGAATAGTCGCCATCGGTGTGCGGGATCGACATGGCGATGGTGGTGTAGTTCTTGTAGCGCTCCTCCGCCGTCGTGCTGGCCGGCAGCGTATCTGCCTTGGCTTCGATCTGGTCGCGGCCGATCGCCGCCATGAACTCGGCGATCGACAGCTCCGGTCCTTCGCCGCGCGGCGAGGCGATGCGGCCATCCCGCACTTGCAGTGTGTTTGCCTGCAGCGCCTGGAAGGGCGAGCGCGGGTCGGAAAGCGCCAGCCCGATGAGCTCGTCCAGCGCCTGGCCGGCCGCCTTGTAGACGGCGCCGGTCATGACGCCGGCCAGCCGCGACCCGCCGGTGACACCGGCGCGGGCGAAGTGGGAGTCGCCGAGCTTCACGGAGACCCGCTCCACCGGCACGCCGAGCGTCTCGGCCGCCGTCTGCGCCAGGATCGTGTAGGTGCCCTGGCCCATGTCGATGGAGGAGCTTTCGACCTCGACCGAACCGTCGGCGAGGATCTTGACCACCGCCTCGCCATGCGCGCGCCGCACCGGATAGGTGCCGGCCGCCACGCCCCAGCCGATGAGCTGATGGCCGTCCCGCATCGAGCGTGGCTCAGGCGGGCGTTTCGCCCAGCCGAAGGCTTCCGCTCCTGCTGCAAAGGCCTCGCGCAGCTGCCTGGTCGACCACGCCTTCTTCGTATGCGGATCCTGTTCGGCATAATTGATCAGCCGCATCTCCAGCGGATCGATGCCGAGCTCATATGCCAGCTCGTCTATGGCGCATTCGATGCCGAAAGCGCTCGGGTTCTCGCCCGGCGCGCGTTTTGCCCCCGGCACCACCGTGTTGACCCGCACCACATTCTGCCTCGAGGAGAAATTCGGCGTGGCATACATGATCGAGGTGACGGAGCCGAGCGGCTCGACCCACATGCCGTCGACCGCCGTCTCGTTGACGCCGCGATGCACGATCGACTGGATCCTGCCATCCCTGTCGGCGCCGATCGCCACCGTCTGCCGCGTCGCCGCGCGGCCGCCATAGGACGTGAAATTCTGCGGCCGGTTGAGCACCAGCTTCACCGGCCGTCCGAGCATCTTGGCGGCGGCCGCCGCCACCGCACTGTGCGCCAGCGCCAGCGCCTTCGAGCCGAAGCCGCCGCCGATATAGGGCGAGACCAGCCGCACATTCTCGAACGGCACGCCGAACCACTCGGCATAGGTGCGCGCCATCCCGTCGAGCCATTGGCTGGGCTCCCAGATGGTCAGCTCGTCACCCTCCCAGCGCGCGATCAGCCCATGCGGCTCCATCGCCGCCTGGAATTCGCGCGGCGTGTTGTAGGCCGCGCAGATGCGCACCGGGGCGGCGGCGAAGGCGGCCTGCGCGTCGCCCCATTCCTTGGTCATGGCGTCGATCGGGATGCCGTCGCCGGCCTTGCCGTCGCTGAGGTCGACGATGGCCGGCGTCTCGTCATACCAGACCTTGAGCAGCGCCGCGGCGGCCACCGCCTGCTCGAAGGTCTCGGCCACCACCGCCGCGATATGCTGGCCCGAATAGGTGACCTCGCGGGCGAGAGGGTTATAGGTCTGCTGCGACGGCGGGTTGCCCAGCCAGTCCGACGCGCCCTTCAGTTCCATGATGGTGTCGGGTGTGAGCACCGCGAGCACGCCGGGCGCGGTCTCGGCAGCGCGGCTGTCGATGGCCGAGACCTTGCCGGCGGCGATGGTCGCGCCGACCAGCACGGCATGCACCAGCCCTTCGAGCTGCTGCTCGAAGGCATACTTTGCCGCGCCGGTGATCTTGGCCGGACCGTCGACGCGCGACAGGCGTCCGCCCACCGCTTCGAGGCGCGCGCTGTCGGACGCTGCGTGTTTCATGTCATGAACGGTCATGCCGTCTCTCCCAATTTGAGGATGGCGCGCGCGATCACGCGCGGCGCCAATGCGATCTTGTAGTGGTTGGCGCCATGGTCGACGGCGCCCTCCATGGCGAGCTCGCTCGCCTTGCGGATCGTGACTTCGGAAAGCGCCTTGCCCTTCAGCGCGTCCTCGACGGCGCGCACCCGCCACGGCTTCGTCGCGACGCCGCCAAGCGCCACGCGGATGTCGCGGACGGTACGGCCGTCCGCTTCGAGCTCCAGCCCGACGGCGGCGCTGGCCGCGGCGAATTCATAGGACTCGCGGTCGCGCACCTTGATGTAGGTCGAGCGCCTGGCGGCGGCCGAGCCGGGGATTTCGATCGCCGTGATCACCTCGCCGGGATGGATGTCGTGCTCGCGCTCGGCCGTGGCGCCGGGGGCGAGGAAGAAATCCTCGATCTTGAGCTTGCGCTGGCCGAGATCGACCTCGGCGTCGAAGGCGACGAGCGCCACCGCCAGATCGCCCGGATAGGTAGCGATGCAGGCCTCGCTCACGCCAAGCACGGCATGGCCGCGCGTCACGCCGCCGATCGCCGAACAGCCGCTGCCGGGCGCGCGCTTGTTGCAGGCCGGGAAGTTCTGCGGATCGCGGAAATAGGGGCAGCGCGTGCGCTGCATCAGATTGCCGCCGATGGTCGCCATGTTGCGCAATTGCGCCGAAGCGGCCTGCCACAGCGCTTCCGAGACGGCCGGGAAGAGGCTCTTCACGCGCGGGTTGTCGGCGACATGGCTCATCCTGGCCAGCGCGCCGATGACGGCGCGGTCGGCGGTCACGTCGATGGCGTTGAGCCCATCGATATGGCTGATGTCGATCACGGTCGAAGGTTCGGCGACGCCGCATTTGGCGAGGTCGATCAGCGTCGTGCCGCCGGCAAGCAGCATCGCGCCGGGAAGGGCGGCCGCGTTGCGGGCGGCCTCGATATTGTCGGCGCGGAAGTAGGAAAAATCTCTCATGAGCGCAGCTCCTGTGCGGCCTGGCGGACGGCGGCGACGATGTTCGGATAGGCGCCGCAGCGGCAAAGATTGCCGGCCATATATTCGCGGATTTCCTCGTCGGAGCCGGCATGCCCCTCACGGATGCAGGCCACCGCCGACATGATCTGTCCCGGCGTGCAATAGCCGCACTGGAAGGCGTCCTGCTCGAGGAAAGCGGCCTGCACGGCGTTGAGCGTGCCGTCCTCGGCGGCGAGCCCCTCGATGGTGGTGATCTCGCGGCCTTCGACCTGCGCTGCCAGTGTCAGGCAGGCAAGCACCCTTTGGCCGTCGACATGCACGGTGCAGGCGCCGCACTGGCCCTGGTCGCAGCCTTTCTTGGTGCCGGTGAGGTTCAGCCGGTCGCGCAGCGCGTCGAGCAGCGTGACGCGCGGCTCGATCTCCAGCGCATGGTCGCGGCCGTTGATGGCGAGATGGATGGAAAGCGTGGTGGGACTGATGGTGACTTGGTCATTCATGGGGCGTCGGGCTCCAATTGCTGGACGCTTGAGCGGATGGAAATGGGGCTTGGGGGGTGGGGGGCAAGGCGTGGAAGCTGCTAATCTCCCCCCTTGTGGGGGAGATGCCCGGCAGGGCAGAGGGGGGCGCGAAGGAACGAGGCATTTGAACGACAAGGTTCCTCGCCCCCATGAAATGGGGGAGAGGTGGCTCGGCGAAGCCGAGACGGAGAGGGGGCTGCGCCCTACGAAATCCCCCTCTCCGTCCGCTTCGCGGCCACCTCTCCCCCGCCTTCAGCGGGGGCGAGGAACCCAAGCTTCGCGACGCTGGCGGGACAGCACCCCCCTCTGGCCTGCCGGCCATCTCCCCCGCAAGGGGGGAGATCAGCAGTTCCGGCGCCCCACTCCACCAACCAGGGTGCGCTTTCCGTCCTTGATCTGGTGACATAACGCTTCCCCTGGTTATATGATAAAAGCACTCCACTAAAGCGGAGGTGCCTCCGTTTATCTAACTGGGGTCTGGCCAGCCGTGGTTCAACCCCCCATATTGCGGTGGTGGAGAAAAAAGTGCCCGACCAGGAAATGACCGCTGAAGCGCCGCGCGATGCGCCGGCGCCAAAGCCGCTGCGCGCCGATGCGCAACGCAACCGCGACAGGCTGGTCGAAGTGGCGGCGCAAATGTTTGCCAGCGACGGCGTCGATGCCTCGCTGGAGGAGATCGCCAAGCGGGCAGGGGTCGGCATCGGCACGCTCTACCGCCATTTTCCGACGCGCGAGCATCTGGTCGAGGTGGTCTACCGCCGCGAGGTGGAAGGCCTCTGCCACGCCGCCGAGGACCTCGCCCGCGAGCATCCGGCCGATGTGGCGCTGGAACTCTGGATGCAGCGCTTCGTCGACTACATCGCCACCAAGCGCGGCCTCGCCACCAGCCTGCGCCTGCTGCTCACCGCCAATTCCACGCTGTTCTCCGACACATCGGGGCGCGTCTCGGGCGCCATGCGAAGCCTGGTCCAGGCCGCCGCCGCCGCGGGAAAGATCCGCGCCGACGTCGACTCTTCCGATGTCATGCATGCGCTGGGCGGCATCTACTCCGCGCCCAACACGCCCGACTGGCGCGAGCGCTCAGGACGGCTGGTGAAGCTCCTGATGGATGGGCTGAGGTTCGGGGCGACCGGTTAGGCGCATGGGCGAAGGTGGAGGCGAAGTCCGATCCTCGCCGAAGCGGGGAGATTGCCGGTAGGGGAGGTTTCGCCGGCATGCGGCGAGCAGTCCGGACCGAGTGCCTGTTAGTTGGGATCGCCCGACCTGGCGCCCCCGTGAGACCCGCCGCCATAGTTGTCGCCGCCGCCGGAGCGGCCGAAATTGAGGCTGCGAGGGCGGGGGTGGAAGGGCTTGCCTCCCGCTCCATTGCCCCAGGTCGATCCGCCAGAATTGCCCGGACTTGATCCGCCCGATTTGGCGATCGCTGCGGAGCTGAGGCTTGTACCGAGGAGAAGTGTTATGGACGGCGGGGTCACCGCCGCGAAGCGCCCAGCCTTCTTGAGAAAATCGCGGCGCGCCTCTAATTCTGAAACCAGACTGTCGGGCTCCCGCTCTGAGCGCTTTCTGCTTTCGGTTTCCATGTTAATACACCCCACATTCGCCGAATTTACTTTAGTATTTTTCATATAGGGCACGAGTTCTCCAAAAGGCTTAGGTTTCGGGTAAGAATTTGAGAAGATGCGGGCGATTCGCCGTGCGAGATCTGTTGGGGCGCCGACGCGAGGCAGTTGAGCGCGAACTACCCACCTGGTGAAGAGTTCGGCAGGATGGAGGGGGCAGTCCCGCCGTCGCCTCACGACCGGCGCTTCAGCATGGTGCGTCTTACCCCCTTCAGCACCGTCGTGCGCCTCAACGCTCCGCGCCGATCCCTCTCTCCTACAAGGGACGAAGGCGGATTTCTCCGTCATCCTCTCGCATTGCGAAACGCGCAGCCTAGATAGAGGCGGGGCCACCCACTGTGCAGAAGGACATCCGCATGCCGGAACAGCTGACATTGAACGACGGCGCTACCATTCCCCAGATCGGGCTCGGCGTGTGGCAGGTCGAGCCAAGCATCACCGCCAAGGTCGTTCGCTGGGGCATCGACGCAGGTTACCGTCTCATCGACACCGCCGAGGGCTACCGTAACGAGGAAGGCGTCGGCGAGGCGATCCGCGCGGCGGGCGTGCCGAGGAACGAGCTCTTCATCACCTCCAAGCTGCGCAACGGCGCGCATCAGCGCGACGCGGCGTTGCGCGCCTTCGACGACACGATGCAAAAACTCGGCATCGACCAGATCGATCTCTTCCTCATCCACTGGCCGGTGCCTGCCCAAAACAAATATGTCGAAGCCTGGAAGACGCTGGTCGAGTTGCAAAAGGCGGGCCGCATCAAGTCGGTCGGCGTCTCCAACTTCAACCAGGACCATCTGGAGCGCATCATCGGCGAGACCGGTGTGACGCCCGTCGTCAACCAGATCGAGCTGCATCCGCGCTTCCAGCAGCGCGACAAGCGCGATTTCCACAAGAAGCACAACATCCATATCGAGAGCTGGAGCCCGCTGGGCAGCGGCCGGCTGCTTTCCGACCCGACACTGGAGAAGCTGGCGAAGAAGCATGGCAAGTCGGTAGCGCAGGTGACCATCCGCTGGCATTTGCAGGAGGGGCTGATCGTCATCCCGAAGTCGATCCACCAGGAGCGCATCGCCGGCAATTTCGATGTCTTCGATTTCGAGCTGGACGCCGACGACATGCGGACGATCGCTGGCCTGGATTCCGCCGATGGCCGCACCGGACCTGACCCGGCGACGGCGGCGTTCTTGTTCTGAAACGAAGGTCAGGGGCCTGGCGCGGCGCCGGTGACGGCAAAATACTGGAGCGCGCCGGGCAGGCCGCTTGCTTTCATCTCGCCTTGTTCCTCGAAGGTCAGGCCGGAGCCGACGACCAGGTCGCGCATCGTTCGCGATGCGATGATCTGGCCCGACTGGGCATGATCGAGCAGCCGCGATGTGACCTCGATGGCGATGCCGGAAAAATCCCCGCCGCGCGCCTCGCACTCGCCGATGTGAATCGCCGCGCGCACTTCGAGGCCGCATGGCTTCAGGCGGTTTGCGATGGCCATCGCGCATTCGATCGAGCGCGTCGGGCGTTGGAAAGCCGCGAGCAGCCTGCCGCGCGAGCGCCTGATTTCCGTGCCGCCGCCAAGCAGCAATTCGTCGCGAACGATGTCTGCCCGCTCTGGGGCTTTCGCGTCGTCGGCAGCGCCCTCGATGGCGAGCGCCAGCACCGATATCAGCACCCTTTCCGCGCGCGCCGCCGGCAGCGCACCGGTCACGAAATCCTTGATCTCGTCGATCAGCCCGTCGCAGCCTTCGCCCCAGATCACGTGGTCGCGGCCGGCAAGCTCGACATATCTGGCGCCTTCGATATGCGCCGCCAGATAGCGTCCTTCCTCCGGCTTCACCCACCGGTCGCCGGTCCTCTGCAGCACCAGCGTCGGGACATGGATCGCCGGCAGGATGTCGCGCACGTCGATCTCGGTGCCCCAGCGCCAGAGCGCGATCGCGTCCGCCGGCGAGGCCGAATTCCTGAGATAGGCGGCGAACCACTCTCGCTCGACCATGTTTTCGATCAGGCTGGGCGCGGCGTTGCGCATCTCGGCCGGCTCGCCCCATTGCCGCTCGACGGCGTCGAGATCCTGTTGCACCTCATCGACCGTTCGGGCCCAGGGGTAATCCTTCGACCATGTGCCTCGGGCATAAGATCCAGTGAGCACCAAGGCCGCGGTGCGCTCCGGATAGGTGGCGGCAAACAGGATGCACATCGGTCCGCCTTCGGAGCTGCCGAACAGCACCGTGCGATTGGAGCCGACATCGTCCAGCACGGCGCGCATGTCTTCCATGCGCTGCTCCAGCGTCGGCAGGCCGACATTGCGGTCGGAAAGGCCGGTGCCGCGCTTGTCGATGCGGATCAGGCGCGAGAAGGAGCCGAGCCGCTTCAGCACATGCGCGAAGCGCGGCGATCCCCAGGCCAGGTCGAGATTGGAGACCCAGCCCTGCACATAGACCAGGTCGACCGGCCCATCGCCCGTCACCTGGTAGGCGATGTTGACGCCGGACGATTTGACATAGCGGGTGGGCGGTCGCGCCGCATCGGGTTCGGTGCTCGAAGCCGGGGGCCGGCCAGGGGACGCGGTGCGGCGGGCGCGCAGCTCCTCATGCAGGTGCCGGGTTTCGGCTTCCGGCATCAGCCGCAGCTCGCGCTGCAGCGCGTCGCGGCACAGCTCATACTGCTTCAGCGCGAGATTGATGCGCCCTTGCGCCGCGTAGCTTCGCATCAGGGCACGATGGGCGTCCTCGCGCAGCGGCTCCATCGCCACCAGGCGCAGGGCGGCCCTTATGCAGGAAGCCGGATCGCCGGCAGCCATGTGGTGATTGATGAGCCTGTCCAGCGCGGACACGACGATCGCCCGCAGGCGCTCGCGCTCGACCCGCAGCCATTCCTCGAACGGCTCTTCCCGCAGGCCGAGCCCGTCCAGCAGGTCGCCGCGATAGACCGCGACGGCCCGTTCGAGATCCTCGGGCGCGGAACTCGCCGCCAGCGCCTCGAAGCGCGCCACGTCGAAATCGAAATCGTCGAGGTGAAGCGCGATGCTCGCGCCATCGGTCAGGAAGCGGCCGCCGCCGGAGACGCTCATGGCCTTGCGGACGGACGACACCGCCTGCCTCAGGCTCATCCGCGCCTGGGCCTCGCCGTTGAGGCTCCAGAGCAGCGCCGCCAGCTTCTCGCGCGACTGCGCCTGGCCGGCCTGCAGCGCAAGATAGGCCACCATGCCGCGCGCCTTGCGGCTGAAGGCGGGAGCCGTCGCCCCGGCGCCGGTAAAGTCGAAACCACCCAGCAGGTGAAGATGCGGCGCCGTCATCGAAAGCCACCCCGACCGTGATCGGGTCAATTCTTTCGCTTAGCGGTCGCTAATTCAACCGCGATCTCATGCGGTCGGCGCTTTTCACGATTTGATCACGCCGGTGCCTGCGCCGCCCTCACGGGCCTCCAGCAGATTGTCCGCACTGGACATCGATCCGAGGAGGATGCCGTGCAACACCTAGGCGAATGGCCACTCTGGCATGACGACGACCGGCGCGACGGTCAGCTCGCCAATGCGTCATTGCGGCATGAAATTGCGCTGGCCCGCTATCTTGAGCGGCAGCGCGAGCATCGGCAAACCGGCATGCCCATCGTCGATTTGGAAAGCGTCGCGCTTCGGCTCCTTGCCTTCGCGATGCGGATCGGATCGGCATTCACCCGGCGTGCCGAAAAAAGAACTTCTGTCCCGCCAGCCCACCCTTGGGGTCCGGCAGGACATCTCCCCCACTAGCGGGGAGATTGGCTGTCGCGGCTGCTTTCGCCAATCGCCAGGAGGCCGCCTAAATCCCTTCCCCATCCACCAGCGGCACGTCCTCGCCCTCCCAGGGGCTCGGCATCGAGCCTCGCCCGGCACTCGGCAGCGGCATCCAGCATCTGAGCTCGGGCTCGGCATACTCGACCACGCGGCCGGGTGAGGAGTCCGAGGCCCGCCAGCCTTCCTCGCCGAACTGGTCGGCGCGCGACCAATACGCCATGTCGACCTCGGCCGGTCCCTGCTCGGAGGAGCGCACCGTCACCAGGATGCGGCTGCCGTCCCGCGGCGCGCTCGCCATGTTGCGCCAGCGGTCGGTGTCGTCCATGGGAGGTTCCTCCTGCTTCGTTTGGAGCTGCGAAAAAACAGCCTGCTTCGGCGATAGTCGCCGCCCGCCGGGGAGGGGTCAACCCGAACTTGGCGCGAGACATAAATATCGTTCAGAGCTAATGTATCCATCGGCCGCAATCGGATGGACGACGATGGACGAAGGATTGCTGTCTCAGGCCACGCGTCTCGGGCCGGTCCATCTCAAGGTGACCGACATTCCGGCCGCCTTGACCGTCTGGCGCGACACGCTCGGACTGACGCTGGCCGGCGAAGATGCTGCTCAAGCGGAGCTTGGCGCCGGCGGCCGGACGCTGGTCGTGCTCCATGCCGGCGCGGAAGTCGCGCTGCCGCAGAAGTCGCGCGATCTCTTCCATGTCGCCATCCACGTCACCACCCGCCGCGGCCTCGCCCACGCCGCCGCCCGCCTCAAGGCGTCGGGGTTGCGATACAGCGCCCAAGACCACCTTGTTTCGGAATCGCTCTACGTCTCCGACCCGTCCGGCAACGGCATCGAGATATGCTTCGACACGCTTGAGCGCCTGCTGCGCCGCGAGGTCTCGCCCGAGGGCGGCGTGTCGCTGATCGCCGTCGACGGCAGCGCGCATTCCGGGATTGAGCCGCTGGATGTGTCTAGCCTGCTGCGCGATCTCGGCAATTCCGGCCATGTCGAGCCGAGGATGGCGCGGGAGGCCTTCATCGGCCACATCCATTTGCGCGCCCGCGCGCCCGAGGCGCTGATGGAATTCTATCTCGGCGTGCTCGGCTTCCGGCCGCATATCCAGTCCCGGACCTTCGGCATGTTCGACTGCGGCACCGAGCGCCGCGCGCATATGATCGCCTTCAACATCTGGGCGCGCGACGAGCTGCGCGAGCCGCCGCCCAATGCCGCCGGCCTCGACCATTTCACCGTCGAGCTGGGTTCCGCGCAGGAACTCGCCGCCGTGGCGCGGCGGCTCGAAGCGGCCAACGCGCCGGCGAGAAGGGAAGGCGGAGTGATTTCGACCGCTGATCCGGAAGGCAACCGCCTGCGGCTCGTGGTCCAGGGAGGTTGACCGCAACCGCTTGAAAGACGGGAGGAGGGGGAAATGTCGCTGATGGTGATTGGAACCGGCTTTGGCCGGACCGGTACTGATTCGATGCGCGAGGCGCTGACCATGCTTGGTTTCGGCCCCTGTCATCATATGTGGGAGGTCATGGCGCATGCGAAGCAGAAGCGGCTCTGGCGGGCGCTGGCCAGGGGCGAGGCGCCCGACTGGGCCCAGCTCTTCGCGGGATATAAATCCTGCGTCGACTGGCCCTCGGCGTTCTATTGGCGTGAGCTGATCGAAGCCTATCCGCAGGCGCGCGTCATCCTCACCTGGCGCTCGCCCGAAAGCTGGTGGGCGAGTTTTGAAAAAACCCTGCTGCCGGCGATCGCCGGCAGCACGGATCAGGAGTCGCTCGGCATCGCCCTCGTCGCCAACCAGGTCTTCGGCGGCCGCCCGCACGACCGAGCCCATGCCATCGCCGTCTACCGGGACAATGTCGAGGCGGTGCTGAACACCGTGCCGGCGGAGCGACTGCTGGTGCACAAGCTCGGCGACGGCTGGGCACCGCTCTGCAGCCATCTCGGCGTCCCCGTGCCGCACGAACCCTATCCCGCCCGCAACTCATCCCAGGAGTTTCGGGCGGCGCTGTCGTTGAACTAGACGAGATGGAAGTCGATGGACGCAGGCATCCGAACTTTCCGGCCCCTCACCGCATCCTGTCCTTTTTGGTATGATCAGGGCAGGGGATAAGGCCATGGGACAAGTCGGTTTTGATCAAGGGCGAGGCCAGCCCGACGCGGCTCTGGTCATGGCGGCGCGCTTTGGCGAGGCACATGGTTTCGGCCTTTTGTTCGAGCGCTATCGCCCGCAACTCCACGCGATCGCTCTGTCCATGCTGGGTTACACCGGCGACGCCGAGGACGCGGTCCACGATACGTTCCTTACCGCGCTGGCGCGACTGGACGGCCTGCGTGATCCCGCAGCCGTCGGCGGCTGGCTGCATTCGGTCCTCAGGAACCACTGCCTGATGGCGCTGCGCCGTCGCCGTCCCCGTGCCGGGCCGGCCGAAACCGAGCGTGCCTTTCGCGAACTCGCCGACGAGGAGCGCATCGAGAGCCGGATCGAAAGCCGCGACCTGCGCGACTGGGTGTGGGCGGCGCTTGCGCATCTGCCGGAAATGCAGCGCGCCACGGTGATGCTGCGCTATTTCGGCAGCTCGCCAGGCTATGAGCAGATTGCCGCCATTCTGGGCGTGCCGGTTGGCACCGTGCGCAGCCGGCTGTCCGACGCCAAGATCAGGCTTTCGGAGCTGCTGCTGGCATCGGCCGGTCTGCCCGACCGGGGACACCACAGGCTGGTGGCCGAGCGGCTGGCCTTCTACACCGAGGAATACCGCTCGCTCCAGCACGGCGGCAAGGAGCGGGTGCTTGCCCACTATGCGGAGGACCTCGACATTGCCTTTGCCGGCGGGCCGCGTGGCGTCGGGCGTCACCTCTTCGGTGAGGCCATCGACGAGGATATCGGCGCCGGCGTTCGCCATAAGCCGGTGCGCGCGTTGGCCAGCGCCAACGTCACCGTGCTCGAGGGCGACTTCGTCAATCCGCCCGAGAATCCGTTCCATTGTCCGCCGAGCTTTGCCATCGTCCTGGTCCATGGCGAGCGCCAGGTGCGCGTGATGCGCGTCCACACCTCAGAACGGCCAGCGCGTCTCGAGGAATGACATCTTCGTGAAGTTCGCCAGCAGGGCGAACTTTTCGATGCGCCACATCATCCTTTTTGGGTCACGCGGCCGGTTGCCGGCGTGTCAACCACAGCAAGGAGATATCCCGATGTTTGCCTTTTCCGCAGTCCGATTGAGCCGCGCCGTCGTTCTCGGCTCGCTTGCCATGCTCGCCACCCCGTTGCTCGCGCACGCCGACGACTATGATGCGACGCTGAAGGACATCCAATCGACCATGGGGGGCGTGCCGAGCTTTGTCAAACAGTTCCCGAAAGCCGGTCTGCCCGGCGCCTGGGCCGAGGTCAAGGCCATCGAGCTCAGCGACAAGACGGCGCTGCCGCCGAAGGTGAAGTCGCTGATCTCGCTCGCGGTCGCGGCGCAGATCCCCTGCAGCTACTGCATCTGGTCCGACACTCAGGACGCCAAGCGCGCCGGCGCCACCGACGAGGAAATCCAGGAAGCCGTAACCATGGCGGCGCTGACACGTCACTGGAGCACCATCTTCAACGGCATGCAGGTCGACTTCGAGACCTTCAAGAAAGAGATGGGCGGGCAGTAGGGCAGTAAGGGAGCAGGGCAGTAGGGAAAATCCGCGGACGGCCGATCCCTACAGCCCGTTGCCTGACCCCACCAGGGAGGAACCGCAGATGACCGCTACCCTTGCCACCGACACCACCTTCTTCACCGCCAGCCGGCTCGCGGCCGCGATCCGCGAGCGGCGGGTCAGCGCGGCCGAAGCGATGGAGGCGCAGTTGGAACGGATCGCCGCCGTCAATCCGCTCCTCAACGCCATCATCACCCTCGACGAAAAAGCTGCACGCGACGGCGCTAGGGCGGCCGATGAAGCCATTGCGCGCGGCGAGGCGGTCGGGCCGCTGCACGGCGTGCCGGTCACACTGAAGGACGGTCACGCCACGGCCGGCATGCGCACCACGATCGGGCTGACGGCCTGGACCGACTACATTCCGACCGCCGACAGCACCGTCGCGGCCAGGCTGCGCAAGGCCGGTGCGATCATTATAGGCAAGACCAACGTGCCGCCGCGGCTGCGCGACCTGCAGACCTCCAACCCTATCTTCGGCCGTACCAGCAATCCCTGGGACGTCAGCCGCACGCCGGGCGGCTCCAGCGGCGGCGCAGCCGCGGCGGTTGCCGCCGGGCTCGCGCCGCTTGATATCGGCAGCGACGCCGGCGGCTCGGTCCGCGTGCCGGCGCATCTATGCGGCGTCTACGGCTTCAAGCCGACGCAATCCTCGGTGCCCACCACCGGCAGCTATGCCGATCCACCCGACATGCCGCGCAGCTTCCGGTTGCTGTTCGACATCGGGCCACTGGCGCGCGGCGTCGACGACCTCATCCTCGCCCACCGCATCATCGCCGGCGCTGACGGCCTCGATACCGAAGTGCCGCCCATAGCGACGGACGAGGAGCCGGAACCGCAGCTGGACCGGCTGCGCGTCGCCTTCGCGCCGGAATTCCCCGGCGTGCCGACCGCTCGCGATATTGCCGATGCGATTGCCGGCTTTGCAGGCGCGATCGACATCGGTGGCGCGCGGGTCGGTCAGGTTCTGCCGCCGCACGATTTCGCCGCCGAGCGGGCATTGTTTTCGGATTTCATCACCTGGTTTTCACAGGCCTTCCAGGCACCAAGGGAAAATTCTCCAACGTTGTCGGCCTATCTCGAGGCGCTCAACCAGCGCGACGAATTCATCCATGCGTGGGAGCGCTTCTTTGACGATTGGGACGTGCTGGTCTGTCCAGCGATGATGTGCACCGCCTTCCGTCACCAGGAAATGGGGATGCCGATTCCGGTCGATGGCGTCGAGACGTCCTATTGGAGCGCGCTCAGCCACGCCTGCCGCTTCAATCTGACGGGTCATCCGGCCGTCGTTATTCCGATAGGCCTCGACCGCGAAGGCCTGCCGATCGGCGTCCAGCTCGTCGGCCGCCGCCATTCGGACATGAAGCTGCTGGCACTTGCCAAAGCGCTGGCCCGCCTGACCGAGGGCTTCATCAGGCCGCCGGGATTGTGATCGCGCCGCGCTTCGCATCAAGCATGGTAAAACGGCTCGTCGCGCGGCCAATCACACATGCACGTCGCCGAAGGACAGCTCGCCGTCATCGGCGCGGATGAGGAAGGCGGCGGCAAGCAGCGCGAGATAGCAGGCGGCCACGCCGCACACGACGACGACGCCGGGGATCGGCCCTAGCGTCGCCACCCGGAACGTGTCGACCAGCGAGGCGCCGAAGCCGATGGGCGAGCCTTCGCGCGACAGGCTCGGCGTGGTGATCTTGAGGATCCAGGCAAGCAGCAGGATCGTGTACATGAAGATGTAGTTGCGGCGCAGCCGGCGGATCAGCGCCGCGCGCTGCGTGATCAGGAAACGCGGCGAGCGCAGGCCTTCGCCCAGGATGGCCAGCCAGTTGGATGCGTAATCCGGCTGCGGCGAAAAGATCTGCGCGAAATAGTAGCGTTCGAACTGCCGCACACGGGCGCGGTAGACGTCGAAGAAGCGGTAGCGCCGCGCCTCGATCCACAAAAGCAGTGTGATCAGGAGCATGGCGAACAAAAGCACGCCGTGATGCGCGCTGGGCGTCGACAGCGACACCGACAGCATCGCCGCCACCACGGTGATCGCCCAGTTGCTGGTGCGGTCGAGCCGGTCGCGCCAGCCCGCCATGCGCGCGATCTCGGCCCGGTGGAAATGCGACAGCGTCGAGGTGAATTCGGGAGAGCTGAGCTTCAGCGCCAGCGTGTCGGACGCCCGCGGCGGCGCTGCCTTTTCTGTTGATGTTGCCGGCGCGTTCGCCTCGATGGATTTCGGGGCACTGGCCGCGTCGGTGGATCTTGCGGCCTTCGTCTGGGACATAGTGCCATGCGCCTCCCGCCGCCATGGCCGGCCGATCCCTATTTCAAGAACAGGCCGGCCACACCCCATATAGCACAACGTGTGGCCGGCCCAAAATGTTCCCGCCTTTTCAGGCGGATAAGTCAGGATGCAAGCGGTGGAACGCCGCCATTCGCGCGCCGCTGAAAGGGCAGCACGTCGGCCATCGGCCTGGCATGCTGGGCCGCCGCCACCGCGTCGATCACAAGGTCGAGTGCCTGAAGCGCCGCGCGGCTCGTTTCATCGTCGCCACGCAGGTAATGGCATGCCCGGTCGAGGTGCAGGTGGGCGGCGGCAAAGTCGCTTTTCATTAGCTTCTCCTTATTGCCCCGCCTTGGCGGCCAACATCGTCGAGTCGCTTTACCGGGAAGCAAAGATCGGTAGTGGCATTTGATTAGAATTGTAGGGAGCTTTTCCTCGCCCCCGCAGAGCGGGGGAGAGGTGTCCGCGAAGCGGACGGAGAGGGGGCTTCCTAGAGCGAAAGTCTTCCTCTTCGAGACACTTTCGCCAATCGGTTCGGCGCTCCCCCTCTCCGTCTCGGCTTCGCCGAGCCACCTCTCCCCCATTTCATGGGGGCGAGGAACGGCTGGCATGGGCCCGTGCAACCGATCCTCCAGCCAGACCGTTATGCCGAAGCGAGGAATGAGGGGGCATCTTGTCCAACATGCTCAATCGGCGCTGGCCGCCGTCGGTTTGGATTGCAGCGGCGGCGCTCGCTTTGATGCCCGCCGTCGCCTTCGCCGCCGAGAAGACCGGCATGTCCTCGGAAGGCGTTTTCGTCGCCGAGCTGATCCTGCTCCTGGTTGTCGGCCGCGGCATCGGCGAGGTGCTGGAAGCGCTGGGACAGCCCGCGGTGATGGGGCAGCTGATCGGCGGCATCCTGCTCGGGCCTTCGCTGCTCGGCTGGGTCTGGCCGGCAGCCGAGCGGCTGATCTTCACCGGCGACCCGTCGCAGAAATCGATGATCAACGCCATCGCCCAGCTGGGTGTTCTGATGCTCCTTCTGCTCACCGGCATGGAGACGGATCTGAGGCTCGTGCGCCGTGTCGGCCGCGCCTGCTTTTCCATCTCGGCGGCCGGGGTCGCCATGCCCTTCGCGCTCGGTTTCATCGCCGCGCAGTTCATGCCCGACACGCTGCTTGCCGCCGGCGGCGAGCGCATTGTCGCCGGGCTGTTCCTCGGCACCGCGCTCTCCATCTCCTCGGTCAAGATCGTCGCCATGGTGGTGCGCGACATGAACTTCATGCGCCGCGACCTCGGCCAGATCATCGTCTCCTCGGCCATCATCGAGGACACGATCGGCTGGGTGGTCGTCGCCATCACCATCGGCATTGCCACCAAGGGGCGGATCGAGATCGCCAACCTGACCTTCACCATCGCCGGCGTCGCCCTCTTCATGGCGTTTTCCTTCACGGTGGGCCGCCGCATCGTCTTCGACGCCATCCGCTGGACCAACGACACCTTCCGCTCGGAATATGCGGTGGTCACCGTCATCCTCGCCATCATGGGCGTGATGGCCCTGATTACCGATCTGATCGGCGTGCACACCGTGCTCGGCGCTTTCGTCGCCGGCATATTGGTGGGCGAATCGCCGATCCTGTCGCGCCATATCGAAGGGCAGTTGCGCGGTGTCATCACGGCTCTTTTCATGCCGGTGTTCTTCGGCGTCGCCGGACTGTCGGCCGATCTCACTGTGCTGGTCGATCCGCAACTGGCGCTGCTCACCGTGGCTCTGGTGGTGATCGCCTCGATCGGCAAGTTCGGCGGTGCCTTCATCGGCGCCGAGGTGGCGGGCATGAGCCGCGCCGAAGGCATCGCTGTTGGCTGCGGCATGAACGCGCGTGGCTCGACCGAGGTGATCGTCGCGTCCATCGGCCTGTCGATGGGCGTGCTGTCGCACACCCTTTTCACCATGATCCTCACCATGGCCGTCGTCACCACGCTGGCCATGCCGCCGACATTGCGCTGGGCGCTGCGCCGCCTGCCGATCGGCGACAACGAGAAGAAGCGCCTGGAGCGCGAGGAGATCGATCAGCGCGGCTTCGTCGCCAATCTGGAGCGGCTTCTGGTTGTGGTCGACGAGGGCGTCGTCGGTCGCTTCGCGGCCTATCTCGCCGGGGTCATCGGCGCCGGCAAGCCGACGACGGTGCTGCATTCCAGCGGCGAGACCGATGCCGAGCCGGCCGAGGGCCTGCATCTGGAGGAAATCGAGAAGGGCGCGGAGGACAGCCGCGAGGCGGCCAAGGAGGGCGACGAGGAGCCGGTGCGCGAAACGCCTGTCACCCGCCGCCAGCATGAGGAGCTTTCGGCCGAGGCGGTCGCCAGGGAGGCGCGCAAGGGCTACGGCATGCTGCTTGTCGGCCTCGGCCGCGCCGTCACCTCCAAGGGCGGCTTCTCGCACCGGTTGAACGAAGTCGCCGGCGCCTTCGACGGGCCGCTTTGCCTAGTGCTGAAGCCGGCGAGCGCCGGCCGCCAGATGCCGAAACTCGGTCCCGGATCGGGCAAGATACTGGTGCCGGTCAACGGCACGGCGGTTGCCCGCCGCGGCGCCGAGCTGGCGCTCGCGATAGCCGCCGTCACCGGCGCGCCGGTCAAGATGCTCTATGTCGCGCGCACCGGCCGAGAGGAGCCGCGCGACACCGTCTCGCATCGTCGCCGGGAAGCGGTGCTGAAGGACATCGTCACACTTGCCGACCGCTACGGGGTCGAGATCGAGACCGCCATCCGCTCCAGGGCCGCGGCCGCCGACGCCATCGCCCGCCAGGCTGGCCGCAACGTGTCCTTGATCGTCATGGGTGTGGCGCGGCGCCAGGGCGAGGAGCTCATCTTCGGCGAGACGACGACGGCCGTCCTGCGGCGCAGCCCATGCCCGGTGATGCTGATCTCCGACGAGCGGGTGCAACGCGACGAGAGCGAGCGCGAGGCGGTGCGTTCGGGGGCGGGGACCGGGTGAAGGGAGAGCCTCGCTTCAAAGTGGGGCCGGATCGGTTATCTTTGCTGGGCAAGGAGGCGCCGATGACCTTCAGCACAAAACCTCTCGACATGACAACCTGGCCGGATTTTGCCGCGCTGGTCGAGCGGCATAATGGCGTTTGGGGCGGCTGCTGGTGCATGGCCTTCCACGCCAAGGCCGCAGGCGCGGCGGGCAACCGCGACGCAAAGGAGGCGCGGGTGCGCGACGGCAGCGCGCATGCCGCGCTTGTCTTCGATGGTTCGGCCTGCGTCGGCTGGTGCCAGTTCGGCTCGACCGGCGAATTGCCGCGTATCAAGCACCGGCGCGCATATGAGGAAGGGCTGACGGCGTTGCCCGACTGGCGCATCACCTGCTTCTTCATCGACAAGACGCGGCGTGGCGAAGGCGTTGCCGCCGCGGCGCTTGCCGGCGCACTGGTCGAGATCGCTCGGCTCGGCGGCGGCAGGGTGGAGAGCTATCCCGAGGACACCGCAGGCAGGAAGGTCGCGAGCGCCTTCCTCCACAACGGCACGCTGGCGATGTTCGAGCGCCAAGGTTTCAGCCGCAACCGCCAGAACGGCAAGCATCACTGGGTGGTTGAGAAGTGGGTGGCGGCCCAGGGCTGAAGCTAATATATGAGTAATTACTGATATGTAATGGGAACGGACGACAGAACGGGAGAACGACGATGGCCGCCTATCTGATTGCCGATGTCGATATCACCGACATGGCCATGTTCGACGAGTACAGACGCGAAGTCCCGGCGACCGAGGCCCGCTATGGCGGGCGCTATCTCGCGCGGGGCGGCGCGACGCGGGTGCTTGAAGGCGACTGGGAGCCGCACCGCCTGGTCATAATCGAGTTTCCCGACATGGCTGCGATCACCGCGTGGTACGACTCACCGGAGTATGAGAGGCTGAAGCAAATCCGTTTCCGCTGCGCCCACACACGCATCATCGCCTTGGAAGGGGTGGCGCCCGCCTGACGGTACAAGCCTGACGGCTGCGGTTCACTTGCCTTCGAAAAACGCGTGGATCGCCGCGTCCAACTTCTCGATGAGCTCGCTGTTGCGGGTGCTGCCGGCCCAGATCAGCGCGTTGAGCCGCATGTCCTTGTTGAGGAAGTTCACCTTCCTGGTCTCAAGCAGATACTGCGCAACCGCGAAGTGCCGGCCCTTGATGGCTTCGATGAGGGCGCTGTTTCGCCCTGTCTTGTCGGCCGCGTTGACGTCCGCGCCATGCTCGACCAGCAGCGTGACGGCATCGAGATGCCCGTTCCTTGCCGCTTCGATCAACGCCGTGCGGCCATAGTAATCGGCGCGCGCGTCGATATCGATCTGAGGGTGTCGCACCAGCGCCTGGATGCAGTCGTAGTGACCCTTGGCCGCGGCAAGGCTCAAGGGCGTGCTCTTCCATTTGTTCCTGGAATTGACGTCGATCGTCGGCTCGGCGATCAGCGCCTCGAGCGCGGCCAGGTGGCCATTATGGGCGGCAAGATGCAGCGCCGTCCAGCCGCCTTCGTCGGTCTGGTTGATGTCCGCCCCCGCCGCGAGTTCGGCACGTATGGTCTCGGCGTCGCCTTTCTCGGCGGCGGTCAGCAGGTTGGACCAATTTCTGGCGTCTTCGGCTTCCAAGCTTGCCATCACCGCAATGCTCCTGGACGATGGATCGCGCCGGCGCGCGGCCAGCCTGACTTGCGAAGCGTTTCACACTCGCCGGCATCGGGCAACGAATTTCGCATTCGATGAAGCGTAGCGAGATGCGGCCGGGGCGGAAGAAGCGCTATTCGCCGGCATCTCAAGGCTTGGCTTCCTCGCCCCCGCCAAAGGCGGGAGAGGTGTCCGCGAGCGGACGGAGAGGGGGTCTTCGTAGGGCGCTCCCCCTCTCCGTCCCGGCTTCGCCGAGCCACCTCTCCCCCATTTCATGGGGACGAGGAACCAGGTTTCTCTCACGCCATCTGCAGCTTCTGCCGGCTGGGCTGCGGCGGGAAGGCGATGGCGATGCCGGCCGCACCCAGCCCGATCAGCGCCGAGCCGATGAACAGCCAGTGGTAGCTCGCGGTGGCGTCGTAGATCATGCCGCCGGCGAGCGGCCCGAGCGACATGCCGAGGCTGGACAGCAGCGTCGCCGCGCCAAGCACCGTGCCGATGATGCGCAGGCCGAAATATTCGCGCGCCAGCACCGCGTAGAGCGGCATCACGCCGCCATAGGTGGCGCCGAAGATGACGGCCAGGAGGTAGAACTGCTCGATCCGGCCGACGGTGAGATAGGCGGCGATCACCAGCCCCTGGATGGCGAGACCGGCGACCAGAACCGGCTTGACGCCCAGCCGGTCGGCGAGCACGCCGTAGAGCACGCGCCCGCCAAGGCCGGCCAGGCCCTCGACGCTGTAGATCGATACGGCCGCCATCGGCGCCACGCCGCAGGACATGGCGTAGCTCACCATGTGGAAGATCGGGCCCGAATGCGCCGCGCAGCAGGCGAAGAAGGTGAGACCCAGCACGATGAATTGCGGCGAGCGCAGCGCCTGGCCGACGCTCATGCTGGGATCGTCGGCGGCCGGCGCCGGCGTGCCGGTGGCAGCGGTCGCGACGGGCGGCTGGCGCACCAGCAAGACGGCGGGCAAAAGCAGCAGCCAGGCCATGACGCCGATATCGAACATGGCGGTGCGCCAGTCATAGGCGGTGATCAGCCAGCGCGCGAAGGGCGAGATGGTCATCGGCGCCACGCCCATGCCGGCCGAGACCAGCGACACGGCGAGGCTGCGGTTGGTGTCGAACCAGGCGGTGGTGAGCGCGATCATCGGCGCGAAGAAGGCGCTGGCCGCCAGCCCGACGATGATGCCGTAGCTGAGCTGGAAGACGATGAGCGACGTGGCGCGGCTCGCCACCACCAGCGACAGGCCGAGCAGCACGGCGCCCGCAAGCACGACGGGCCGCGCGCCGACCCGGTCATAGATCGAGCCCCAGGCAAAGCCGCCGAGGCCCATCACCAGGAAGTTCAAGGTCATGGCGCTGGAAATGCCGGTGCGCGACCAGTTGGTGTCGAGCGATATCGGCTCCAGAAAGATCGCCAGCGAGAACATGGCGCCGAGCGCCACGCAGGTCATCAGCGCGCCGGCCGCGACGATGACCCAACGATAGGAATGGTTCATGGTTCTTCTCCATGCCGTATGGCATCCTGTTTGATGCGGCGCGGTTTTTCTAGTTTCACCGGGCCGCTTGCGTCCGGAGGACGCCAGGGTGCGAGGCGATCCTACAATCTGGTTGCATTTTTTATCCGGATTTTTCTAGGGGCGGCGACCGCCGATCACCTTGGGAGCGCTGCCCCGTCGGCGGCTCCAACTGTCAGCAGCCTGCAAGACCCTGCATTGACCGCGTTGTGGGCCCTTCTAGATTGAGCCGCAGCAACCAGCAGGAGGCGTTATCCATGGAACTCTATCGCGGCCGGCTCATCGACCACATCCAGCTCGTGGTGCGCGACCTTGCGGCCAGCCGGCGTTTCTACGCCGCCCTGTTCGAGGCGCTGAGCATTCCGATCGGCGGCGAGGCGCAGGACTATTTCTGGGCCGACGAACTGTTCGTCTCCAGCGCCGACAGCCGCGCCGCGCTCGGCGTGCTCACCGGCCGCCACCATCTCGCTTTCCAGGCGAAGGACCGCCCCATGGTCGACGCGTTCTACAAGGCCGGGCTCGCCGCCGGCGGCAAGGACAATGGCGCACCGGGCGAGCGCCATTACCATCCCGGCTACTATGCCTGCTTCCTGCTCGATCCCGACGGCAACAACATCGAGGCGGTGTTCCATGGCGAGGCCAGGCGAAGCGCCGCGGCGGTGGAGATCAGTTTCTAGCCGGACATGCTTAAAGCATGTCTCCCGAAAGTGGGAACCGGTTTCGGGATAAAGACATGCGTAAAATCAAAGACCTAAAGCGCATGGAGCGAATCCGAAGGATCGCGACGCGCTTTAGATGGCCGTGTCCCAGCCGGCGAGTTCGAGCCCGCGACGGAGTCGTTCGCGATCCTCTTCGCGTTCCATGCGCATGTCCTGGACGATCTGGGCGATGGTGAGGTCTGGCTCCAGGGCGCGACCTTCCATGACGCAGGCCAGCGCCTTCCCGTGGTCGCTGGCAAATGCGTGGCATGCGGCCAGCCGCGCCCATTGCCAGGCGCTCTTGCGGGGCAGACAGGAGAAGGACGCGGCCGCTTCCTGATACCGACCGAGCGCCAGCAGGGCTTCGCCCCGGTCGTAATAGTACCAGGTCGGATGCATCGGATTGAGCTGGACGGCCTTGTCGAGCAGCGCGAGCCCAGCCTCGCCGTCGCCGCGCAGCGCCCGGAAGAATCCAGTTTGGGCCAGCGTGTCGGCGTCATAGGGATTGAGATCGAGCGCCCGGGCGAAATGTTTCTCGGCGGCGTCGTATTCGTCGCGGCCTCGGTAGAGCAGGATTAGCGCCAGCATCCGGTGGCACCGCGCCTCGTCGGGGCTGAGCGCGATTGCGTGCAGCGCGCGATCACGCGCCTGGTCGAGCACGGCGCGCGGCGCATCGGCGTAGCCGCCGATGATGACATCTGCAAGCGCCAGATAAGCGTTCGCCAGGCCAGAACGAGGATCGAGTTCGATCGCCTTGAGGAAATGCTCGCGCGCATCCTGGTTGACCCGTTCGCCATAGCTGCGCAGCAGCTCCTTCCCCCGCAGGAAATGCAGATAGGCTTCGACATTGGCCGCAGCCGCGGGCAGGCCGCGCCGCATCACCGCGCTTTCGATGTTGGCGACCAACGCCGTCACGATGCGTTGCGCCACCATCGTCTGGAACGTGAAGATCTCGCCTTTGGCGAAGGTGAAGGTCTGGCCCCAGACGCGTCGCCCGGACGCCGTCTCGGTAAGCACCACGCGTGCGCTGTATTCCGCTTCGGAAGTCTCGACGCCGCCTTCGGCGACGTAGTCGGCTCCGAAGCGCTCGGCGGTCGCCCGGATGTCCTCGCGCGAATGCTCGGCCAAAGCGAAGGCCGAATGACGCGCCAGCACGGCGACGGTCTTGAAGTAGGAGAGCGCGTTGGTGATCTCCTCCACCGCGCCGTCGAACAACGCCTTGGCGGTGCCGTCGACCGGATCGACCTGGAACGGCAAAATAGCCACCATCGGCTCCGCCCGGGCAGCAGCCGTGGCGCCGACGGGCGCTGGTGCCGCCTCGATCTCCGGCTGGAACAGGTAGCCCCGGCGCGGCACCGTGCGGATCAGCGCCTGCGCCTCGTCGCCGATCGATTTGCGCGCGTCGCGGATCGATTGGGTGAGCGAGTCCTCGGTGACGATGATGCCCGGCCAGACTGCCTGCATCAGCTCGTCCTTGCTCAGCACCCGTCCCGGATTGCGCGTCAGGAAGGCGAGCAATTCCAGGGTTTTTGGCCGGATAGGCACAATCTCGCCGTCGCGCCGGAGCGTACCCCGGTCAAGATCGAGAACAGCGCCGCCAATCTGTAGCGCCAAGCCCTTGCCCCATCGACACGCCCGATTGCGCAGGGTTCATTGGGAGGGGCAAATCCCGGCAAGGTCAAGCCCGAAACATGCCGAGCAGGCCGAGCCAGGAACGGCGCCGCGCGGCGTTCGGCTCGACGCGTGTCTCGTCAGGCGCGGTTTCGTTGGACGGCAAAAGGTAAAGCCAGGCCAGCATCTCGTTGGCCTCGCCGCAGCAGGGGCCCGCGATCCCCGCGGAAAGCATGCTTAGCGCTTCACCCCGCGACAGCGACGTCGGTGCAAATGATGTGTCAGTCCTCGCATGCATGATCGACCTCCGAGCCTGGCGTCGGCGCCATGTGCCGCCCCATGAACGCCATCATCGTCCCGAGGGTGTCCGTTTGTCCTGAAACAATCCTGATTTTTCGCTGAATCCGTTCCGGCTGAGCGTTTCACCGTTTCACGGAACGGCGAACCGCTCTATCTCCTTGTTTTTTTGCTATTGCGGACGGAAAACCGTCACTTTTCCTGGAATTGCTCTAGCGGCGCCACAAGGGCTTGGCGAGCTCATCGCGCACCAGGTCCATCGTCAGGCCGATATCGCCGATGAGATGCGGTGTCTCGCGCGCCATGATCGCAAGCTCGTGACGAAAACGCGCCCGCTCCTCCCATGCCGACAGCAGGTCGAACAGGCCGGGCCGGTGCTCGGCCAGATTGGCGTCCGCCCGCGGCTCGCTGAGATCGAGCCGCACAGCGCCGTAGAATCCGGATATAGTGTCCAGCATCGTTTTCATGGTCGGCTCCCTTGTTTGAAGCGCTGCCCTGGTGAAGGCATAGGGGGAGCCTGAACCTTCACGATCTGCCGAACCATCGGCCGCATGCAGTGTTTTGGGTCCTGCATTTGTAGTATTTTGATGGTTCTACGATTGAACGCATCTATGTCCGCTGGCAGGACAGGGCATGAACCGCATCGTGACGAGCTCGGAGGCGTTGTCGGACCGCGAGCGCGCGGTGGCGGAGAGGTTCGCCGCCGGCATGACCTATCGCGAGATCGGCCAGGTCCTTTTCATAGCACCGTCCACCGTGCGCACGCATCTTGCGGCGATCTATGAGAAGCTTGGCGTTAGCAACAAGGTCGCGCTCGCGCGGCGTATCAGCACCGTCGCCGACACGGCGCCTGCAGCAGCGTCGCCCGACGCCTCGCCGGTGCTCGCAGTGTTTCCGATCGAATGTTTGAGCGGCGATGAAAGCTGGCGTCGGTTCGCCGAAGGTCTGTCGTCAGACATCACGATCGATCTCGCCCGCTATGCCGGAATTCCCGTCATTGCTTTCCACACCATGAAGTCGCTGGGCAGCAAGCCCGCTGATTTCGCCGCCGACGGCAAGGCGCTGGGCGCCGCCTACCTCGTGTCGGGGCAACTGCGCGCCGACGACACACGTGTGCGTCTGACCGTCGAACTCGCGGATGCGGCTTCCGGCCTCAGGCTGTGGAGTGAGCGTTTCGAGCGTCCGGTCGAGAACCTGTTTGCGCTGCAGGACGGGCTGACCGACAGCGTTGTCAACGCGCTCGCCGGCTGTTTCGGCGCCATCGCCACGGCCGGCCGCAATGCCATCCGCCGCAAGCAGCCGGCCAGCCTGCGCGCCTATGACCTTTATCTGCTCGGCGTGGAACAACACAACAAGTTCAGCCGCGAAGGAAATGCGGAAGCCATCCGCCTGTTCACCCGCGCGCTTGAGCTCGACCCGACCTTGGCCAAGGCCTGGCTCGAACTCGGCTACGCCTACTCGATCCAGTCCTGTAACGGGTTCGGCGGTGAACCAAAGGCGGCAGCCGAGAAATGGCGGATGGCGGTCGAGAATGCCCTGCAACTCGATCCGACAGACAGCGCGGTGCATGTTTGCCTTGGCGATGCCATGGGCTGCCTCGGAGATTTGGCGGCGGCGGAGCGCTGTTATCGTCGCGCCTTCGAATACGGCTCCAACCAGGCGGACACGCTGGCGCTGCTTGCAGGCAGCAGGGCGCTGGTCGCCGGCGATCCGGCGGAGGCGATCGCGCTGATGGAGCGCGCAATGCAGCTCAACCCGCTCGCTCCGCCTTGGTATTTCGGCATGCAGGGTCGCATCCTGTTCGTGGCCGGCCGCTACCGGGAAGCCATCGCCGCGCTGCGCAGAAGCACACCGGATTCCACCAACGTGCTGATGTTTCAAGCGCTCGCCCATGCGGCGGCCGGCGAGGACGCCGAGGCGGCTGGCTTCGGCGCCAGGCTGAATGCCGATTTCCCGGATTTCTCCGTCGAGGGCTTCATAGCGGGCTATCCCGTCGTCAATCCGGACGCCGTGCGCGCGATCCGCGACGCGGCGAAGCTGGTGGCGATCCGCTAGAGCGTTTCACCGTGTCACGGAAACGGCGAACCGCTCTAACCCCTTGTATTTTCGCAATTGCAGACGGAAACCGTCACACGCTTTTCCTGGAATTGCGCTAGCCGCCCAGAAACGCCGCGATCAGCTTCAGCATGTTGCCATCCTGACCGAACTCTTTCGTGTCGAAGTCGCGGCTGCCCTGGCGTTGCGCCCTGGAGAGCTGGTCGAGATAGGCCGTCAGCTCCGCCCTGACCTTCTTGCAGCCGGGATCGTTCTCGGCGGTCAGCCCGGTGCTGAAGGCGACGATCCTGTCGACCATGTCGACGATCCCGGCGCCGTGCACCTTTTCATGCGCGATCAGCCCGGCGGCGAACCTGTCCCAGCGCGCCTGCAAGGCAGGGTCCAGCTTTCCGGCCGGCTTCGGCAGCGTGTAGGTGATGATCAGCTTCGGCCGCGCCGACTTCAGCACGCAGGCGCTGCCTTGCGGCTCGTAGTCGCGCTGCCAGGTCAGCTTGAAGAACGTATGCGCGATGACGCGCCGCCCGCTGCCGGCCGCGCCGACCACCGGACCCTTCTCTCCGATCGACAGATAAAGCTGCTCCGCGCTCTGGCCCGACACGGCATAGGTGTCGATCTTCTCGATGGGCTTCCAGTCTGCCTGGGCAGGGGAGGCAAGGAGCAAGGCGCAAAGCAGGATGGCGAATTTCATGAAGGACTCGATGGGATTCCGTCCATGAGGTGCATAGCGGTTGTCTCGCGCGAGATCAAAGCGCGCGGGCAATCCGTCCTTCGAGGAAGGAGACTACGAGAGGTCGAACACCTTGTCTTGTCTGCCGACCACCGGCTCGACCCAGTTCGCTTTGTATTTCAGCATCAGATGCACCTTTTCCGGCGGTTTCGGCAGGTCGGTGTCGATCGCCGAGGCGAAGGGATGGACGAGATCCGGCCAGGTCGGGTCGTAGAGCCAGAGCGCTGAGCCGCATTTGCGGCAGAAATTGCGCTCGCCGGTCGAGACCTCGCAATGCGGATGCTCGTCATCTCGATCTCGGCGCAATAGACGCCGAGGCTGCGCTTGCCCGTGATTTTCAAAGTCTCGTAGTCGGCGCCGAGATTGATGGCGAAACCGCCGCCGCCCTGCTGCTTGCGGCAGATCGAGCAGTAGCAGAGCATGAACGGCACCGGGGTGTGGCTCTGCACCTCGAAGCGGACGGCGCCGCAACG
Organism: Mesorhizobium sp. M2E.F.Ca.ET.209.01.1.1; assembly: GCF_004010375.2. Lineage (NCBI taxonomy): Bacteria > Pseudomonadati > Pseudomonadota > Alphaproteobacteria > Hyphomicrobiales > Phyllobacteriaceae > Mesorhizobium > Mesorhizobium sp. M2E.F.Ca.ET.209.01.1.1. The sequence goes on along the minus strand of NZ_SADP02000004.1, from coordinate 305,736 downwards.
GCAGGAGCCTTTGAGCAGGACGGGCATGGCGGGAACTCCGTTTTCAGGTTTCAACCTGTCAGCATGCTTTTGGTTGCGGCGATGACAAGGCCCGTGCCGGATGAGATGATCGCGGCATGGATAATACGCGCCTTGAAGAACTGTTCGAAAGCCTTGGTCCGATCAGCATCCGCAAACTGTTCGGCGGCAAGGGTATCTATTGCGACGGCGTCATCGTCGCGGTTGTCGTGCGCGGCGAACTGATGCTGAAGGCGGACGAGGAAAGTGCGCCGGACTTCGAGGCAGCGGGCTGCAGGCAGTGGACATATACCGGCTCACGCCACGGCAAGGCGGTGGCGATGCCTTATTGGAGCGTGCCCGACGAGGCCTTCGACGATCCCGACGAGATTGCCGTGTGGGCGCGGCGGGCGTATGAGGCGGGACGCCGGGCGGGGAAGTGATTTTGACCTGCTGTTGAAACACTGTGAAGGGCGCGTCGAGGCCGCCCCTCATCCGGCCGCTTCGCGGCCACCTTCTCCCCGCTGGGGAGAAGAGGTTGGCGCCGGCGCTTCCTCTCCCCTCGGGGAGAGGTCGGATTGCCCCGAATTGCTCTCTTCGCAATTCGGCCTTGGCAATCCGGGTGAGGGGGCTTCGCCGCGTGCCTCTACAGCGCCTTCGCAATCGCCGCCGCCAGCCGCGCGTTGTTCTCGACCAGCGCGATGTTGGTCTTGAGGCTGCGGCCGCCGGTCAGCTCAAGGATCTTCGACAGAAGGAACGGCGTCACTGCCTTGCCGGTGACACTCTGCGCTTCGGCGGCTTTCTGCGCGGCATCGATATAGAAGGCCATTTCGTCGGCGGGGATCTCGTCATTGTGCGGCACAGGATTGGCGACAAGGATGCCGCCGCCGAGGCCCAGCGCCTGCCGCGTCCGGTAGAAATGCGCGATGTCCTCAGGCGCCTGCAGCGTTAGCGGCGCGCGGAACGGCGACTGTCTCGACCAGAAGGCGGGCATGGTTTCGCTGCCATGGCCGATGACCGGCACGCCGCGCGTCTCCAGCACCTCCAGCGTCTTTTCGATGTCGAGGATCGCCTTGGCGCCGGCCGAGACGACGATGACCGGCGTGCGCGCCAGCTCGTCGAGATCGGCCGAGATGTCGAAGCTTTTCTCGGCGCCCTTGTGGACGCCGCCGATGCCCCCGGTGGCGAACACTTTTATGCCGGCCATATGCGCGGCGATCATGGTGGCGGCCACCGTGGTGCCGCCGGTGCGCCCTTGCGCCACCGCAAAGCCGATATCGGCACGCGACAGCTTCATGGCGTCGCCGGTCATCGCGAGCGATTCGCGTTCGCCGTCGGACAGGCCGATCTTGATGCGGCCGTTGACCACGGCGATCGTCGCCGGCACCGCGCCGGCATCGGCGATGATCTGCTCGACCTTGGCCGCCATCGCGCCATTGTCGGGGTAGGGCATGCCGTGGGTGATGATCGTGCTTTCCAGCGCCACCACCGGCCGGCCGGCGGCAAGCGCCTCCGCCACGGGCGGGTGGATGTCAATAAAGGGGCGGGCGGTCTCGGGCGTCATGGCTGTCTCCGGCAAGGAGGAACTGGATGGTTGGTGGCCCTATGCCACCTTCCGTGCCTCCGGCACAAGGGCAAGCGCCTGCGTGAAGTTGGCGCTCGTGAAGGATGGCACGGCCTCCGGGCTCTCGATGGCGAGCATGGCCGCAGCGACGCCCTCACGCAGCGCGGCGCGCAGCGGCAGGCCGCGCAGTATTGCAGCGACGGCCGCGCCGGTCAGCGCGTCGCCGGCGCCGGTGACGTCGGCGACCCGCCGCGGCGCGGGCGGGTCGATTTCGAAGATGCCGCTGTCGTCGAAGCCCAGCACCGGGGCGCTGCCGGCCGTGATCACGCCGGCGTTCAGGCCGGTCTGCCTGAGTGCGTCGACAAGCGCGTTCCCGGACATTTCGGCGCCGACCAGCGCGGCGGCTTCGCGGCGGTTCATGAAGAGCAGCGACAGGTGGTCGAGCAGCGGCGTCAGCCGAACGACCTTGGCCGGTGAAACGGCGATGGCGAAGACCGGCCGGCCGCCGGCGAGCGCCACCAGGCGTTCCAGCGCCGCCGTCGGCAGGTTGGCGTCGCACAGGATCGCGTCGGCCGCGGCGATTGCCTCGCGCACCTTGGAACGCCTTATCTGCTTAGGGAAGGCGAGATCATAGAGCGCCATGTCGGCCAGCCCGACGATCAGCTCGCCCTCGGCGTCGATCAGCGCCGTGTAGCTCGGCGTCGTGCGGTCGAGGAACACGACCGAGAGGTCCGTTATCCCGGCGTTGTCGATCGCCGAGGCAACCGTGTCCGCCGCCGCGTCGCCGCCGCGCACGGAAATCAGCGAGGCCGACACACCGCGCTTGAGCACGCTGCGCAGCGCGTTGAAAACCACGCCGCCGACGTCCTCGCGCATGATGCCGGGGTTGGAGGCTGCCGGCACATAAGTGCCCGAGACCTGGCCGCGCCGGTCGATATGGGCGCCGCCCAGCGCGAGGATAGTTGGGGATGTCGGCATTTCGGGTCGGTGACTTTCATTGATCGTGCGGCTGCGCACACTAGGTTTCCCCGGGTCACCCTGCAATCGGGGTCGCGATTCGGGAAGGCCGGATATCGAAATCTCTTCTGGACCAGTGGTTGTGCTCCGCACTAGCCCTGGTGAGACAAAAATAGAACAAATCCAGATATTGATTGTTTTTCAGATATTTGTTGCCCCTTGCCAAATGAGAACAAAAAAGGTACAAAACGGTAAGGATCACGGATTGTCCGGCCTTCATTGACGACCACGGGGTGATGTATCATGGCTCAGAATACTTTGCGGCTTGTAGAGGATAAGGCAGTGGACAAATCAAAGGCTCTGGACGCGGCGCTGTCGCAAATCGAGCGCGCTTTCGGCAAGGGCTCGATCATGCGGCTCGGCGCCAACGAGCAGGTGGTCGAGATCGAAACCGTGCCGACGGGCTCGCTCGGCCTCGACATCGCGCTTGGCGTGGGCGGCCTGCCGCGCGGCCGCATCATCGAGATCTACGGGCCGGAAAGCTCGGGCAAGACGACGCTGGCGCTGCACACGGTGGCGGAAGCGCAGAAGAAGGGCGGCATCTGCGCCTTCGTCGATGCCGAGCACGCGCTCGATCCGGTCTATGCCCGCAAGCTCGGCGTCGACCTGGAAAACCTGCTGATCTCGCAGCCCGACACCGGTGAGCAGGCGCTGGAAATCTGCGACACGCTGGTGCGTTCGGGCGCCATTGACGTGCTGGTGGTCGATTCGGTCGCGGCGCTGACGCCGCGCGCTGAAATCGAGGGCGAAATGGGCGATGCGCTGCCCGGTCTCCAGGCCCGCCTGATGAGCCAGGCGCTGCGCAAGCTGACCGCCTCGATCTCGCGCTCCAACACCATGGTCATCTTCATCAACCAGATCCGCATGAAGATCGGCGTCATGTTCGGCTCGCCCGAGACCACGACCGGCGGCAATGCGCTGAAATTCTACGCCTCGGTGCGCCTTGACATCCGCCGCATCGGCTCGGTCAAGGACCGCGACGAGGTGGTCGGCAACCAGACCCGCGTCAAGGTGGTCAAGAACAAGCTGGCCCCGCCCTTCAAGGTGGTCGAGTTCGACATCATGTATGGCGAGGGCGTGTCGAAGACCGGCGAGCTCGTCGATCTCGGCGTCAAGGCCGGCGTGGTCGAGAAGTCGGGCGCCTGGTTCTCCTATAATTCGCAGCGTCTCGGCCAGGGTCGCGAGAACGCCAAGCTGTTCCTGCGCGACAATCCCGACACGGCGCGCGAGATCGAGCTGGCGCTTCGGCAGAATGCCGGGCTGATCGCCGAGAAATTCCTCGAGAATGGCGGCTCCGAAGGCGGGGACGACGGTTTCGAGGACGAAGCCGGCGCCATGTAGGGCTGGCCTAGGAAGATCGCGCAGCGGTTTCCTGTTCGGGATTGAGCGCAAGCAATTCGTCGGCTTAGCCGGAGTTCGGCCACAATCCTGGTCTATTTGCTTGTGCTTATGTAATCGAGTTCTTGAGTACTGCGTACCTGAACCGCCGGCCTTCGCGCCGGCGGTTTTGCATTTCGCGGGTGGTGTTGAGCCGCTGCCCGCTTGCCGATTGGCCCAACTCCGTGTTTCTGGACAGGCTCAAGAGCTATCGCTAAAAGGCCCATCTATCTTCTGAAATACCAAAGCCCATTGCCGCCGGCCTGGCCGGCGGTTCTTGCGAAAAAGGCAGTGTGCAATGAGTGGCGTGAACGACATCCGGTCGACATTCCTCGACTACTTCCGCAAGGAGGGCCACGAGATCGTCGCCTCCAGCCCGCTGGTGCCGCGCAACGATCCGACGCTGATGTTCACCAACGCCGGCATGGTGCAGTTCAAGAACGTCTTCACCGGCCTGGAGAAGCGTCCCTATTCGCGGGCGTCTACCGCGCAGAAGAGCGTGCGCGCCGGCGGCAAGCACAACGACCTCGACAATGTCGGCTATACCGCGCGCCACCTCACCTTCTTCGAGATGCTCGGCAATTTCTCGTTCGGCGACTATTTCAAGGAGCGCGCGATCGAGCTTGCCTGGAACCTGATCACCAAGGGTTTCGGCCTGAAGAAGGACAAGCTGCTGGTCACCGTCTATCACACCGACGACGAGGCGGCGGGCTACTGGAAGAAGATCGCCGGATTGTCCGACGACCGCATCATCCGCATCGCGACCTCGGACAATTTCTGGGCGATGGGCGACACCGGCCCGTGCGGTCCGTGCTCGGAAATCTTCATCGACCGCGGCGAGCATATCTGGGGCGGCCCGCCCGGCAGTCCGGAAGAGGACGGCGACCGGTTCCTGGAGTTCTGGAACCTGGTGTTCATGCAGTATGAGCAGGTGACGAAGGAAGAGCGCATCGACCTGCCGCGGCCCTCGATCGACACCGGCATGGGCCTTGAGCGCATGGCCTCCATCCTGCAGGGCGTCGAAAGCGTCTTCGAGACCGACCTGTTCAAACATCTGATCGATGCCGCGTCCTCCGCGCTCGGCCAGGGCCCGAACCAGGAGAACGTCGCTTCGTATCGCGTGATCGCGGATCATCTGCGCTCGTCGTCGTTCTTGGTGGCCGACGGTGTGCTGCCATCCAACGAAGGCCGAGGATATGTGCTGCGCCGCATCATGCGCCGCGCCATGCGCCACGGGCAACTGCTTGGCGCCAAGGAGCCGCTGATGTGGCAGTTGGTGCCGGCGCTGGTGCGCGAGATGGGCCAGGCCTATCCCGAGCTGGTGCGCGGCGAGGCGCTGATCACCGAGACGCTGAAGCTCGAGGAAACGCGCTTCCGCAAGACGCTGGTGCGCGGCCTCGGCCTGCTTTCGGACGCCACCGAGACGCTTCATGCCGGCGACATGCTGGACGGCGAGACGGCCTTCAAGCTCTACGACACCTACGGCTTCCCGCTCGACCTGACGCAGGACGCGCTGCGCCAGCGCAGCATCTCGGTCGACATTGCCGGCTTCACCGACGCGATGGAGCGGCAGAAGGCTGAGGCGCGCGCGCATTGGGCGGGCTCGGGCGAGGCCGCGACCGAGACGGTGTGGTTCTCGGTGCGCGAAAAGACCGGCGCGACCGAATTCCTCGGCTACGAGACTGAAGCTGCGGAAGGCATCGTCCAGGCGCTGGTCAAGGACGGCAAGACGATCAACAGCGCCTCCCAGGGCGACGCGGTCGCGGTGGTCGTAAACCAGACGCCGTTCTATGGCGAATCCGGCGGCCAGATGGGCGACACCGGCGTGATCTCCGGCGAGGGCTTCTCGATCGAGGTTTCCGACACGCAGAAGAAGGCCGACGGCCTGTTCGTGCATCTCGGCAAGGTGGTTAAAGGCACGGTGAAGACGGGTGCGGCGGTCGAGCTCAAGGTCGATCATGCCCGCCGCTCGAAGCTGCGCGCCAACCATTCCGCAACGCATCTCATTCACGAGGCGCTGCGCGAGGTGCTGGGCACCCATGTCGCGCAGAAGGGCTCGCTGGTCGCGCCTGATCGCCTGCGCTTCGACATTTCGCACAACAAGCCGATCTCGGCCGATGAGCTCGAAGAGGTGGAGCGCATGGCCAACGAGATCGTCGTGCAGAACAGCCCGGTGACGACGCGGCTGATGTCGGTCGACGACGCGATCGCCGAGGGCGCGATGGCGCTGTTCGGCGAAAAATATGGCGACGAGGTGCGCGTCGTGTCGATGGGCACCGGCCTGCATGGCGCCAAGGCCAACCGGCCCTATTCCGTCGAGCTCTGCGGCGGCACGCATGTCAGGTCGACCGGCGATATCGGCCTGGTGCGCATGCTGTCGGACAGCGCGGTGGCGGCCGGCGTGCGCCGCATCGAAGCCCTGACCGGCGAGGCTGCCCGCAGGCATCTCGACGAGCAGGACAAGCGCCTGAAGGCTGCGGCGGCGACGTTGAAGATCTCGCCGGCCGATGTGCCGGCTCGCGTCGAGACGCTGCTCGAAGAGCGCAAGAAGCTCGAAAAGGAGCTGACCGAGGCGCGCAAGAAGCTGGCGCTGGGCGGCGGCTCGGCCGTTGCCGATGCCCCGGCCGCCAACGAGACGGTCGCCGGCGTCGGATTCCTCGGCAAAGCGGTTTCGGGCGTTGCGCCGAAGGACCTGAAGCCGCTTGCCGATGCCGGCAAGAAGACGCTCGGCTCCGGCGTGGTCGTCTTCGTCGGTTCCGGCGAGGACAACAAGGCAAGCGTGGTCGTCGGCGTCACCGATGACCTGACCGGCCGCTTCAGCGCCGTCGATCTGGTCCGCGTCGCCTCGGCCGCGCTTGGCGGACAGGGCGGCGGCGGGCGTCCCGACATGGCCCAGGCCGGCGGCCCGGACGCCTCCAAGGCCAACGACGCGATTGCGGCGGTAAGGGCGGCGCTGGAGGCGGCGTGAAGGCTGAAGTGACCGGCTTAGCTCAACCCGGCTCCTAACTCTTAGAGGGTAGCGCTGCCCCCTCATCTGCCTGCCGGCATCTTCTCCCCGTTGAACGGGGAGAAGGGCGATGTCGCCGCGGCTTTCGCTGATCGCCGACGTTGCAGGAAGGGCGCCGCGCTCCGGCCAGCCTCTTTCTCCCCGTTCACGGGGAGAAATGCCCGGCAGGGCAATGAGGGCCGGCGCCGACGCCGAGGAAGTTCACTCGAATTAGTCGACCCTTTCAGTCCGCGCAAAGCTTGCACGATCAGCGACGCGCGCATACCAATCCCCGATATCCGCAAACCGCGCCAACAGATCGCGCCCTTCCGAGACCTTGAGGCAATAAGCGATGATCGGCGCGGCATGCAGGTCGGCCAGCGTCAGCTGCTCGCCGAGCAGCCAAGGCCCCCCTTTCGCCTTTAGTGACGTCAACACCTTGAGCACCGTCTCAGCTTGGCTCAGCCCGCTGGCGATCAGCGCCTCATCCGGCGGGGTCTTTTCGAGCCGCTCAACCGCAACGTCCCAGACCATGGCGCGATAGCCATAGGCGTCGAGCATGCCGATGATCTGGCTCATTTTGGCGCGGCCGCGGGCGTCGGTCGGCTGCAGGGCCGGACCGTCGAAGGCTTCGTCGACATAGCGCGCGATGGCGCTTGTCTCGAACAGGCGAAAGCCGTCATGCTCGAGGGCCGGGATGCGGGCGAACGGCTGAAGCTCCAGATACCAAGCCGGTATGCCCTCGGCGGCGAAGATATCGAGCGGCACGAGTTCGTAGCCGACGCCCTTCTCCTCCAGCGTCATCCGCGCGATGCGCACATAGACGCTGTAGTCGGCACCGTAGAGAGTCGGCTTGGCCATCGCTTCGCTCTTTTGCTTACCCAGAAAAAACGAAGGCTCCTTTCGGAGCCTTCGACATTACCGGGATTAGATTTTACCCCATGGCCTTCTGCAGATTTTCGTCGATCTTGTCGAGGAAGCCGGTGGTCGAGAGCCAGGGCTGGTCGGGGCCGATCAGCAGCGACAGGTCCTTGGTCATGAAGCCTGACTCGACGGTCTGGATGCAGACCTTCTCCAGCGTCTCGGCAAAGCGCTTGAGCTCGGCATTGTCGTCGAGCTTGGCGCGGTGGGCGAGGCCGCGCGTCCAAGCGAAGATCGAGGCGATCGAATTGGTCGAGGTTTCCTCGCCCTTCTGGTGCTGGCGATAGTGGCGGGTGACGGTGCCGTGCGCGGCTTCCGCCTCCACCGTCTTGCCGTCGGGCGTCATCAGCACCGAAGTCATCAGGCCGAGCGAGCCGAAGCCTTGCGCCACGGTGTCGGACTGCACGTCGCCGTCATAGTTCTTGCAGGCCCAGACATAGCCGCCCGACCATTTCAGGCTGGAGGCGACCATGTCGTCGATCAGGCGGTGTTCGTACCAGAGCTTCCGCGCCTTGAACTCGGCCTCGAACTCCTTCTCGTACACCTCCTGGAAGATGTCCTTGAAGCGGCCGTCATAGGCTTTGAGGATGGTGTTCTTGGTCGACAGATAGACCGGGAAATTGCGCAGCAAGCCGTAATTCAGCGAGGCGCGGGCGAACTCACGGATCGACTCGTCGAGATTGTACATGGCCATCGCCACGCCGGCGCCCGGCGCATCATAGACCTCGTGCTCGATCACCTGGCCGTCCTCGCCGACGAACTTGATCGTCAGCTTGCCCTTGCCGGGGAAGCGGAAGTCGGTGGCGCGGTACTGGTCGCCGAACGCATGACGGCCGACGACGATCGGCTTGGTCCAGCCCGGCACCAGGCGCGGCACGTTCTTCATGATGATCGGCTCGCGGAAGATGGTGCCGCCGAGGATGTTGCGGATGGTGCCGTTGGGCGACTTCCACATCTTCTTCAGCTTGAATTCCTCGACGCGCGCTTCGTCGGGTGTGATCGTCGCGCATTTTACGCCGACCCCCCATTTCTTGATGGCGTTGGCCGAGTCGATCGTCACCTGGTCGTTGGTGGCGTCGCGGTGCTCGATGCCGAGATCGTAGTATTCAAGCTTCAGGTCGAGATAGGGGTGGATGAGCTTGTCCTTGATGAACTGCCAGATGATGCGGGTCATCTCGTCGCCGTCGAGCTCGACGACCGGGTTCGCCACCTTGATCTTCGCCATGGAAAGAGTGCCTCGTTGCTGGGGATCTGGACGGCCTTGCCCGCATGGTTTCGGCCGGGGATGCGGAGCGTATATCAAAGGCTTTTTCAGCGCGCAAACCACGATCCGCGCCGGGATGGACGTGTGCCGCTGTTGTGAATGCTTCATTTTCCGGTCTGGATGTGGCAGGGGGACGCCGAAACGCCGCAAACCCCGGTTACCCACAGCCATGCCAGCCACCGAAGATAGAGCCAACACCGCCTCCGCCGGACCGGCGATCATCCTGGTCGAGCCGCAGCTCGGCGAGAATATCGGCATGGTCGCGCGGGCGATGGCGAATTTCGGCCTGTCGGAACTGCGCCTCGTCAACCCGCGCGACGGCTGGCCGAGCGAGAAGGCGCGCGCGGCCGCCAGCCGAGCCGACCATGTCATCGACGCAACCCGGGTTTTTGACGATCTGGCGTCGGCCGTCGCCGATCTCAACTTCGTCTTCGCCACGACGGCGCGCGAGCGCGACGGCTTCAAGCCGGTGCGCGGGCCGGTGGGAGCGGGCAGGGCGCTCAGGGCGCGTGTCGAGGCGGGCGAGCGCACCGGCATCCTATTCGGCCGCGAGCGTTTCGGCCTTTATAATGACGAGGTCGGGCTCGCCGACGAGATCGTCACCTTTCCGGTCGATCCCGGCTTTTCCTCGCTCAACATCGCCCAGGCAGTGCTTCTAATGTCCTATGAATGGATGAAGTCCGGCCTCGCCGACGAGACCCAGACCAATTTCTCGGGGCCGGAGCTGGCGCCGGCGACCAAGGAGCAGCTGCACAGCCTGTTCGCCTATCTGGAAAGCGCGCTGGAAGCGCGCGGTTACTTCCGCCCGGAAGAGAAGAAACCGAAGATGGTCGACAATCTGCGCGCCGTATTGACGCGCGCCGGCTTTGCCGAGCCGGAACTGAAGGTTCTGCGCGGCATCATCTCCTCGCTCGACCGGTTCTCGCCGGCCATGCCGCGCGGCGATGGCTCGCCGGGGGATGATCCGAGGCGGCTGCCGGCCGCTGTGCGCAGTCGCGCCAAAGACGAAGAAAGTTAAAATCGATAAGCTGTGAGCATTTGAAGTAACCGATTTTTATTCGGTCATGCCTCATCCTTGCTGCAATAGTGGGGGTGGCACATGTTTGCGTCCAATATTGGTCGACTGCGCTTTTTCCTTTACTCTCTCGGTCTGGCCGTCGCCGAGACCGTGGTGATCGTTGTCTGCATTGTCGGTACAATCGGTTTTGAGGGACTGATCAATTCGGGACCTGGCCCGGCGCGTCAGGGCATGGCAGGCGCGGTCCTGATCGCCTCGCTTATCTTTGTCGCGCTGCGCGGCAACATCGCCTCGCGCCGCGTCCGCGACGCCGACGGGCGCCGCTGGATCCTTTGGGCCTACATCGCCCTTTCCGCCGTCTACGCCCTTTTGCAGGCCGGCGTGCTGCTGGTCGTCAAGTTCGGCGATCCCGATAGCATTCCGGGCGGGCTGAATCTGCTCGGACTTTCGATATTCGGCCTCTGGTGCACGATCCTGGTGGCGAAACCCGTCGCGGGCAGCAACATCGACGAACTGACGGATGTTTTCGACTTCGACGGTCCGCTGCCGGCGCCGGCGCGCACCGCACGGGCGGCTGTGCCGGCCGCTCCACGCGCCGCCGTTGCCCCTTCAACCGCCCGCGTTCCGCCCGCGCCGCAGCCTTTCGGCAGGCCGCGCCCCGCCGGCTTCGGCAAGCGCGGCATATGAGCGAGCCTTCGAGACAGCTGCGCAAAAGCTGCTCGCATTCGCCACTTCAAGACCAAGATCATTCGCGATAGAAGCGCGGTTGGCCCAATCACGGACCTGCCGCCTCTCTTTGTTTTGACGCAATTCCGGACCGAAAACCGTTTCACACTTTTCCTGGAATTGCTTTATGACCGGATGACAATGAGCGATCGACCAAGCCAGCGCCCGATCCTGATGTTCGATTCCGGCGTCGGCGGCCTGACCGTGCTGCGCGAGGCGCGCGTGCTGATGCCCGATCGCCGCTTCGTCTATGTCGCCGACGACGCGGCATTTCCTTACGGCGCCTGGGAAGAGCCGGCGCTCAAAGAACACATCCTTACGCTGTTCGGCAAACTGCTCGACCGGCTGCAGCCGGCGATTTCGGTCATTGCCTGCAACACAGCCTCGACCCTGGTGATCGATGCGCTGCGCGACAAATTCCCCGCCCACCCTTTTGTCGGCACCGTGCCGGCGATCAAGCCGGCCGCCGAACGCACGCGATCCGGCCTGGTCTCGGTCCTGGCGACGCCGGGCACTGTGAAGCGCCAGTACACGCGCGACCTGATCAGCAAATGGGCGCAGAAATGCCATGTCCGCCTGGTCGGCAGCGACCGGCTGGCAGGGCTGGCCGAGATCTATATGCGCCAGGGTTTCGTCGACGAGGAAGCGGTGCGCGCCGAGATCGCGCCCTGTTTCCTCGAACGCGAGGGAAATCGCACCGACATCGTCGTGCTCGCCTGCACGCATTATCCCTTTCTGGTCAACCGCATGCGCAAGACCGCCCCCTGGCCGGTCGACTGGATCGATCCCGCCGAGGCGATCGCGCGGCGCGCCATGTCGCTGCTCGAGCCGGTCGGAGAAACATCGGGCGAAAGCGAGCCCGATCTTGCCGTCTTCACTTCCGGCAAGGTGGATTTCGCCACTCGACGGCTGATACAGGGCTTCGGCCTTACTGCACCTTAGCGCTCAAGTGGGCTCGAAAACGACGCTGCGCTGATCCGGGTCGGCCGAAACCAGCTTTAGCGTCAGGCCGGCGCCCTGCCTGAGCCCGGAGGCCTTCACATTGGCAACAACAGGCATGTCGGCAAGCTGCGCTCGCACGCCATGATCGACGAAGTCGGTTACGACGGCCTTGAACGTCTCACCTTCATGTCCCTTGAGCATCACCGCCTCGGCAAGGTCGATGGCCGCATGGTTGATCTGCGAGGCCCGGGCATCGCCGCGCCCCATCACCTTCGGTAATCTGGCGAAGGCGTCGGTGACGGCCTGCGGCACGGGCTGGCCGTTGGCGATCGCCAGCGCGCAGCGCACGACGTAGCGGTCGGCCAGCCGCCTGAGCGGTGCGGTGGCATGCGCATAGGTCGCGGCCATCGCCTCATGCCAGGGGACGACGCCCTCCTGATAGGGCTGGTAGGACGCGCCATTGCCTGCGCGCCGGATCTCGAGCATCAGCGCCGCCTGTTGAGGATCGGCCGGATCGAGCGTGCGCTGATAGTCGCGCAGGCTGGTGGAGTCCGGCCAGGACAGGCCGAGCGCCTGCGCCGCGTTACGCAGTCTTTGCACCTTGGCAGCATCCGGCCCCGACATCACCCGGAACAATCCGGTCTTGTGCGCCAGCATGGCATCGGCGATCGCCATATTGGCGGCCAGCGAAAGCGCGGCATTGTCCTGCTCGGATTGCAGCAGCGGCCTGAACGAAAGCCGGAACGTGCCGTCGGCAAGTTTCTCCACCTCCTGCTCGGGCGGGTCGACGCGCGAAGCGCCGCGGCGCTCTTCGTTTGCCGCCATGCGCCGCGCCAGTTCGGCGAAGCCGACCGGAACGTCGGAGGGCTGCACGCTGTCATAGGCGAGTTTGGCGCGGCTTTGGATGATGGCGCGCTCCGCGCCGTCCAGCTTCACCGCGCCGTCCCCGGCAGCCCGAACCGTGAAGATGACCGCTGGGCGCGGTCCATCGGGCAACAGGCTCGCCGCGGCCTCGGCAAGCACAGGCGGGTAGAGCCCGGCCTTGCCGTCCGGCAAATAAAGCGTCTCACCCCGGTTCCAGGCTTCGAGATCAATCGCGTCGCCGTCCTCGACGAACCAGGCAACGTCCGCGATGGCATAATGCAAGAGGAGATCGCCGCCGCTCGCCTCGATCGAGAAGGCCTGGTCGAGATCGGTCGAGCTCGCCGGATCGAGCGTGACGAAGGGGATCTCGGTGCGGTCGGCATGCTGGCTTGGCACACGCCTGGCCGCCACCTGCGCCGCCGCCGTTACCTCCGGACGGAATCCATCCGGCACGTGGAATTCGGTGCGGATTTCCGCAAGGCCGGTGGAGAGGGCCTGTGAGGGATCGGTCAGCGATTTCATGCCGTCGTCCTACACTGGCGTTCCGGACGCGGGAAGTCCGCCAAAGAAGATCAGGCTTCCGGGGATTGGGCTGCTGACGCTGGAACTGCCGCCGAAGCGCAGCGTTTCTACTCCATCTGATTGACGCAATTCCTGACGGAGAACCGTTTTTCCTGGAATTGCTCTCCAGCAAAGGAGAGACAGCCATGCCTGCCACATCGCAAGCCCAGCAAAAAGCCGCGGGCGCAGCCCTTTCCGCCAAGCGCGGCGAGACCAAGAAGAGCGAGCTCAAGGGCGCGTCGCGTGAAATGTATGAATCGATGAGCGAGAAGCAGCTCGAGGAATTCGCGGAGACCAAACGCAAGGGCCTGCCCGGCAAGAAGTCATAGAGGCCGAAATGAAAGCCCGCGGCGTTGGCCGCGGGCCTGCGTCAATCCTCTGCTGCGCAATAGGTTAGTAGCGCCACCAGCAGTATTTCGTCTTGTAGCGCACGACATGGCGGTGGCCGTGACGCCAGACGACTCTTTTCTTCACCACGACGCGGCACACCTGCTTGTGGCCATACCAATGCCTGGCCATGGCCGGTTCAGGCGTCATGACCGCCATCGACCCGGCCAAGACGGCGGCTCCGGTCAGGGTAAGGAAGAACTTCTTCATGGGAATTCGCACTCCTCTGCTCCAGTCCCTTCATCATGTGCAGGGCGTTCGCCGCCGAAGACGCTGCATCCGCCCCGATGCCGACGGCGTGCAACTTTCCGCCACGTCCAGCGCCGCATGCAACGCAGGAATGGTATAAGCTTGCGCTTAATGCCGCCAGCCACAAGCTTGACAGCGGTTAAATCTGTGTTTAACAGGCCCACCAACACCGGGTGGCGACGCCCGGTGGTTTCTTTTGACGTGTCCCGTGGGTTTTCCGTCGCTTTGCGTGGGAAACCCTGTCAGGTCTCGAAAACGGAGGCCAGAGGAGGGCGCGTTTCCTTCGCCCGGAGCCATGGGGTTCCGGGTATATTGTTTTGAAAGGGAATGCGATGAGCAAGCGCGAATCCGCGAAATACAAAATCGACCGCCGCCTTGGCGAAAACATCTGGGGCCGCCCGAAGTCCCCGGTCAACAAGCGTGAATACGGCCCCGGCCAGCACGGCCAGCGCCGCAAGGGCAAGCTTTCCGACTTCGGCCTGCAGCTGCGCGCCAAGCAGAAGCTGAAGGGTCACTATGGCGACGTTTCGGAAAAGCAGTTCCGCAAGGTCTATGAAGAGGCCAACCGCCGCAAGGGCGACACTTCCGAGAACCTGATCGGCCTGCTGGAGTCGCGCCTCGACGCGATCGTCTACCGCGCCAAGTTCGTGCCGACCATCTTCGCCGCCCGTCAGTTCGTCAACCACGGCCATGTCAACGTCAACGGCAAGCGCACCAACATCGGTTCGTATCGCTGCAAGCCGGGCGATGTGATCGAGGTGCGCGAGAAGTCGAAGCAGCTCGTGATCGTGCTGGAATCGGTCGCTCTCGCCGAGCGCGACGTCCCGGACTACATCGAAGCCGACCACAACAAGATGACCGCGACCTTCGCGCGCGTTCCCGGCCTCTCGGACGTTCCGTTCGCCGTGCAGATGGAACCGAACCTGGTCGTCGAATTCTACTCGCGCTGATCGAACTCAATCAGCCGCAACATCCAAGGCCGCCCTCGAGGCGGCCTTTTCTTTGTTCGCTATGTCCGGTAAGCCGTGCGCCAACAGGACCCCGTGGGTACCAGCGCCATGAACATGCTGCCAGATGTGAAATCCCTGGAACCGATCGACGATGAGGCCGATGGCGGTTTCCATCCGCTGTTTCGCGACGTGCCGTCCTCGGTCGAGTTCAACAAGCTGCGCAAGCGGCTGTTGAGGCTCACCCGCCAGGCGATCGAGGATTTCGCCATGGTGAAGCCCGGCGAACGCTGGCTCGTGGCGCTCTCCGGCGGCAAGGATTCCTACGGCCTGCTTGCCCTGCTGCTCGACCTCAAATGGCGCGGCCTGCTCCCCGTGGATCTGCTTGCCTGCAATCTCGACCAGGGCCAGCCGAATTTCCCGAAACATATCCTGCCCGACTATCTCAACGCCAACGGCATCGCGCATCGCATCGAATACCAGGACACCTATTCGGTGGTGACCGACAAGCTGCCCGAGGGCAGCACCTATTGCTCGCTCTGCTCGCGGCTCAGGCGCGGCCATCTCTATCGCATCGCGCGCGAGGAGGGGTGCTCGGCGCTGGTGCTTGGCCACCACCGCGAGGACATACTCGAGACCTTCTTCATGAACCTGTTTCATGGCGGTCGCCTTGCCGCCATGCCGCCCAAGCTCCTCAATGACGAGGGCGACGTCATGGTACTGCGGCCGCTCGCCTACAGCGCCGAGGCCGACCTCGAGAAATTCGCCAACGCGATGAAATTCCCGATCATTCCCTGTGACCTGTGCGGCAGCCAGGAAGGGCTGCAGCGCAACGCCATGAAGGCGATGCTCGACGACATCGAGAAGCGCATGCCGGGCCGCAAGGATACGATGATCCGCGCCATGACCAATGTGCGGCCCTCGCATCTCCTGGACAGGAAGCTGTTCGACTTCGCGGGGCTCGCCACGAACCCAGGACAAGACATTTCCGATGACATTTGACGATCACGCGATCGACTGGCTGGCCGACCTTCTCGCCGATGCAGCCAGGGTTGAAATCATGCCGCGTTTCCGGCGGCTGGGCGAGGGCGACGTGCGCCAGAAAACCTCCGCCGCCGACCTGGTGACGGAAGCGGACGTCAATGCCGAGAGGCTGATCACCGCCCGGCTGCGCGAGCGCTATCCAGACGCCATGGTGGTCGGCGAGGAGGCCTGCTCCGACAATCCGGCGCTGCTGTCGGGCCTTGGCGATGCCGCGCTAGCGTTCGTCATCGATCCGGTCGACGGCACTTTCAACTTCGCCTCCGGCGTACCGCTGTTCGGCGTCATGGCCGGCGTCGTCGTTAATGGCGAGACGGTCGCGGGCATCATCCACGATCCGGTCGGCAAGGACTGGCTGATCGGCGCCAAGGGCGCCGGTAGCCATATCCGCCACGCGCATGGCGCGCTGGAGAAGGTTCGCGTCGCGGCGCCGGTGCCGATGTCGCAGATGACCGGCGCCGTTTCCTGGCAGTTTCTCCAAGAGCCTGAACGGTCGCGGCTCGCCCGCAACCAGACCAAGACGCTGTCGCAATTCGCCTATCGCTGCGCGGCGCATGAATACCGGCTGCTTGCGAGCGGTCACGCCCATTTCGTGCTCTACAACAAGCTGATGCCCTGGGATCATCTGGCGGGCGCGCTGATCCATCAGGAAGCCGGCGGCCATGTCGCGCGCGTCGACGGCAGCGTCTATCTGCCCTCGCATGTCGACGGCGGCCTGCTGGTCGCGCCGGACAGAGAAAGCTGGGACGAGCTGCGCCGCGAGCTCTGGGCCGAATAAGGGTAGTCCCGCTGCGTCCACGACCGGCAATCGCCGGCCAGACCGCAATCTAGTGCAGATCGGTGATGTGCCCCGAGACGGGGGGATTGTGGGGCTGGAACATCCTGCCTCGCTCGGCGATCAGGATCATCAGCAAGGCCGCGACCGAGACGCTGCAGAAGCCCGCGGCCAGAGGCGTGACCGTGCCGTTATAGGCCTGGCCGATCGCCGCACCAATGAGGGCGCCGAGAAAAGTCTGCATGAAGCCAAGGATGGACGCCGCCGTGCCGGCGAGCTCGCCGAGCGGCTCCATGGCCAGCGCGTTGAAATTCGCGCCTAGTCCGCCGAACGGCAGCATCGCGCCGGCAAAGAAGGTGACGAAGAGCCAGAGCGGCATCTGCATCTCGAGCGAGACCACCAGCCAGGCAAGGCTGATGCACAGGAAGATGAGCAGCGCGCCCTGCGACAGGCGGCGCATGCCAATTTGGCCGACCAGCCGCGAATTGAGATAGTTGGAGAAGGCGAGTACGCCGGCGACGCCGGCGAAGATCAGCGGGAACAATTCTCCGACATGGAAGACGTCGATGTAGATCTGCTGCGCCGAACTGATGAAGCCGAACATGGCGGCGAAGATGAACGTGCTGGCAAAGGCATAGCAAAGCGTGAGCCGGTTGGTGAGCACGATGCGGAAGCCGCCGAGCACGGATCCTACCGTGAGCGAGCGGCGATATTCGGGATGCAGCGTCTCCGGCAGGCGCAGCAGAGCCCAGGTCGAAACGATCAGCGCGCCGATAGCCATAGTGACGAAAATCCAGTGCCAGCTGGCGAACAGCATGACGAACTGGCCGATGCCGGGCGCGATGACCGGGATGGCCATGAACACCATGAAGATCAGCGACATCACCTCGGCCATACGCCGGCCTTCGAACGTGTCGCGCACGATCGAGACGGCGATGACGCGGGTTGCGGCCGCGCCGATACCCTGGACGAGACGCCAGGTCAGCAACAGGGCGAAACTGGGCGCTATGGCGGCGGCGGCCGCGGCCACGACATAGACGACCAGGCCAAAGACCAGTGGCGCGCGGCGTCCAAAGCGATCCGAAATGGGCCCGAACAAAAGCTGTCCGCCGCCGAAGCCGAGCATATAGGCGGTGATGACATATTGGCGGTGGTTCACGCTCTCGACGCCGAGCGAGGCGCCGATCTGCTGCAGCGCCGGCAGCATGATGTCGATGGCCAAGGAGTTGAGCGCCATCAGCGCTGCGCACAGCGCGATGAATTCCCAGCGCGGAATGGGCAAGCTGCTTGCCCGTTGCGACGCTTCTACCTGCTTGTCCACGGCAAAGTCCGATCTTTCAAACGAACAAGCGCCGGCTGGCCGGCGCGGTTCGTCTCATCCCCGCGATGCGGGTTCATAATGCCGAGGTGGGGGCGCCCTCAGGCGATGCTTGCCGGCCGAAGGTTCGCCTTCGCGCCGGCGAGCAAGATTGAATCAGGCTGCGCCTTTGACGCTGACGCCCTTTTCGACCAGGAAGTCCTGCAACTCGCCGGCCTGGAACATTTCACGCACGATGTCGCAACCGCCGACGAATTCGCCCTTCACATAGAGCTGCGGGATGGTCGGCCAGTTGGAATAGTCCTTGATGCCTTGGCGCAGTTCGGCCGAGTCGAGCACGTTCACGCCTTTGTAGTCGGCCCCAATATAATCGAGGATCTGCACCACCTGGCCGGAGAAGCCGCATTGCGGGAAGCCCGGGGTGCCCTTCATGAAGAGCACGACGTCGTTGCTCTTCACTTCATTGTCGATGTAGTCGCTGATGCCAGTCATGGACAATCCTTTCACGCCTGTGGGAGTCAGGCTCGAAGCATGTCCATCAAATAAACCCATAGGGTGGCTGAAACAAGACGTTAGCCGAGACACTGGCCCAATGGCGCAAGGGATCACGCGATTTTGGGCCAACCCCTAAGCGCGATATCGCTCAGTCCGGGACGCTCGTCTGCAGCGCCAGCGCATGCAGCACGCCGCCCATATTGCCCTTCAGCGCGTCATAGACCATCTGGTGCTGCTGGACACGGCTCTTGCCGCGGAAACTCTCGGCCACCACTTCGGCCGCGTAGTGGTCGCCGTCGCCGGCGAGGTCGCGTATCGTCACCTTGGCGTCCGGAATGCCTTCCTTGATCAGTTTTTCGATGTCGTGGGCATCCATTGCCATGGCAAAATCCTGTCTCGTGCGCGGGCAGCTAGGCAGCACCGGTATGATCTGACTCGCGAGCCTAAAGCCTTTCCGGCCCGGATTGAAGCCGTTCCGTCCGCGACAGCGGCCTAAGAATTGTCCTGCTTCGAATGGACCACGCCGTCTTCGGTGATGTCATCGCGGGTCGAGAAGGCCCGGCCGAGACTGAAAGTCAGTACATAAAGCGGGATGTTGATGAGCAGGCCGACGATCGGAAGATAGCTCGTCATTCGCCAGGCGGACGAGAAGAAGGGTTGGCCATAGCCGTCGCAGACCAGGGACGAGCCATAGTCCCAAGTCGCTCCGATGATCGCGGCAACGACGAAGAGCTTGATGCAGGTCGCGATATGCCGTGCCCGCGCCGGCTCCGGCGCGAGCCTGTCCCACAGCACCAGGCAGACGACCGGAACCGCGTAGATCAGGGTCTGCAAGACGAGCATCGGCAAAGCGGCGTTCGCCGCGGCAAGGAACTCGTCGCGGGTTTCCAGCCGTGGGCACACCTCGCTCGAGGTGGTCGACAGCAACACGAAAACGAAAGGGCCGAGGAACCAGAAGAAGAACAGCGAAGGCCAGAAGACGACTGCGATCAGCGCCTTCGCAGTCAGCCTGGTCAACTGGCCTGGTCCATGAAGCGCGGGAACCAACCTTCATGGGCGGCCTTCAGCTCGCTCACCGGGATCGCACGGGCATCGCCGAGTTTCAGCGTGCTGCCACCCGTGGTGCCGATCCAAGGCGCGAAGATGCCGAGCTTGCCTTGCTCCTCGCAGATTCGGTCCCATTCGCTGCTTTGCGGATCGATCGACAGCGTCAGCAGGTAGCGGCCCTGGTCTTCGCC
Organism: Mesorhizobium sp. M2E.F.Ca.ET.209.01.1.1; assembly: GCF_004010375.2. NCBI lineage: Bacteria > Pseudomonadati > Pseudomonadota > Alphaproteobacteria > Hyphomicrobiales > Phyllobacteriaceae > Mesorhizobium > Mesorhizobium sp. M2E.F.Ca.ET.209.01.1.1. The sequence continues at coordinate 286,049 of NZ_SADP02000004.1, read as the reverse complement.
GAACCAGACCGGGATCGGATCGGTGCCGGTGAGCCCCGGGATGCTGGCGCCGATGCCGGAAGCCATCGCCATTTCGGCCAGCGCTATCGCCAGGCCGCCGTCGGAGATGTCGTGCGCGGCGGTCACGATGCCGGATGCAATCAGCGAGCGCACATGGTCGCCGACGCGCTTTTCATGCGCGAGATCGACCGGCGGCGGCGGACCGTCGGCGCGGCCGTGGAGGTCGCGCATATAGACGGATTGGCCGAGATGACTGCCCCAGCTCGGCGGCGCGCCGACCAACACGATCATCTGGTCCTCAGCGGCAAAGCCGATGCGCGCCATCTTCGACCAGTCGGCGATCAGCCCGACGCCGCCGATGGTCGGTGTCGGCAGGATGCCGCGGCCATTGGTTTCGTTGTAGAGCGAGACATTGCCGGAGACGATCGGGAAGCCCAGCGCGCGGCAGGCATCGCCGATGCCTTTCACGGCGCCGACGAACTGGCCCATGATCTCGGGCCGCTCCGGATTGCCGAAATTGAGGTTGTCGGTGGCGGCGAGAGGCAGCGCGCCGGTGGCGGTCAGGTTGCGCCAGCATTCGGCCACCGCCTGCTTGCCGCCTTCGTAAGGGTCGGCCTCGCAGTAGCGCGGCGTGACGTCGGAGGAGAAGGCGAGCGCCTTGGTCGCATGGCCCTCGACGCGCACCACGCCGGCATCGCCGCCGGGGAGCTGCAGCGAATTGCCCTGGATGAGCGTGTCATACTGCTCCCAGACCCAGCGGCGCGAGGAGAGGTCCGGTCCGCCCAGCATCTTGAGCAGCGCGTCGGCGACATCCGCCTTCGGCGCATCGTTCGCGGCTAGCGGCGCCGGCTTGTTCGCCTCGACCCAGGGGCGGTCATATTCCGGCGCCTGGTCGCCCAGCTCCTTGATCGGCAAATTGGCGACTTCGTCGCCCTGGTGGATGACGCGGAAGCGCAGATCGTCGGTGGTCTTGCCGACAATGGCGAAGTCGAGCCCCCATTTGCGGAAGATCGCCTCGGCTTCCTCTTCCTTCTCGGGGCGCAGCACCATCAGCATGCGCTCCTGGCTTTCCGACAGCATCATCTCATAGGCGCTCAAGCGCTCCTCGCGCACCGGCACCTTGTCGAGGTCGAGCTCTATGCCGAGGTCGCCCTTGGCGCCCATCTCGACGGCCGAGCAGGTGAGGCCGGCCGCGCCCATGTCCTGGATGGCGATGACGGCGCCCGAGGCCATCAGCTCGAGGCAGGCCTCCAGCAGGCATTTTTCGGTGAAGGGATCGCCGACCTGCACGGTCGGGCGTTTCTCCTCGATCTTGTCGTCGAACTCGGCCGAGGCCATGGTGGCGCCGCCGACGCCGTCGCGCCCGGTCTTGGCGCCGAGATAGACGACCGGCAGGCCGACGCCCTTGGCCTGCGACAGGAAGATGGCGTTGGTCTTGGCAAGACCCGCCGCGAAGGCGTTGACCAAGATGTTGCCGTTGTAGCGGGCGTCGAAATTGACCTCGCCGCCGACCGTCGGCACACCGAAGGAATTGCCATAGCCGCCGACGCCCGAAACCACGCCGGCGACCAGATGCCGGGTCTTGGGATGGTCAGGCGCGCCGAAGCGCAGCGCATTCATCGCCGCAACCGGCCGTGCGCCCATGGTGAAGACGTCGCGCAGGATACCGCCGACGCCGGTCGCCGCGCCCTGATAGGGCTCGATGTAGGACGGATGGTTGTGGCTCTCCATCTTGAAGACCACGCAGTCGCCGTCGCCTATATCGACCACGCCGGCGTTCTCGCCTGGACCCTGGATGACCTGCGGACCGCTGGTCGGCAGGGTGCGCAGCCATTTCTTGGAGGACTTGTAGGAGCAGTGCTCGTTCCACATCGCCGAGAAGATGCCGAGCTCGGTGAAGCTTGGCTCACGGCCGACCAGATCCAGAATGCGCTGGTATTCGTCGGGCTTCAGCCCGTGCGCGGCGATGAGCTCGGGGGTGATCGGCACGGAATTGGAAATGGTCATGAGCGGCGATTTTTGTCCGTGGGAGAGGGGAGGTTCTTTGAGTCTCCTCTTATCGCAAGCTTTCGCGCGATACACCCCCACCAGATGGGGAAAACGCCGGAAAACTGCCACTCTGGTGATGCTTAGGGTCGGGGCTTTCAGGCTTGATCAGGAAAAACTGTCGTAGCCGGCGCGGCCCTCGTCGAGCAGGCGGCGGATGACGGCGACGCCGCCGGCGACATCGTTGCTTTGCCGCGGTTGCGATATGCCGAAGCGCACGCCGTGAAAGACCTGCTCGGAGCGCCCGGCCTTGAACTCGTCCTCGTCGTCGATAAGCACGCCTTGCGCCAGGCAGGCGTTCTTGAACGTGCCGGACAGCCACGGGTCCGGCAAGGTCAGCCAGACGAAGGGCACGTTGTCCCTTGCCTTGAAGTCGAACCCCGCCAGCACGTCGCGCACGACAGCGAGGCGCGCCTGGATTTCGGCAATGCAGCGCTTGCGGATATCGCCCGCCTGGCCCGACATCACCAGCCGCGTGCCGACCTCGGCCAGCAGGAAGGGCAGGCCGCCGGTCATCATCTTGTGCGCGACACGGATGCGGTGGCGGTAGGCCGGCGGGCAGGAAAGCCAGCCGCCGCGCACGCCGGCGGCGACCGACTTCGACAGACCGCCGGCGACGATGGTGCGCTCGGGCGCATATTCGGCCAGCAACGGTGTCGGGTCGTCGGTGAGCTCGCCGTAAAGATCGTCCTCGATCAGCGCGACATTGTATTCGCGCGCAATCTTCGCGATCGCCTGCCGCCGCTCCGCCGACAGCGTCACCAGCGTCGGGTTTTTCGCGGTCGGCATCAGGAACATCACTTTTGGATGTTTCTGCGCACAGACGCGCTCGAAATCATCCGGGTCAATGCCGTTGTCATCAGTCGAAACCAGCGCCGTGCGGCGGCCGATCAGCCCGGCGCTGCGGGCGATCTGCGAATAGGTTAGGTGCTCGAAGACGACATAGTCGCCGGGCATGGTCAGCGCCGCGATCGCCGCCATGACCGCGGCATGGGTGCCCAGCGTCGGCACGATCGAATCGGGCGAGGGGCGGAAAGCATTGCGCGCCAACCAGCGGCTTCCAGCCTCGTACCAGCGTTCGGGAAAATCACGCGTGTAGCTCGAGATATCGTAGGGATGTTCCTGCGCGGTACGCGCCAGGATGTCGGCGATCACCGCACCCTGGCCGACATCGGGCGCGGCGGTGCTGTCGAAGCGCAGCTTGCCGCTCGGCGCGTCGATGGGGCGTGTGCCTTGCAAGCCGGGCTCGACATCGGATTTCGGGGTCTCTGTACGCTGGCCGAGCACATAGGTGCCGCGACCGACCTCGCCGCTCACCAGGCCACGTTCGCGCAGCAACTGATAGGCCCTGCCGATGGTGCCGACCGTCGTGCCGATATCGTAGGCGAGGTCGCGCTGCGGCGGCAGTTTTGCACCGGCATCGATGACGCCCTTATCGATATCTGACTCAATGCTGTCAGCAAGACGCTGGTACAGCGGACCGGAGCCAGAGGAGAGGTCAGGGAGCCAATTTGTCATGGTGACAATTTTCTATATTGCACCGCGCGATGAGTCAATCCATATCGAACCGGCGATTGGAAAGGTACAATCGAGACAAGGTAGAACGACAATGGATACAATTGAGACAATTCGCTACGCTCGCCCGGCTTTTGGTGCGCAGGCTGAGCCCTTGGCCCATCGCGGCTTTGTCAGCCGGATGGTGGTCGCGCTCCGTTCCATCGTCACGCAGATCGGCGGCATGCTCGAGCGCCGGCGCGGCCGCCTCGCGCTGCTGGAGATGACGGACGAGCAGCTCAAGGATATCGGCATCTCGCGCTGCGACGCTCATCGCGAAGGCATCAGGTCGTTCTGGGAGTAGTGGCTTATCTTTGGCTCGATCGGACGCGGGTTGCGGGCTTTGCCCGCAACCGGCCGATGCCGTGATCGATCAGCACGGCAAGCACGCTCAATCCGATGAACAGCGCGGTGACGCCCGCAGCCGAAACGGCGACGCTGGCCGCGCCGTTCTTGGCAACGTCGAGGAACGGGTAGGGCACTTCGCCGGCGAAGGGCGCGCGTATCAGCGCGTAGGCGAGATAGGCGAGCGGATAGATCATCCACCAGGAGACATCGCGCCAGCGCGTCGAGCCATCCGCGCCCGCAATGAGCCACCACAGCACGAAGATCAGCGGCGTGACGTAGTGGAGCAGGATGTCGCAAAGCAGGAACAGGCCCTGCGGCTGCCAAAGCCCGGCCAGCACGGTCGCATAGACGATGAAGACCAACGTGATGGCGACCGCGACGCCGGCGCGCATGCGCTGCCCGGCGAAGGCCGGGAACCAGGCATAGCCTGTGGGCGATAGCAGCGAAGCATGCACCATCACGGCGGCTATGTTGGTCAAGATGGTGAAGAAGCTGAAGAGAAAGACAATCGAGCCAAGCAGGCTGCGCCCTGCCGCCATCGACGCCGGAATGGTGATCGCGGCCTGCAGGACGAGCCCGATAAACCCGATAACCAGTCCCGCCTTCTGCAGGAACCGGCTCATGGCAGGTTCACGCGGCTGCCGCGCAGGACGGATTGCCGGCCTGCCAGCGGGCGATGTCGGAACCGATGCGCGCGCCGAGCGGCTCGTTCATCAGCGGCCCGAACACATCGACGCGGCTAGAATTGCCCTGCGCCTGCACGACGAGCAGTGGCTTGCCGCCATAGTGCTTGGCGGGCACAAGCAGGAAGCGCGGCGTGCCGCTGTAGGAATTGAGCTCATTGGCCATCTGGTAGGGCTTGAAGGCCGGATCCTTGCTGGCGATCCAGCATTTGTGCGCCGAGATCGCGACCTGTTCCATCGCCAGCAGCGAGGCGCTCTTGCCCGAGGGAACCGGCGCCGTCTTGGGGCTGGACTGGCAGGACGCCAAGCCGAGCCCGGCGGCGGCCACGAGAGCAAGGCGAGCAATCGTCGGTCTCATGGTCAGTCCGCCCCCGCGTTCCGATAGGATGTTAAAGGATCAAGCCGCGAGGCCGAGCGCGCTTTCGAACAGCGCGCGTCCATCATTGCCGCCATGCGCCGCCTCGATCAGGTTTTCGGGATGCGGCATCAGACCAAGCACGTTGCCCTTGTCGTTGACGATGCCGGCGATGTCGTTGATCGAGCCGTTGGGGTTGGTGCCTTCGGCGTAGCGGAACACGACCTGGCCTTCGCCTTCGAGCCGGGCGAGCGTCTCAGCGTCGGCGAAATAGTTGCCGTCATGATGCGCCACGGGTGAGCGGATGATCTGTCCGGGCCGGTAGCGGCCCGTGAACATGGTGTTGGCGTTGGCGATTTCGAGCTTGACCTGACGGCAGACGAATTTCAGCGAGGCGTTTCGCATCAAGGCGCCGGGCAGCAGTCCCGCCTCGACCAGGATCTGAAAGCCATTGCAGACGCCGATGACGGTGACGCCCTTGGCGGCCTTTTCGGCCACCGCCCGCATCACCGGCATGCGCGCCGCGATCGCGCCGCAACGCAGATAGTCGCCGAAGGAGAAACCGCCGGGGATGGCGATCAGGTCGACATCGGGGATTTCGGTGTCGGTCTGCCACACCGTCGCCGGCGCCTGGCCGGAAATCTTGGTCAGCGCCGCGATCATGTCGCGGTCACGGTTGAGGCCAGGCAGGAGGACAACGGCTGATTTCATTGTCAGGCAATCTCCACCGCGTAATTCTCAATCACCGTGTTCGCCAGGAGCTTGTCGCACATGGCCTTGAGATCGGCTTCGGCCTTGGCCTTGTCGGTTCCGGTGAGCTCGATGTCGAACACCTTGCCCTGGCGAACCTGGCCGACACCGTCGAAGCCCAGTCCAGAGAGCGCATGCTCGATCGCCTTGCCCTGCGGGTCGAGGACGCCGTTCTTGAGGGTCACGGTGATGCGGGCTTTCATCGATACTCCTAAGTGATGGATCAGGCGGTGGACCTGCCATTACCCGGCAGGCCCCGTCAGTATTCAGTGCTTCAGGCCCTTGGGCGCATCGGAAGAGGCGACGAGGACCGGACCCGTCGGGCGCGGCGGCTCGTTCTCGTTGATGATGCCGAGACGTCGGGCGACTTCCTGATATGCCTCGACCAGGCCGCCCATGTCGCGGCGGAAGCGATCCTTGTCGAGCTTGTCCTGGGTGGCGACATCCCAGAGGCGGCAGGAATCCGGCGAGATTTCGTCGGCGACCACGATGCGCATCATGTCGCCCTCGAACAGGCGGCCGCATTCGATCTTGAAGTCGACAAGCTGGATGCCGACGCCGAGGAACAGGCCGGAAAGGAAGTCGTTGACGCGGATGGCCAACGCCATGATGTCGTCGATTTCCTGCGGGCTCGCCCAGCCGAAGGCGGTGATGTGCTCTTCCGACACCATCGGGTCGTCGAGCGCGTCGGCCTTGTAGTAGAATTCGATGATCGAGCGCGGCAGCACCGTGCCTTCCTCGATGCCGAGGCGCTTAGACAGCGAGCCGGCGGCGACATTGCGCACGACGACCTCGAGCGGGATGATCTCGACTTCCTTGATCAACTGCTCACGCATGTTGAGCCGGCGGATGAAGTGGGTCGGGATGCCCATGCGGTTCAAGTGGTTGAAGATGTGCTCGGAAATGCGGTTGTTGAGCACGCCCTTGCCATCGACCACTTCGTGCTTCTTCTTGTTGAAGGCGGTGGCGTCATCCTTGAAGAACTGGATCAGCGTGCCCGGCTCAGGTCCCTCATAGAGGATCTTGGCCTTGCCTTCGTAAATGCGGCGGCGATTTTTCATTTGATTTTTTCTCTGGGTCTGCGGGCAGGCGGCAAGTGACCGGTTCCTGTCCGTCTGCCTAAATTAGTATGGCGACGGCGGTGTTCAATGCCGGTGTTATCGCAATCGCCTGGTTTGCTCAATCGCCAAATCCGGCGAATCAACCGCTTTCGGGACTGAAATGCCGCAGCGCAGCATGCGACGAAGTATATTGACCGGGTCGCGGCCTTTTGATTTGTGCTTGCCCATCACACATATTCACCGCGAACGCGAATCGGATTTGATCGGAGGGACGTCATGAGCAGCATGAAAGACCGCGAAGAGGGCTTTGAGCGCAAATTCGTCTTCGACGAGGAACTTCGCTTCAAGGCCGCGGCGCGGCGCAACAAGGCGCTTGGCCTGTGGGCCGCCGAGAAGCTGGGCAAATCCGGCGCCGATGCCGAAGCCTATGCCAAGGAAGTGGTGGTCTCCGATATCGAGGAGGCGGGCGATCACGATGTCTTCCGCAAGATTCGCAAGGATTTCGATGCCGCCGGCGTCAATCAGTCCGACCATCAGATCCGCCGCACCATGGACGAGTTGATGGCCCAGGCGATCGAGGAGATCAAGAATGCCTGAGGCCGGCCTCTAGCTGGACCAATCGACCGCCCGGCCAAACCGGGCGGTTTTTCTTTGCCTTTGCCGTCGTTTCCGGCTGAAACTGCGGATTGTCACCAAGGAAAGTCCGATGTCGCTCAAATCCCGCCTGGCCGCCGACGAAACGCTGTTCACCGCCTGGTCCGGCGTGCCGGACGCGCTGACGGTCGAAATCATCGCCAAGCAAGGCTTTGACGCCGTCACCCTCGACATGCAGCATGGCGGCCACCACGAGGACAGCGTGCTGCGCGGCCTGGTGCCGGTGCTGGCCGCCAGCAAGCCGGCGCTGGTGCGCATTCCGGTCGGCCGCTTCGACATGGCGAGCCGCGCGCTCGATTTTGGCGCCGAGGCAGTGATCGCGCCGATGGTGAACTCGGTGGCCGACGCCAGGCTTTTCGCCGCGGCGATGAAATATCCGCCGCTGGGTGAGCGCTCCTGGGGCCCGACCTACGCCTTCCCGCGCCACGGCAAGGGCGACCACGCCGAATGGCTGCGCGACTCGAACCAGCGCACCATGGCCTTCGCGATGGTCGAGACGCGAGCGGCGTTCGAGGCGCTCGACGGCATCCTCGATACGCCCGGCATCGACGGCATCTTCGTCGGCCCGTCGGATTTCTCGATCGCCTGGTCGAACGGCACCACCATCAATTCGACGCTGGAAAGCATGATGGAGACGGTCGCTTCGATCGCCGAGCGGACGCGCAAGGCCGGAAAGCATGCCGCCATCTACGTTATCGAGCCGGCAATCGCCGGCCGCGTCGTGTCGATGGGCTATCGGCTGCTGGCCATGGGCTCGGACCACACGCTGATCTCGCTTGGCGCGAAGACCTTGTTGAAGAGCATGCGGGATTCGATCGGCTCTTGAGGTCGGCCTAGGGCTGCTTCAGTTCCGTCAAGAACTTGGCGAAAGTCATCGAACCTTCCGGCCACGGGCCGAAGCCGGCGTCCTGGTTGAGGTGGCCGGCCTCGCCGGCGTCGATGAAGAGCGACCCCCAGGCGGCAGCGATGTCCTCGGCGATCTCGTAGGCGCAGAACGGGTCGTTGCGGCTGGCGATGACGATCGACGGAAAGGGCAGCGGATCGCGCGAATAAGGGCCAAAGGTCATCAGGTGCTTCGGCCTGATTTCCGGGTTCGAGACATCCGGCGGCGCGACGAAGAAAGCGCCGGCGACGGGCTTCTTGAACTGCGGGATGGCCTGCACCGCCGCCGCGACGCCAAGCGAATGCGCGACAAGCACCACCGGCCGCTCGGCCTCGTTCACGGCGTTCGCCACGCTCGCCGTCCAGTCCTCGCGTACGGGTTTGGTCCATTCCGCCTGCTCGACGCGCCGCGCCGTCGACAGTTTCGACTGCCAGCGGGTCTGCCAGTGCTCGGGGCCGGAATTGGTGTAGCCCGGTACGATGAGAATATCTGCGTCTTTGACTTTCATCGGGCCGATGTAGCGAGCGGCCTTCTCACCTGCAACCCTGTCGCCAAAATCGGTGCGATCACAATGGTGAACAACTTGTTCGATTCTTGCCCTCTTGTGTGAACGATAGCAATCGACGATTTGGAGGGGAACAAGACCCGGCGGCCTGCAAATCCCATTTCGGGAAAGGCGTCGCCTGAACGGAGAGTTTGATGAGCGAACTGCCTTTTGCCGCGACCACCCCGGTTAGCGTGTCGCGTGTCGGGTTAAAGGCGCGCGACGCCGAGGGCCTGGCCTCCTATTATCGCGCCGTCGTTGGCCTGCAGGAGTTGAGCCGCGCCGGCGGTGCGATCACGCTTGGCGCCGCCAACCGGCCATTGCTGGTCTTGGAGCCGGATTCTGCGGCCAAGCCGGATGATCCACGCAGCGCCGGGCTCTTCCACACCGCTTTCCTGTTGCCGTCGCGCGCCGATCTTGGCCGCTGGATCAGCCACGCCGCTGCCAACCGCATCGGCATCGAGGGCGCGTCCGACCATCTGGTCAGCGAGGCGCTCTATCTCACCGATCCGGAAGGCAACGGCATCGAGATCTATGCCGACCGACGCCCGCAGGACTGGAAATGGAACGGCGACCGGATCGCCATGGCGACCGAGCGGCTCAACCTGCCGGCGGTGGTGGGCAGCGTGCCGGCGGGCGATGCCGGATGGCAGGGCGCGCCGGAAAACACCATTGTCGGCCATGTGCATCTGCGCGTCGGCCGGCCGGAAGATGCGGAGGCCTGGTGGCACGAGCAGTTCGGCTTCGACACCGTCGCCAAATATGGCAGCCAGGCGGTGTTCCTGTCGTCCGGCCATTACCACCACCATATCGGCGCCAATGCCTGGCAGAGCGCCGGCGCGGGAAGGCGCGATCCGTCCCGCTCGGGCTTGGCCTGGGTCGAGATGCGCTCGGATAATGTTCAGGAGGAGATAAGCCGTGAGGATCCTTGGGGCACGGTGATCAGGACTGTGCCGGGGAAGGCTTGATGGGGCGCTAACGCACGCCTTGCCTTAGCTTAGGCCTCCCCAAACACCCGCTTGAAGATCGTGTCGACATGCTTGGTGTGGTAGCCGAGGTCGAATTTCTCGCGGATCTCGGCTTCGGAGAGGGCCGCGGTCACGTCCTTGTCGGCAAGCAGCTCCTCAAGGAAATCGGCGCCGTGCTCCCAGACTTTCATAGCGTTGCGCTGCACCAGCCGGTAGGCGTCCTCGCGTGACAGGCCGGCCTGGGTCAGCGCCAGCAGCACGCGCTGCGAATGCACCAACCCTCTGAACTTGTTGAGGTTCTTCTCCATGTTCTCGGGATAGACGAGCAGCTTGTCGACGACCCCGGTGAGGCGCGCCAGCGCGAAATCCAGCGTTACCGTCGCATCCGGCCCGATCATGCGCTCGACCGAAGAATGCGAAATGTCACGTTCGTGCCAGAGCGCCACGTCCTCCATCGCCGGCAGCGCCATTGACCGCACCATACGGGCAAGGCCGGTGAGGTTCTCGGTAAGCACCGGGTTGCGCTTGTGCGGCATCGCCGACGAGCCTTTCTGGCCCGGCGAGAAATACTCTTCCGCTTCAAGCACTTCGGTGCGCTGCAGATGGCGGATCTCGACGGCCAGGCGTTCGACTGACGAGGCGATGACGCCCAGCGTGGCAAAGAACATGGCATGCCGGTCGCGCGGGATCACCTGGGTCGACACCGGCTCCGGCTTCAGCCCGAGCTTTGCCGCAACATGCTCTTCGACATAAGGTTCGATGTTGGCGAAGGTGCCGACCGCGCCGGAGATGGCACATGTAGCAATATCCTCCCGCGCGTGCACCAGACGCTCGCGGCAGCGGGAAAACTCAGCATAGGCCTGTGCCAGCTTGACGCCGAAAGTCGTCGGCTCGGCGTGGATGCCATGGCTGCGGCCGATGGTGACGGTGTCCTTATGCTCGAAGGCACGGCGCTTTAGCGCCGTAAGCAAGGCATCGATGTCGGCGAGCAGGATGTCGCTGGCGCGGGTCAGCTGCACGGCAAGGCAGGTGTCGAGCACGTCCGACGAGGTCATGCCCTGGTGGATGAAGCGGGCGTCCGGTCCGACGAACTCGGCGAGATGGGTGAGGAAAGCGATGACGTCATGCTTGGTGACGCGCTCGATCTCGTCGATCTTGGCGACGTCGAATTTGGCCGCGCCGCCTTTTTCCCAGATGGTCCTGGCCGCTTCCTTCGGGATGACGCCCAATTCCGCCAGCGCATCGCAGGCATGCGCCTCGATCTCGAACCAGATGCGGAAGCGGGTCTCGGGCGACCAGATGGCGACCATTTCCGGCCGGGAATAGCGAGGGATCATCCGTTTTTCAGTCCTGCCTGGGAGAAGCGTCGGCCGCGTCCTAACAGAGGCGGGCCCAATGCTCAACGCCGCTGCCGCGCAAACCATATGCTTGTCGCGACAAGCGCCGCAAAACCCGCCGCAAAATAGAACCGTACGCCAAGCGCGAGAAACTGGTAGAGCGCGGTCAACAGCGTGAAGGTGAATTCATGTCTATCACGCCATGGTGAACGAGACGTACCCTGCGATGCATCCAATCCGGCGTTCATTTGTTATTGTCGGCCGTCTCGCATCCGAAGGGGCACATCCAGCGGAGAACCAGCATGAGCACCGACATCAGCAAGATACGCGGACATATGGAAGTGATCGGCGCCGATGGCGTCCATATCGGCACTGTCGACAAGGTCGAGGGTGACCGGATCAAGCTGACCAAGGCCGACAGCGGCATGGGCTCGCATAAGGGTCATCATCATTACATTTCGCTCGCCCTGGTCGCGGAGATCGACGGGCAAAAGGTCTGGCTTTCCGCGAATTCCGATGTCGCGGTCACCTTCGAGGAAGAGAAATCCGATCCGACCTGACCTTTGTTCTCGAGCAATTCCGGACGGAAAGCTACGGCGAAGACGCCGAGCCCAACCGCCGCACACTTTTCCTGGAATTGCTCCAGTCAGCGCGACGACCAGACGGGAAACAGATCGCCGTCGGCCGGCGTCGCGGCATGCACGCCGCGGGTGATGGCCCGCGCCATCGTCGCACCGGCGGCCGCAAACAGGTCTATCGCGGCATCGGCGTTGAGTTCGATGCCGCTCCTGCCGGTCGCCAGCGCAAACACCAGATCGCCGTCCGCCGGCGTATGGGTCGGCCAGATGGCACGGGCAAAGCCATCATGCGCCGAAATAGCCAGCCGCTTGGCCGCCGTCTTGGTCAGCACGGCGTCGGTGGCGATGACGGCAATGGTAGTGCTGCCGGCTTCCCCATGCCCGCCGTCGGGCCTGTCGCGGTATTTCAGCAGGATCTTCCTGGCATCTTCGGGCAGCGGATCGGGATAACCCAATCCACCGAATTCGTCGCCGATCTCGAAGGGCGCCGCCCAGAAATGGCGGCTGCGGCCGACCGTCACCGAGCCGGTGGGGTTGACGGCGGCGAGCGCGCCGATTGTGACGCCGCTGTCGAGAATGGTCGAGGCGGAGCCAAGGCCGCCCTTCAGTCCGAAGGTCAGCGCGCCCGTGCCGGCGCCCGCCGTGCCGATGGCGAAATCCATTGTTGCCGCCTGCACAGCCTCATAGCCGAGCTCGCGATAGGGCGGATAAAGGCCCCAATCCTTGTCGCCGCCATTGCGCAGATCGAACAGGATCGCAGCCGGCACGATCGGCACGCGGAAGCCGCCGACCTCGACGCCGATGTTTCTCTCGCGCAGCGCCGCCTGCACGCCGGAGGCAGCGTCGAGGCCGAAGGCGGAGCCGCCCGACAGAACCACGGCATGGATCGCGGCGATCGAATTCTGCGGCTCGAGCAGGTCGGTCTCGCGCGTGCCCGGCGCGCCGCCCAGCACCTGGACGCCAGCCACGGCAGGCTCGTCGCACAGCACCACCGTGACGCCGGATTTGAGCCTTGGGTCGGTGGCATTGCCAACACGAAGGCCCGTAACGTCGGTGATCAGATTGCGCGGTCCGGTGTGGAACATCAATTGCCCTCCAGCGGTACGAAATGCGTGCCGTCGAAGCGGAAGACGCGGAACGGGTTCTGGCTGAGGTCGCCCTTGTCGTCGAAGCGGATGGTGCCGATGGCGGTCGCGAAATCATGGCCGGTCAGCGCATCGCCGAGCGGCTGGCCGGAGCTTTCCGCGCTGGTCAGCGCGGCCTTGGCGATCTCGACTGCCGCATAGGACGGCAGGGTGTAGCCGTCCGGCACGATGTTTTTTGCGCCGAAGGCGTGCACGATCTTGGGGTCGGCTACCTCCGACCATTCCGGCGTTGCGATCATCAGCGTGCCGACGGCATAGGGTACATCGCCCGGCGGCGTGCGCAAGTTCTCGCCGCCGGCAAAGGTGATGCCGGCGTCGAGGGAGGCGGCGTCGCGACCCATGATGGCGATGTCGTCGCCGTCGCCGCCGGCGAACACTTTTGTCGCGCCGGCCTTTTTCAGCCGGCCGACCAACCCGATCTGGTTGTCGAGCTGCGGCCGGAACGTGTCGACGAAGACCGGTTTCAACGCTGCCTGCTCGGCCGCGGCGCGAAAGGTCTCGGCCATTTCGCGGCCATAGATGGTGCCGTCATCGACGATGGCGAACAGGTCGTTGCGCCACAGCTGGGTAAGCCTGGCGGCAACCGCGTTGCGCTCATCGTCGCCGCGCGGGCCGAGCCGGTAGACCGGCCAACCGGTCTTGGCGCGCCGGTCGGTCAGGCTTTCGGTGCGCACGCCGACTGTGATGGCCGGAATGTTGGCATCCTTCAGGATCGGCAGCGCCGCCTCGATCGCCTCGGTGCAGAGAAAACCCACCACGACATTGACCTTGGCGTCGACGAATTCCTTTGCCGCCGCGGCGCCGCCATCGGCGGTGCAGGCATCGTCGACGGCTTTCACCGTAATGCCGGTTGCCTCCGCCGCCAGGCCCGCGCCATTCTCAATCTGCTTGCCCAGGATCGCCGACGGACCGGAAAGCGGCGCCGCAACGCCGACCAGCGTCTCGGCGTCGGCGCTCGCTGCCAGCGACAGCCAGAGCAGCACGGCTGATGTCGTCGTGAGAAGACGCATTCGGGCTAAGAGATCCTCCATGCCGGGGATACAATCCCGACACTATTCCAAGAAATGCCTAAAGGCTGGCTAAGCGCCGCGCAACACGCGAATTTGCGGATTGCGGTCAAGCACTTCGCCCGTGATAGGTAACTTGTGGCGTGCAATATGCCGCCATATATAACGGGCTTGTTCCGACAGGTGGATTATCGCGTGCTGAAGATCAATGACATCGGACCGCAGCACTATCGCGATGCGATGGCGCATTTTGCCGGCCATGTGCATGTGGTGACCACGGACGGGCCCGGCGGCAAACGAGGCGCGACGGTGATCGCCGCCTGTTCGGTTTCGGACACGCCGCCGACGGTGCTGGTCTGCCTCAACCGCGAGAACGCCAAGAACGAGGCTTTCATCAAAAACGGCAGGTTCGCACTCAACACGCTTGCCTCGGACCAGGAAGCCGTCTCGGTCGGCTTTTCCGGTGCCACCGGGTTGCCGGCGGACGAACGCTTTGCGCTTGCCGAGTGGGATGTGATTTCGACCGGCGCGCCGACGCTGAAGGGTGCGCTTGCCGTGTTCGACTGCGAGATCATCGATGCCAAGGACCTTGCCACCCACCGTGTGCTTTTTGGCAAGGTGACAGGCTTGCGCATCGGCGATAATTTGCGGCCGCTGATCTACCACAACCGCGGCTATCACGTTCTTTGAAACGGGCGGGCGGGATCCACGGAGACGAGATGACCGCGCCGCGCCCCGTGCCGAAAACGATCGACGAAACGCTCGATCTTTTGACGGGCGCGGATTATGTGGCGGATCGCCCGCTGGCGACCGTGCTGTTTTTATCGCTGCGCATGAAGCGGCCCTTGTTCCTCGAAGGCGAGGCGGGCGTCGGCAAGACCGAGATCGCCAAGGTACTGGCCGACGCGCTCGGTCGCCGGCTGATCCGCCTGCAATGCTATGAAGGGCTCGACGTCTCCTCGGCCGTCTATGAGTGGAATTATGCCGCGCAGATGATCGAGATCCGCATGGAGGAGGCGGCCGGCAAGGTCGTGCGCTCCGACATGGAGCGCAACGTCTTTTCCGAAAAATACCTGATCCGCCGCCCGGTGCTCGACGCGCTGACCGGCAAGGCCGGCGCGGCGCCGGTTTTCCTCATCGATGAGCTCGACCGCACCGACGAGGCCTTCGAGGCGTTCCTGCTCGAGATCCTGTCGGACTTCCAGGTTACGGTTCCCGAGCTCGGCACGATCAAGGCGGAAGAGCCGCCGATCGTCATCATCACCACCAACCGCACCCGCGAAATCCACGACGCGCTGAAGCGGCGCTGCCTTTATCATTGGGTCGACTATCCCAATGCCGAGCGCGAGCTGGAGATCGTGCGCCGCAAGGTGCCGCAGGCGAACCGCCGGCTGTCGGCGGAGGTCGTGTCGTTCATCCAGAAGCTGCGCCAGGTCGAGCTGTTCAAGGCGCCCGGCGTCGCCGAAACCATCGACTGGGCCGGTGCGCTGACCGAACTCGACAAGGTGGCGCTCGATCCGGAGACCGTGTCCGATACGATCGGCGTGCTTTTGAAATACCAGGACGATATCGCCCGCATCGGTGAGGGCGAAGGCCGGCGCATCCTCAATGAGGTGAAGGCCGAGCTTTCGGCGGCGGAGTAGGGGCGGTGCCCTTGCCGCGTTCGGAACCCAAGGAGGCGCGCGCCGATGGGCGTATCGCCGACAACATCGTCTATTTCGCCCGCGCCTTGCGCAAGGCTGGCATGCGCGTCGGCCCGGCCTCGGTGAAGGACGCCATCGAGGCGGTGCTGGCCGCCGGCATCGGCTCGCGCGACGATTTCTACTGGACGCTGCATGCGGTGCTCGTCTCGCGGCACGAGGATCATCCCGTCTTCGACGAGGCCTTCCGCCTGTTCTGGAAATCGCGCGAGCTGATCGAGAAGCTGCTGGCGATGTTTTCGCCAGTCGCGCCGGACGATCGTGAAAAGCAGAAGCCGCGGGCGGCCGAGAACCGCGTCAGCCAGGCGATGTTCGAGGGCCACCAGAAAAATCAGCCGAGGGAAGTACCGGAGATCGAAGTTGATGCGCGCCTTACCTTTTCGGGCAATGAGGTGCTGCGCGGGAAGGACTTCGCCCAGATGGATGCCGGCGAAATGGCCGAGGCCAAAAAGGCGATCATGGCCTTGCAACTTCCCTTCGATCTCGTCCGCACACGGCGCTTCAAGGCCGACGCCAAAGGGCGCCGCGTCGATCCGCGCGCCATGATGCGCTCGGCCGCGCGCACCGGCGGTGAGCTTATACTGCCGAAATTCCGCTCGCAGCGCGAAATGCATCCGCCGCTGGTGGTGCTTGCCGACATTTCCGGCTCGATGAGCCAGTACACGCGTATCTTCCTCCACTTCCTGCATGCGCTGACGGAAAAGCGGCGGCGCGTGCACGCCTTCGTCTTCGGCACGCGGCTGACCAACCTGACCCGCCAGATGCGCCACCGCGATCCGGACGAGGCGCTGGCCGAATGCTCGGCGGCGGTCAAGGACTGGTCGGGCGGCACCCGGATCGGCGATACGCTTGCCGAGTTCAACCGGTTGTGGTCGCGGCGCGTGCTGGGACAGGGCGCTGTGGTGCTTTTGATCACCGATGGGCTGGAGCGCGACGACGTCACCGGCCTTTCGCAGGAGATGGAGCGGCTGCATAAATCCTGCCGGCGGCTTATCTGGCTCAACCCGCTGTTGCGCTTCGACGGGTTCGAGGCCCGCGCCCGCGGCGTCAAAGCGATGTTGCCGCATGTCGACGAGTTCCGGGCAGTGCATAATCTCGACGCGCTGACCGATCTTTGCGCCTCTCTCGACCAGCGGCCGGCGGCCTCGGTCGATCCGCGCCGCTGGTTGCAAACTGGCGGGAGGCGCGCCGCGTAGCCATATGCTCTGCCAGGGAATGTCCCGGCGGGAAAACAGACTTTGTGAGAAGCGACGATGGATGAGAGCAATTATCTCGATGAGGCCCGCGATCCCCTGATCATCGCGGAGGGCTGGATGAAGGACGGCAAGGATGTCGCCATCGCGACCGTGGTCGAGACCTGGGGTTCGGCGCCGCGTCCGGTCGGCAGCCATCTTGTTATCGATGCCGAAGGGAATTTCCATGGCTCGGTCTCCGGCGGCTGCGTCGAGGGCGCCGTGGTGACGGAGGCGATCGACGTCATCGGCTCGGGCAAGGCCAGGATGCTGGAGTTCGGGGTCGCCGACGAAACGGCCTGGCAGGTGGGCCTTTCGTGCGGCGGCCGCATCAAGGTCTATGTCGAAAGGCTGGGCTGACCGCCGTGGATCCGTATATTCTAAAGACCCTCAACGAAGAACGCCGCGCCCGCCGCGCCGCGGTGCTTGTCACCGACCTTGGCGATGGCCGCGACCGCATCGTGCGCGAGGGCGACCATGTCGCGGGCGATCTAGGGGCGGCAATCGCCAATGCGTTCCTTACCGGCAATTCGCGGTCGGTGGAGGCGGAAGGGCGGACCTTCTTTCTCAATGCGCATCTGCCGCGGCCGCGCCTCGTGGTGATCGGCGCGGTACATATCAGCCAGGCGCTGGCGCCGATGGCCAGGATCGCCGGCTACCCGGTCGAGATCATCGATCCGCGCACCGCTTTCGCCACCCCTGAGCGCTTTCCCGACGTCGCGCTGCATGCCGAATGGCCGGAAGACGTGCTGAAGCGTGCGCCGCTGGACAGCTACACGGCGCTCGCCGCCGTCACCCACGACCCGAAGATCGACGATTTCGCGCTGAAGGCGGCGCTCGATGCCCGCTGCTTCTATGTCGGGGCGCTCGGCAGCCGCAAGACCCACGCCAAGCGTGTCGAGCGCTTGCTGGCGCTCGGCGCCGGCGCCGACCAGATCGCCCGTATCCACGCACCGATCGGCCTCGATATAGGCGCCGCCAGCCCGGCCGAGATCGCTGTCGCCGTCCTTGCGCAGACAATCCACGCCTTCCGCTCGCGCGGTCTCGAAGCAAAAGGCGCCGTGGCGTGAAATTTGGACCGGTTCCGATCGACGAGGCTGAAGGGGCGGTGCTGGCGCATGCGACGGCCGCGGGCGAAAAGCGGTTCCGCAAGGCGCACCGGCTGAGCCGCGAGGATATCGCGGCGCTCAAGGCTGCGGGCATCGCTGAAGTCGTCGCGGCGGTCCTTGCTGAGGGCGATCTCGGCGAGGACGCCGCCGCCGCGAAGATCGCCGCCGCGATGAGCCATCGCAACATCGAGATCAAGCCGGCCGCGACGGGGCGGGTGAACCTGCATGCAGGCGCCTCGGGCGTCTTCACCGTCGATGCCAGGATGATCGACGCCATCAATGCCGTCGATCCGGCCATCACAATAGCGACGCTGGCGCAGCATGCGCCGGTCGAGCAGGGCCAGATGGTGGCAACGGTGAAGATCATTCCTTTCGCCGTCGCCGCAAGCCTGGTGGACAAAGTGGTGAGGATCTGCGCCGGCCGCGAGATCTTTGCGGTCAACGCCTATCGTCCCATCAATGTCGGCGTCATCCAGACGGTGCTTCCCGGCGTGAAGTCGAGCGTGCTGGACAAGACGCTCCGCGTCACCGAGGCGCGGCTGGCGCGTTCCGGCGGCCGGCTGACGGCCGAGCGGCGCACGCCGCATGAGATCGCGCCCGTCGCCGCAGCCGCAACCCAGTTGGCGCGCGACAATGACATGGTGGTGATCTTCGGCGCCTCGGCGATGAGCGATTTCGCCGATGTCGTGCCGGCCGCGATCGAACGCGCAGGTGGCACCGTCATCCGCGCCGGCATGCCTGTCGATCCCGGCAATCTGCTGGTGCTTGGGACGCTCGACGGCAAGCGCGTCGTCGGGGCGCCGGGATGCGCGCGCAGCCCGAAGGAGAACGGCTTCGACTGGGTGCTCGATCGCCTGATTGCCGGGCTCGATGTGACGGCTCGCGATATTGCCGGCATGGGCGTCGGCGGGCTTCTTATGGAAATCCCGACAAGGCCGCAGCCGCGCGAGCCGGCGCCGCAGCCGGCAAGGTCGGCGCTGAAGGTCGATATCGTGCTTCTGGCCGCCGGCCGTTCGAGCCGCATGGGCGGGCCGAACAAGCTTCTGGCGTTGTTCGATGGCGAGCCGCTGGTGCGCCGCACTGCTTCGCGCGCACTGGGCTCGAAGGCCGCCAGCACCGTCGTCGTCACCGGCCATCAGCGCGAGCGCGTGCGTTCCGCGCTAGCCGGCCTCGGTGTGACAGTCGCGGACAATCCCGATTTCGCCGACGGCCTGGCCTCGTCGTTGAAGGCGGGCATTGCGAAGGTCGCGCCCGACTCGGCCGGCGCGATGATCGTGCTCGGCGACATGCCGGGCGTTTCGTCGAAGGACCTCGACAGCCTGATCGATGCGTTCCGCAGCTCTGGCGGTCGCTCCGTGGTGCGCGCCTCGCACCAGGGCAAGCGCGGCAATCCGGTGCTTTTGCCGCGGTCGCTTTTCGCGGCGGTCGCGCAGCTCGAGGGCGATACCGGCGCGCGCCATCTGGTCGAAGCCGAGGGTCTCGACGTTATCGATGTCGAGATCGGCCAGGGCGCATCGATCGATGTCGACACGCGCGAGGCGCTGGAAGGGGCGGGCGGCGTCCTGCAGGATTGACAAAGCAGAGCCGAATTTCGCATGCCTCTCGGCATGTCATTGCGCTTCCTCCTCGCCCTGCTCGTTGCAACCGGTTTTACCGTCCAGGCTGCCCATAGCCAGACGCTTTCGCTAAAACCGTTCAAGGACGACCTCTTCGGTTATCCAGCGACACTGTCCACCGGCGACAACGGCGCCTACACTGTGCTCGACTATCATGAGATGCGCGACATCAACCAGCGCGACGAGGTGCCGGAAAGGCGTGTGCGCGCGCAATACACCGACCCCGGCGTGCGCAAGGTGCAGCAGGACCTGATGCTGAAGACCGACGCCGGCGATGTCAGGCATGTGGCGGTCGGCAGGACGGAAGGCGCTTCGATCATCGTTCTCTACCTGCATGGACAAGGCGGCAGCCGCAAGCAAGGCGTCGACGACTTCACCTTCGGCGGCAACTTCAACCGCATCAAGAACCTGATGGCGCAGAATGGCGGGCTCTACCTCTCGCCCGACTTCCCCGATTTCGGCGACAAGGGCGCGGCGCAAGTCGCGGCGCTCATCGATCACTACGCCCAACAATCGCCCGGCGCGAAGATCTTCGTCGCCTGCGGCTCCATGGGCGGCATGATCTGCTGGAAGCTCGCCGCGCGCAAGGATACGGGCGGCCGCATTAACGGGCTGCTGCTGCTCGGCTCGCTGTGGGACGACAGCTTTTTGACCAGCCCCGCCTTCAAGCGCCGTGTGCCGGTGTTCTTCGGCCAGGGCAGCCATGACGTGGTCTTCCCGGTGGAAAAGCAGGAAGCCTTCTTCCACTCGATCCTGGCCAAAAAATCCTATCCGACACGCTTCGTGCGCTTCGAGACCGGCACGCATGGCACGCCGATCCGCATGGTGGACTGGCGCGGCACGCTGAACTGGATGCTGACGAAAGCGCCCTGATCCTTCTGCCGAGGCTCAAGGCGCTGTGTTGTAGTCGATGATGGTCTGCGGATTGATCTCGCCGTCATAGGACGCATCGACGTCGTACTGGACGAGCGAAAAATCGCCGTTGCGGAACAGATAGGTCCCCGATGACGAGGCGTCCCCTACGCCACGCCATTTGTCGGATGTGGTGATGGTTTTCGTGTTCTCGTCATAGTCCGAGTTGGTCGCCCAGCCGCTGGTCTTGAAGCCAATGATGTGGATCGATTCGACCTTGCCTTCGCTGTTGTTGTTCTCGTAGCGGATATCGAGATCCGGCTCGGTGAACTGCAACTGGGTGACGCCGTTGACGTCATCGGCGACGTAATAGACCGCGGTTTCGTTGTAGGCGGCCATCGAGCAGAAGAAGCGGAACAGCCGCGTCTCGCGCTCCGGGTCGGAGGCTTGAGCGTTCTTGTCCTTGTAGTGGATCGAATGGGCCTCTGGCTCGCCGATCGGCTTGCCGTCGGGATCCTGTTTGTCGCACTGCCCGGCATAAGTGGCGAGAAACGCCTTCTTGGCCTGCTCCAGCGCTTCGTCCTTCTTCGGCGGCGGCGGGCCGTCGCCGCAGCTCGCCGGCACGGCGCTGTCGAAATCCTCGGTCGATGGCTTCAGCGCGCCCTTGTCGATGAAGATTGGCTGGAAGGGCGGCTCCTGGATCTGCGCATTGACCTGGCGGACCGTGTAGCAGCCCGCGAAGACCTTGGCCTCGCCCTTCTTGTCGGTCGCCTGGATGGCGACTGGGACGCTGTAATAGATGCTGCCGGCGGCACCTTCGTCCGATACAGCGCCGGTCTTGACGTCGACGCTGTCGGTGCCGTCGTAACCTTTCACGAAAGCGTTGAAATCCTTAGCTGGCTTTGTATCGCCGAAATAACCCCAGGCGCGGGCGAATTCATGGCGATTGATGGCGCTGTAAAGCGAGCGGATGACGGCGTCGGCGCTGGACCTGTCGTCGATATAGGGCGCATCGGCCGCAAAAGCGGAATGCGCGAAGCCGGCCAGTGAGAGAATGACGGTCGCTGCGAAAACGGCTTTTTTCATCGAATCCTCCGGTCGGTAACGAAAATACTACCATGGCGATTGCGGCGGCGTGGTGACGCCGTGGGCAGGACCGCTTGAAGAATCGTGGTGGGAAGCGCTAGTTCACGGCCCGCGGCGCTCGGGCCGCCTGGGGAGATTATCCGTGACCATTTCCATGTACGACATATCGGTTGGCGTCTTTTCCGCCCGGCTGAAGGCGCTGGCCAGCGTGCTGACGGCGGCGGAGCAGAATGCCGGCGAACGCAAGATCGATCCGCAGGTGTTTCTCACGGCGCGGCTGGCGCCGGACATGTTCGCGCTGGCCAGGCAGGTCCAGATCTCCACCGACCATGCCAAGGGTGCGCCGTCGCGGCTCGCCGGCCGCGAGGTGCCGAAATATGAGGACAATGAAGCGAGCTTTGCCGAGCTGCAGGCTCGAATCGCCAAGACGCTCGACCTTCTGGCCTCGTTCTCGGTGGCCGATCTGGAAGGATCGGAGGACAGGACGGTCCAGGTGAGGCTCGGCGGGCGCGAAACCACGCTGCCCGGCCTGCAGTACCTGCTGCATGTGGCGATGCCGAATTTCTACTTCCACGTCACCACGGCCTACGACATCCTGCGCCATAATGGCGTGCCGCTCGGCAAGCAGACTTTTCTCGGAAATCGCTGACTTTTGAATGACTTGGAGGTTTCCCGGCATCCCGGGAAACCTTTTTGGTCCAGCTCGGCTCAGCGGATCGACATCTCGCGCGCGATGCGCGGAAAATCCGCCGGCTTGATGCCGATATCGGCGCGGTCGGTATTGCTCATCGCATTCAGAAGCGCGAGCGCCGCGCGGTAACGCTGGTGTTCCTGCGGCCTTGGCCGTGCGAACATTTCAGTGAAGAACCCCATGACTCAATAGCCCCTGTTGGTCCTCCCGACCTCAGAATATAATCGATTTGTTAAAATTGTGCAGTGCAGCAATTGCATGGCTGCCATGCCGAACTAATTTTTTCCGCCATTATCGATTTTTCGTGAAACTTTTCGGCAGGCTCAACCGTAGGCACCGATGCCGGCTCATGGCTGGCTTTTTCCTCGCCACTCCTGGCGACCTTGCCGGACTGCACGAGATGCAGTCCGGCTTTTTATTCGATGATTCAGGCAGTCTCTTCGGACGTAAAAGCCGGCAATTGTTAACGTCGCCAGAATTCATTTTTAACGAGAGCGCCCTATGTTCAACGGCATCAATGCATGCCGTCACCACAGGAGGAGGCTGAGATCGGCACCGGGAACAAGCTCGATTTCGCTTCGTTGCTCGACGACCTGATCGTCGCTTCGGAGAAAGGCGAGGAGCAGGGCGCCCGGCCGTCGATCCCGTTCGACTATCTGTCGGTGGCCGACGAACTGCATTCCGGCCGCATCAAGGTCGCCGGCGAGAGCGTCGCCGCTGAATACCGCGAGGCTGGCGCCGACCTCGCGGCGGAGTTCGCAGCGCTTCTCGACCAGGCGAAACTGGCGCTTGCCGGCGAAGAGCACCGGCCGGAGGAAAAGCTGCCGCCGATCGACCCCGAAGCGATCGCCGATGAGCTCGGTCTCGACCGTCCGGCCAAGAATGCCGATTTCGGCCGCATCCGCCGCAACTTCGCCTTCGCCAACCATCCGGACCGGGTCGCGCCGCATCTGCGCCAGCGCGCCATGATCCGCATGCAGGTGGCCAACATGCTGATCGACGAGGCCAAGCGGCGGGCTTTGGCTGGGGCCAGGCGATAGTTCCTTCCACCAAGATTTCCGCGACCTCGGTGAACCGTCGCAAGCGTTCGAAATTGGCTCGAGCCTCCCAAAAGTCGTCATCCTTGGGCGTAGCGACGCGGAGCGGAGCGAAGACCCAAGGATCCATGCCGTAACTTCGGCTGAAGGATGCAGCGGAGCAGAATTCTGTACCGTTGCAACGCCTTAACGTCACGGCATGGATCCTCGGGTCTGCGCGCGTCGCTTCGCTCCTTGCTCCGCCCGTGGATGACGAACTGATTGGCGCTTCGGCCAACCTCCACACTATGCGACTTTGCCAAACGCGAGCGTTTTGCTCTATGTTCCGATTTCCTCCCCGCGCTGTCCGCGCAACCTCCCGCCGGAGTCATTTTATGCACAAACGCCGCCTCGGTCGGACCGATCTCCTTGTTTCGCAAATCTGCCTTGGGTCGATGACCTGGGGTCAGCAGAACACCGAAGCCGAAGGCCATGCGCAGATGGATCTGGCGTTTTCGCGCGGGGTCAATTTCATCGACACGGCCGAGCTTTACTCGATCCCGCCCAAGGCGGAGACGCAAGGGCGGACCGAAAAGATCATCGGCAGCTGGATGAAAGCCAACCGCAACCGCGACAAGGTCATCCTCGCCTCGAAAGTGGTCGGCCGCACCGCCAACACCTGGTTCCGGGGCGACCGTCCGTCGAAACTGGTGCGGGCCGACATTTTCGACGCGGTCGAGAAATCGCTGGTGAAGCTCGGCACCGACTATATCGACCTCTATCAGATCCACTGGCCCGACCGGGATATTCCGTGGGGCTCTAACCCGACGCGCGTCGGCGCGGTGGCGCGCCGGCCCGATGCCGCGGGCGCGCCCGACGACGAGACGCCGATTGCCGAGACGCTCGCCGTCTTCGAGGAATTGGTGAAAGCCGGAAAGATCCGCCATCTCGGCCTCTCGAACGAAAGCTCCTGGGGCGTCATGCGCTTCGTCTTCGAAGCCGAGAAAGGCATCGGCCCGCGCGTCGCCTCGCTGCAGAACGCCTATAACCTCGTCAACCGCACCTTCGAGGTGAACCTCGCCGAGGTCTGCGAGCGCGAGGAGATCGCGTTTCTTCCCTATTCGCCGCTGGCTCAGGGTTATCTCACCGGCAAATACAATCATGGCGCGCGGCCGCAGGGTTCGCGCTCGCAGCTCTTCAACCGCGGCCAGCGCTACGAGACGCCGAATGCGGCGGAGGTGCTGCTGGAATACACCGAGCTGGCGCGCTCCTTCGGCATGGAGCCGGCGCTCTTCGCCAACGCCTATGTGACAAGCCGGCCCTTCGTGACCGCGAACATCGTCGGCGCGACCAGCGTCGGGCAACTCGACATGGCGCTGTCCTCGGCCGAAGTCACCTGGACGGAAGAGATGCAAAAAGCGGTCGACGTCATCCACCAGCGTGTCGGCAATCCGTGCCCGTGATCGGCAACCGTCCGGGAGAGGATAAGGGGAGGAAGACGATGGCAGATTTTCCGATCGAGGCTGTGCGCGGCAAATTTCCGGCACTTTCGCTGACCGACAATGGGCGGCGCCGCATCTATCTCGACAATCCCGCCGGCACGCAGGTGCCGCAGGGGGTCGCGGACGCGGTGTCGCGCTGCCTGCTCACCACCAACGCCAATCTCGGCGGCTTCTTCGAAACCACGATCGCTGCGCAGCATGTGGTCGACGCGGCGCATGCCGCGATGGCCGATTTCCTCAACGCGGCCAGCGTCGAGGAGATCGTCATCGGCGCCAACATGACGACGCTGACCTACCACATGTCGCGCACGCTCGGCCGCACGATGAAGCCCGGCGACGAGATCATCGTCACGCGCATGGACCACGAAGGCAATGTCTCGCCCTGGCTGCAGCTTGCCGAGGATCTCGGCCTTGTCGTGCGCTTCCTGGCCTTCGACGAGCAGAGCTGGCAGGTCGAAGAGGCAGCCCTCAAGGCGCTGCTTTCGGACAAGACGCGCCTCGTGGCGCTGAATTATGCCTCGAACCTCACTGGCTCGATCAACCGCGTGCAGGCGCTGACCGCGATCGCCAGGCAGGCCGGGGCGCTGGTCTATATCGACGCGGTGCAATTCGCGCCGCACGGGCTGATCGACGTGCAAGAGCTCGACTGCGATTTCCTGATCTGCTCGGCCTATAAATTCTTCGGGCCGCATATGGGCATATTGTGGGGGCGCCGCGACGTCATCGACGGTCTCAAACCTTACAAATGCCGTTGCTCGTCGAACGGGCTGCCGGAGCGGTTCGAGCTCGGCACGCCGCAGATCGAGCTGATGGCCGGACTGACGGCCGCGATCGACCATTTTGCCGATCTCGGCGCCGCCGCCGGCGAGGGCGGCTCGCGGCGGCAGCGGATCGCCAAGGCGTTCGAGGTGTCGATCGCTTATGAGAACGCGCTGGCCCGGCAATTGATCGAAGGCCTGTCCGATATCGAAGGCCTGGTCATCCGCGGCATCACCGATCCGGCGCGCCTTGCCGAGCGTGTGCCGACCGTTTCCTTCACCGTCGAAGGGATCGCGCCGGAAACGATCGTGCGGCAGATGAACGCCGAAAACATCTTCCTGTGGTCAGGCCATAATTACGCGTGGGAGATCGTCCACCAGCTCGGCATCCCGGCCGAGCAGGGCGTCGTGCGCATCGGCATTGCGCACTACAACACGGCGGCCGAGATCGAGGAGACGCTGGAGAGCGTTCACCGTGTAATCGCGATGCTACGGCAGGAACGATCGTAACGCTCTATCGCTGCTTGCCGCCGAAACCGGTCAGGAAAGCGGTGAGGTTGTCGCCCAGCGCATCGCAGAGATAGCCGCCTTCCTGAACGATGACTGTGGGCAGTCCGTGCCCGGCAATCGCTTCGCCGATGCGCGAAAAGCCCTGGGTCGTCACCGACAGGCCGCCGAACGGATCGCCCTCGAAGGCGTCGAGGCCAAGCGCCACGACCAGCGCTTCCGGCGCGAAGGCGCGGATGCGCTGGAAGGCTGTGGCAAGTGCTTCGAGGAAGGCCGCATCGGCTGATTTACGCGTCAGCGGCAGGTTGAGATTGTAGCCGAGGCCGGGGCCGTCGCCGCGCTCGTCGGCATGGCCCCAGAAGAACGGATAGAAGCGCACCGGATCGGCGTGCAGCGAGACGGTGAGCACGTCGGGTCGGGCGTAGAAGATGCCTTGCGTGCCGTTGCCGTGATGCAGGTCGACATCGAGGATGGCGACACGGGCGGCGCTTTTCCGGAGCACCTGCGCCGCGACCGCCGAATTGTTGATGAAGCAGAAGCCGCCGGCGACATCGGCGAAGGCATGATGGCCCGGCGGGCGGCAAAGCGCATAGGCCGAAGGCGCGCCGGCCATCACCACCTCAGCGGCCTCCACCGCGCTCCACGCGCTCCACAGCGCGCTGTCCCAGGTCTCGGCCGAGATCGGACAGGCGGTGTCGGCCATGTGGTAGCCGGCCTGGCCGACAGCAGAGGCCGGATAGGAGCCGTTGCGGGCGATCGGATGGATGTTCGGGATGACTTCCGCCGAAGCGCCTTCGATGCGCTGCCACCGCATGAAGATGTGCTCGAGGAAGTCGAGATACTCAGGCGTATGCACCGCCGCGATCGGGCCAAGTCCATGTTTCCTCGGACGTTCGATCGTCAAGCCGGCCGATCTTGCGCCGGCTAACAATCTCTCGATCCGCTCCGGCTTTTCCGGGTTTGGCTGCGGCGCGCCGCTGGAGAGGAAAGCCTTGGGATCATGGCGTTTCTGCTCCTCGGCATAGAAGGCTTTCATCGTCATTCCTCCGGCGCGTCGGCAAAGGCGAAGAAGGCATCGCCGACGATTTTCTGCACCTGCTCGTAGCTCGACCAGCCGATGCCCAGTCTTTCATAGAAGGCCTTGGCGGTCTCGTTGTCGGTATCGACGGATAGCCTGAGATAGACACCTCCGGCCGCGCGGCATTCCCTGGCAACGCACCGCAGCAGCTTTTCGCCAATGCGGCGGCCGCGAAAACGGTCCTCGACATAAAGGTCCTGCACATAGACACCCGGGCGGCCCATCCAGGTCGAGAAGATCGGGAAATGCAGGCAAAGTCCGGCGAACTCGCCGCTGATTTCGGCAATCAAGGTCGAGAAGGCGGGCTTTTCGCCGAAGCCGTAGCGGCGAAGGTCTTCGGGTGTCGAGGTGATTTCCTGATGCGCGCCGATATGAGTGCCGAGACGCAGCAGGGCGGCGTGGATGGTTTCGACGTCGTCGATGCGCCCGGGGCGGATGACTGTCTTGGTGCCTTCCTGCCGCATTGATCAGGCCGGGGATTGCGCCGGCCCAAGGCCGGTCAAAAGATCATCAAGCTCCTCGATCTGGTCTTCCGAGAAGACACGGATACCATTTTCCTCGAGCAGCGCTGTGGTCGTGCCTTGGCCAGCCACGCGGGTCCCTGAAAAGCTCCCGTCATAAATGAAGCTGCTGCCACAGGACGGGCTGCCATCCGTCAATACGGCATAGCGGCATCCGGTTTCGCGGGCGAGGTCGAGCGCCAGTTGCCCGGCTTGGCGGTAAAGGTGGGTGACATCGCTGCCGGTTTGCTCGATCACTCTGCCCTGGCCCTGCAGGACCGCATGGCCGTCGCCCGCGCCCTGGATTTCCGCCGGCGGACGCGGCGTCGAAAAACCTGCCGCAACCTCTGGACAGATCTGCACGATCCGGCCTTCCGACTGCCACCGCGACAGTACGGGATGGTGGTCGAGCCGAAACGAGCCGTTGTAGCGCACCTTGCTGCCGAGCAGGCAGGCCGAGACAAGCACCCTCTCCATATCGGCTCCTCCCTTGGCGAGGGCTCAGTGATTGACCGGCAGGTCAAGTTCGGCGGCAAGTGCCTCCAGTGCGTCGCCAAGCACCGCGATAATCTCACCGATCTGTTCGCGGGTTGTGATCAAAGGCGGGCAGACCATGAAATTATCACTTACCGGCCCGCCGCGCACGCGCCGCGAGTAGATGATGAGTCCACGCTCGAAGGCCAGATCGATGAGCCGCAAATTGGCGTTGAGATTTTGTGGCAATGGCGTCCGGGCCAAGGGGTCGGCGTAGAGCTCCGCACCCATGAACAGGCCCTTGCCTCGCACGTCGGCAATGAAAGGAAAGCGACCCGACAGCGCTTCGAGTTCGCCCCTCAGCACTTCGCCCATGACGGCGGAATTCTCGACCAGGCCAAGGCGGTCGACTTCGCCGAGAACGGCAACGCCGGCCGCGCAGGCGACGGGATTGCCGCCATAGGTGTGGCCATGCAAGAAGCCACCCGTAGCAACGACCGGCCCGACGATCCTCTCTGTCGCGGCAAGCGCCCCCAAGGGCGCATAGCCGGAACTCATCCCTTTCGACAGCGCAACGATATCCGGCCGGCAGCGCCAATGATCGCCGCCCAGGAACTTGCCTGTGCGTCCGATGCCGGTCATGACCTCGTCGTGGATCAGCAGGATACCGTAGCGGTCGCAGATCTCGCGGATCCGGGCAAAATAGCTGTCGGGCGGCACCAGCGCGGCGGTCGCCGCGCCGCCAATCGGCTCCATGATGAAGGCGAGCACGCTTTCGGGCCCTTCCTCCAGAATTTTTTCCTCAAGCATATCGGCGTAGCGGACGCCGCGCTCTTCCAGCGACAGATTATCTTGGTCGCGATGAACAAACGGGGCCGGCACCAACGGCATCGGCCGTCCAAGCGGGTCGAATGTCTTGGTGAGGACATCGTCGCCGGTAACGGCAAGCGTGCCGAGCGTGATGCCGTGATAGGAGGGCATGCGACCGATGATTTTCCAGCGCTTGTCCTGGCCCGTCGCGACCGCCCATTGCCGCGCGAGCTTGAGGCAGGCCTCGACCGCTTCGGAACCGCCGGAAACGAGATAAATGCGGTCGAGCCCGTTCGGAAGCCGATCGGCCAAGTCCCGCGCCAGCGCGACGGCCTGTTCGTTCTCGAATTGGAAGATGTAGGCGAAACTGACGCGGTCGAGCTGCCGCTTCATCGCGTCGATGACGTTGCGATTGCCGTGACCGATATTGACGTTGACCGCGCCGCTCGATCCGTCGATGTAGCGGCGGCCGCTCTTGTCCCACAGATAGATGCCGTCGGCGCGATCCACCATCGGCTGGGGCCGCCTTGTGAAGTGGAAAAGGTTCGGCCGGCTGCTGGTTTCGATGGATTGCACAGCGCTCATTCGCCCCTCGCGTCGCGGCCAAGATAGCGGTCGAGAACATTTTTGGTCACGCGTTCGACCATCGCGTCCTGCCTTAGCAGGCCGGCGACCCATTCGCAGCTTCCGGCATGGAAGACCTCGCCCTTGCCGCGCGGGAAATTGACGATCATGCCGTTGCCGCGCTTGACCTTGTCGAGATTAGCGTCGCTGGCCTCGCCGAACAGAGTCTCGGCGGTGAAGCGGCCGTCCTCGTCGGTAAGGAACTGATCCTCGATCGGGATATCGGCGCTTTCCTCGACTTGGCTCGCCATGCCGACCGCCAGCACCTGCAGGCCATCCGGCGCGCCGCTCTCCGCGGTCGGGTAGGGCAGGCCGCCGCGGATCTCGAAATCGAGGCCGTCGACCTCGTAGCCATAGACATGGCTGTCGGCGCCGAGCAGGTCGCCGTAATAGATGCCGGTGCCGGCGAAGGCCCAGTGCTCGGGACGGTAGACCGGGAAGCCGCGCACGCCGCGCGGCGCGCAGCCGCCCCAACCGGCATAGACGCCGCGCGTCGCATTGAGGCCGAAGGTGGCGCTGCCAGGGCGGCCGATCTCGGGCGCTTCCCAGGAGTTGGTGGCGCGGGTGACGTCACCGCCGCGATAGGCAGGGTCCTGCGCGCGCGCCTTGTATTTGTAGCAGACCTGGCGGCGGCCCTCGTCCTCCAGCCTCGTCTGCCACATGAAATTGCCGGCGAAGCGCGCCGCATGTCCACCGCGCTCGACATAGTTGTCGACGGCGTCGCGCATCTCCCAGGTCCAGTATTCGTCATGGCCGACGAAGACGACGCAGTCGTAACCGTCGAGGATTTCGGGCGAAAAATGCAGCTCGTGCTGGCTGGCGAGATCGACCTGATAGCCGGCGCGCTCGGCGAAGCGGAAGAAGTGGCTGTCATAGCTTGCCCAGCCGGAGGAGGCGTATTTCTTCGAATGCCCGGTGGCAAAAGCCCATTCCATGTGCGGATAGCGCGGCACGGTCTTCGGCGGCACGGCGACTTCGAGCGGCACGCGCGGCGCGTCCTTTGGCAGCACGACGAAGCCGCGGCACCAGGGGCGCTGCGTAGACACCATCGTCGCGTACTGATCGCGGTTCGAGCCGGTGATGCCCTGATAGTGATTCGAGCCGCCCCAGGTGTTGTAGGCAAGCCAGGTGCCGGTCGCGGCGACCTGCAGCAGCCGGCCCGGCTTGCGGCCGGGCCTGGGCGCGACGATGAAGAGATGGTGGCTGCGGATCGGGTTGCCGTCGCGGCCCTCGGCCGAGAGCGTCACGCGATAGGCGCCCGACGGCCAATCGTCGCCGACACGGAATTCGAACGACCCTTCCCAGCCGCAGCCTTCGACCGAGCATTGGTCGGGCGTGTCCTGCCAGCGCGCCGACAGGCCCGATCCCTCGAAGACCTTGGTTTCGCTGTCGCCGTCGCGGATGACGGCAAGGCTGAATTGCGGCGCCGTCGAACTGACGAAAAGCATGACTATCTCGCCCGGACGGTAGGAAAACCGGTCGCTGTAGCCCCAGATCTCACCGCGCTCACCATCCATCCCCGGCCATTCGTAATAATGGCCGCGCACCGCCTCGCGGCGCTGCTCGGGCGTCAGCCCGAAATCGGGAAATTCGGTGGGCAATTGCGTCAAGGAACACCTGAGATCACGAAGCCGTTATTGAGACCATCGGCCGGCCAAGCGTCAAATGGAAACCATCGGGCCAGCCGCCACCTGCGCTTGGCGATATCCGGCAAACGGACTATTCAGCTTCAGGCGATGTTTAAACGCCGGGAGCCGACATGCTGCGGGTACAAAAGGTCAAGGTCGACGACATCTACGTGCCGACGGCGCGGCGCAAGACGCTGCATCCCGAAACCGTGCGCCATCTCGCCGAGGACATCCTCGAGAACGGCATGAAGACTCCGATCCAGGTGCGCCATGACGGCAAGCGCCACATCCTGGTCGAGGGGCTGCACCGGCTCGAAGCCGCGAAATGGCTGGGCGAGACCATGATCGACGCGTATCTCGTGCAGGCCAAGCGGCACTGATTTCTCTGATTCAAGAAGCCTTGGCCCTTCGCGGCTGGCGCAGGTGCCTGACGCCGCTCATTTCGACAAATTTCGTCGCCGTGTCCCAGAGGTAGTCGCCATAAAGGAACGGCTCGAAGAGCTCGGCGCCCTCGAGCGGCAGCGGCGCGATCTCGGCGTCGACGCGTGGCTCGTAGAAGAACGGAATCGAGAAGCGCGCCTGTTTGGGCGCGATCACCCGATGCCTG
Source organism: Mesorhizobium sp. M2E.F.Ca.ET.209.01.1.1 (assembly GCF_004010375.2). Classification (NCBI taxonomy): domain Bacteria; kingdom Pseudomonadati; phylum Pseudomonadota; class Alphaproteobacteria; order Hyphomicrobiales; family Phyllobacteriaceae; genus Mesorhizobium; species Mesorhizobium sp. M2E.F.Ca.ET.209.01.1.1. The sequence goes on along the minus strand of NZ_SADP02000004.1, from coordinate 254,346 downwards.
GTCGCGCGCACCCGGCCGGCGGTCCAGCGCTCGAGCAGCTGGCCGAAATTGACGGCGAGCGTGTTGTCCGCCGGCGGCACGTCGATCCACTCGCCGGCAAGGTTTTTTGCCTGCAGGCCTTCGACGCCGTCCTGCGCCAGCAAGGTGACGAAACCGGAATCGGCATGCTCGCGGCCAATGATGGTCCGCATCTCGCCCTTGTGCATCACGGAGAAGTCGGGGCCGCTGAGGTCGATGCCGCTGTTTGGATCGCGCAGCGGATAGCGGATCAGGCGCAATGTGGAGATGCCGCCCTCGAAATCCCTGTCGAAAATTGTCTCGGTCAGCCCAAGGCCGCGCGCGACCGAGCGCAGCAGCGCGTTGCCGACCGTCTCCATCGCCTTGTAGTAACCAGCGGCTGCCTGGCGCCAGCCGGGCAGGACGCTTTCGGGCGGCAGAGGCGTGTCCTCGCAGAGCGGATCGCCGACATCAAGCCCTGAGGGCGCGGTGCGCACCTCGGCGATGTCCGGCCCCATATCGATGCCTTCCTTATAGGACACGGCGCCCGGCTGAAGTGGAAACCAGCCGCGATAGACATTTTGTTTGGTGCGGTCGAAATTCCAGCGCAGCAGCTTCTGCTTTTCAGCCTCGGGCAGCGAAAAGATCGCAAACAGCCGCGCCCGGTTCTGCGGCGTCAGCCAGTCGGCGCCGGGAAAGTCGCGGATCGCCATGAAGCCGATGCCCGACGCCGCGGCCATGATCCTCAAGTCGGTCTGGTCGCGGGCTGGTGAGGGCGGACCGAACAAGGGTGCGATCACTATCGTGTCGATGTCGGCCATCGTCTTCCTCATCCCGTCGGACGCTGTAAGCAGGGCGTGGCGGCCGGCGATTGTCAATCGCAGGCCAGGACGCGTCGTTGGGCCACCCGTATCAGCGCAGGCGATCGCATCCCATCAATGTTTTTTGTTTGACCCTCTCATGCCGGTCACTACCTTGCCGGCATTCCTCGAAACGGGTGTCAGTGATGACGAAATATCAGGGCGGGTGCCTGTGCGGCGCGGTGCGTTACAGAGCCGAGGTCGCGCCGATCAACGAACGCGTCTGCCATTGCCGGATCTGCCAGAAAGCGATCGGCGCGGCCTTCAACGCCCGCCTGCTCTTCCGCATCGACGACGTGACCATCGAAGGGCCGGTGGCGACGATCAACTCCACGCCGGACCTCAAGCGCGGCTTCTGCCCGGCTTGCGGCACAACCCTGTTTTCGCGCCGCGATTCCAGAAACATTCTTGGCGTCACGTCCGGCTCGCTCGACGACCCGTCATTGTTCAAGCCCGACATGCATTTCTGGACCGCCTCGAAGCAGCCTTGGCTGATGCTCGACGATGGCTTGCCGCAGTATGAAGGCGCGCCGCCGGCCTAGCGTTTTACCTTCTCCCACAAGGGGAGAAGGGGAAGAGCCCTGCACAAAAATTTCATCTCCGGTGCACGAGATAGCCGGCAAAGCGTCATTGGCGGGCCATCATTGGCTGCCTATCTAAGCGCCATGCGGGCAGGCATCGAGGAGGCGACGGATGAGCGAGAGCATCAACACCCTGGACGAGCTTTTGAACGACCCGATGATCCAGCTCGTTATGGCGCGCGACCGGGTGCGCCCGGCCGAGCTTCGCCTGCTCCTGGAAAAGGCGCGCGACAGGGCCGGCGACGATTCCCGCATCGACCAGGCGTCAGTGCCGCCTGCGCATATAGTGGCAAGAAGCTGTCTGAAGCAGTGGCTGCACCGCTGAGGCTATTCCGGGAAATCAGCTCGAATAGGCGGGCAGGTAACTATAGTGACTGCGTGAATAGGCGAGCTTGAAGCCGAGCCGGTCGTAGTTGCGATAGGCCGGTCCGTCGCGGTCGGGGAGCGGCGCCTCGATATCGGCGACAAAGAGCTTCGCGCCGGCCGCAATGCCGTCGCGAACCAGCCTTTCTCCGAGCATGGCATCCAGATCGAAGCTCGGCGCCATGATGCCGGGTACCGGCGCGTCGATGCCGGTCCAGGCGGCGCCGTCCGGCCCGATGAAAAGCGAGCGCACCGCGGCGACCGCGCCGCCACGTTTCAGCATGTAGTGGCGCCAACCCTTGCGGCCGACAAGCGCGGTGAGCCAGGGCGAGGTGGGGAGCCTGTATTTGGCATCGATGAAGGAAGCCCATTCCGAAGCCGTCCTGGAGGTGACCTCCTCGACCACTGGATCGTCCACCGGGATCAGCGGATCGCCCGGGAAGAGCGGTTCGGCTGGCAGCGGCGTCGCGTCGCGATAGATGCGCTCCCAGCCGCCCTGATGCTGCAGGCCGCGCGCTTCCAGCCAGCATCTCAGCCGCGCCGGCTCGGTGTGCGGACTCGTGTAGAACCAGGGACGCCTGATGCCGGCATCGCGGTAATGCGCGAGCAACGCGTCGAGCTGGTCTTCCGTCGCCGGCCCATCGACGCCGATATTCTTCACGCAGTTGAAATGGATGAACGGGATCGTCGTGCAGGTGGTCCAGACCAGATCGCCGTCGCTCGCGATCGACAGCCCTTGGCGTGCCGCAAAATCGGCGGGCACCGCCTGGTAAAGGTCGAGCCATGCCGTGACTTCGGCGCGCTCGATGGCGCGGCTCATATCGCGCGATACCTCCTCGATCGCGATTTCCGGGACATGGGTTTCCGGCGGCATGACGGGCTCGAGTTCCGAGAGGGCGGCGGTCGACATAGCATGCTCCTCCGATATGCCTTACAGTGTAAGATTAGCAGAGGATAATATGAGGCAGCCTGTTGTCAAGCAGGATTAGCGGCACCTTACAAATCCGTGAGTTGGAATCACGCTATCGTGAGGCTAAGCCTCTCCAGAGGGGCTTTCGAGGACGATTCACTTTTGCCTCGGCAAGGATCGAGGCGCAGGGAAAAGGGTTGAGATGACCGACGTCTGCACTCAAGGACTGGACACCGGCTTTGTCGGCCTGGGCTATGCCAAAGTGGCGTTCCTGGGCATCGTGCAAGGCATCACCGAATTGCTGCCGATCTCGTCGACGGCGCATATGCGGATCGTGCCGGCGGTGCTTGGCTGGCAGGATCCCGGATCGGCCTTCTCGGCCGCCATGCAGCTCGCGGCGCTGGCGGCAGTGGTCAGCTATTTCTGGAGCGATGTCAGGGACGTGCTCTTCGGATCGATCTCGGCGATCGCGCGCCGCGATTTCGGCGACCGCCATTTCCGCCTGGCGATCAGCATCGTGCTTGCCACCGTACCGATCGTCATTGCGGGCCTTGCGCTTTCCGGCGTGCTCAACGCCTGCAACTCGCCGCTGCGCGGGCTCGCCGTCATCGGCTGGGCCTGTATTGCCATGGCGATCCTTTTGGCGCTCGCCGAAATTTTCGCCAGCCATAAGCTGATGCTGCGCCAGGCTTCGATCCTCGATGCGCTCTTGGTTGGCGTCGCCCAGGTCGGCGCGCTCATCCCCGGTGTCTCACGCTCGGGCTCGACGCTGACTGCAGCGATGGGCTTGGGCTTCGCCCGGCCGGAGGCGGCGCGCCTCTCCTTCCTGCTCGGCTTGCCGGCAATCGCGCTCGCCGGCCTCAAGGAGCTCTATGAACTGCACAAGGTGCATCTCGATGCACATGGCTGGTCGATCCTCGCCGTCGGCCTGATCGTCGCCTCCATCTCGGCCTTTTTCGCCATATGGGGGCTGATGCGGGTGCTCGAACGCTTCTCCGCCTGGCCGTTCGTCATCTATCGCGGCCTGCTTGGCGTGGTGCTGCTGATCAGCGTGGCGACCGGTTGGCTCACCTGACGCAATCCAGGAAATCCGCGCAGCGGCTTCCGTCCTGAATTCGCGCAAAAAGCAAAGAGTTAGAGGTCTCGACCGAATCCGCTATATCGACGCTGACCCTCGGGGGCGCTGATGGATCTTGTGACTCTGCTGCAATCGATTCCTTTGCTGGCCACGCTGGTGAAATCGGCGGTGCCCGCCGCCGTTGGCGCCGGCATGGGCGTCGGCCAATGGCTGGCGGCGCTGCCGCCCTGTCACAACCAGACTTTCGAGAACGCGACCTATCTGGTCTGCGAGGCCGATCCGAAGCATTTTTCCATCGAGCTGTTCTGGAAGAACAAGGATGGCGAGCTCTACCGGTCGTTGCACAATCTGCGCAAAGCACAGCAAGCGGCGGGGCGCAGCATGCTGTTCGGCATCAATGCCGGCATGTATCACCCGAACCTCGCGCCGGTTGGGCTTTACGTCGAGCGCGGCGAGCAGGTCACGCCGGCGAAGACCGGATCGGGAACCGGCAATTTCTCCATGCAGCCAAACGGCATCTTCTATCTCAGCGCCGGCAAGGCAGGTGTTCGCGCGACCAAGGACTATCTGAAGCGTCCGCCGCGCGTGGATTACGCCACGCAGTCCGGGCCGATGCTGGTCATCGACGGCAAGCTGCATCCGAAATTCCATGCGGACGGCACCTCGCGCAAGATACGCGACGGCGTGGGCGTGCGCGCCGATGGCGTCGCGGTCTTCGCGATCTCGGACGACGTCGTGACCTTCCACGAATTCGCGCGGCTGTTCCGCGACCAGCTCGGCTGTCCGAACGCGCTCTTCCTCGACGGCTCGATTTCGAGCCTCTATGCGCCAGGCATCGGCCGCAACGACGATTTCTGGAATCTCGGGCCGATGATCGGCGTGTTCAGGCGCTGACCAGGGAACGCCAGGCAGCCGGACGGCGAATCGCCCGGCCGGACCAAAAGTAAATTTTGATTCAAACTTTGTTGGTAATTTCTCATTAGGAATGGAGTTTCCGGCGGCGCCGTTCCTGCCTTCGGTCTGTTTTGTTTTGCGTACAGGTCAAAGATGCGGATTTTTGGCGTCGTCAGTTTCATGCTCGCATCGCTTTGCCTTGCCGGCTGCTCGTCGACAGCTGGAGTCGATGCCCTGCAACTGCCGTCGAGCGAGACGACCAGTTCGGTCGTGCGGCCGAGCGCGCCGGTGTCGAAAGGCGTGAGGACCGCCGTGACGGAAAAAACCGTCGAGACGGCCTCGATGTCGGGCGCGACGCGTTTCACGCCGCCGGCGCCGCTGCTCGACGAGGACAATGCCAGTTCGGACGCTGACGCTGGCGACGAGAACTCGCGCCCCTTCGGCCTTGCCGAGGAGGAGACCGCGAACTTCCCGGCGACCGATCTCCCGGACAGCGTCGAGCCGCCGGTGCAGGAGGCAGCGCTCGTCTCGCCGCCGAAGCGGCTGTCGCGCGCCGCGCCCGCCATGCTCGCCAGCCCGGTCACGCGCTACGCCTTCCGCGACGCCAAGCCGATCAATTTCGGCCGTTCCTCGCCGCGCCATCTCGCCGTGCACGGCGTCGACGTCTCGCGCTGGCAGGGTAACATCAACTGGGAAAAGCTGCGCGCCCAGGGCGCCAACTTCGCCTATATCAAGGCGACCGATGGCGGCGACCATCTCGATCCGATGTTCATGAAGAACTGGCGCAACGCCGACGCCGCCGGGCTGAAGCGCGGCGCCTATCATTTCTTCTACTGGTGCCGCACCGCCGGCGAGCAGGCCGACTGGTTCATCCGCAACGTGCCGAAGGTCGACGGCGCGCTGCCACCGGTGATCGACGTCGAGTGGAACGGCGAATCCTCCTGCAGGCGCAAGCCCTCGCGCGAAAAGGTGCTGGAAAAGATGCAGGTGTTCATGGACAAGCTGGAGCGCCATTACGGCCAGCGTCCCATCATCTACACCAGCCCCGACTTCTACCGCGACAACCTGCGCGGCGCCTTCCTGGACTACCCGTTCTGGCTCCGGGCCGTTGCGGCGCACCCGTCAAAAGTCTATCCGGGCCGCAAATGGCTGTTCTGGCAGTATTCGGGCTCCGGCCTGTCGCATGGCGTGACAGGCCGCATCGACCTCAACGTCTTCCGTGGCGATGAGCGGCAATGGCGCGCCTTGCTGGGCGGTGGCGGGCAGATGATGGCCGACGCGGACTGAGGCGCATCCGATCGCCTCGGCTACCTCCGGGGCAGAATTCGCGACTCCGTCATTGTCACATAGCCGAGCACGGCCATGAAGGTTGCGAAATAGGCGACAATGGCGGTGACGACGATTAGGCTCTCTGTAGGCATTTCCATCTCCTCGGAAAGAACAGCCGAGGAAACACCGGGAACGATGGGCTTTGCCTTGATCTGGATCATGCGATCGATCGATTGGATCGCCTGGCCGCGGTGCCGTGCTTAGCAGGTGACCAGATCCGTGTGACCGAAACCCTTCGAGTAGTCGAGCACGGAGATCACTGTCGGCATCACGCGGAAGATACGGACCTGGTCCGGCGTCGGCATCGGACCGGGCATCGAGGTCTGCGGCGGATATTTCATCGGCAGCATGCGCAGAACCTTCTCGGCCTCGGCCTTGTCGGTGACCGGCTGCGCCCGCGCCGCCATGGAAAGTCCGGTGATCTCCATCACCTGCGGCGCGTCGTGGTCGATGGTCAGCGACAGACGATTGTCTCGCGCGATATTGGCCGCCTTCTGGCTATCCAGTCCGCAGAGGAAGTAGAGGGTGAGGCCGTCATTGACATAGCCGACGGTCGTCGCCTGCGGCCAGCCATCCGGCCTCAGCGTAGCAACCGTCATGATCCGATGCTGATCCAGCAGTGTCTGGATCTTGTTTTTGATCTCCTGTTCCATCTTCGCCTCCGAAGTCATGCTGACGGCGCGACAGTAGAGGATGGGGAAAGCGTAGCATTGACGCATGTCAACCTGGCCTCGGATTCCCGGCCCTTCGCCATCCGCGTTTCTCGCCACGTCGCTTCGCTCAACCTTAGCTTATCGCGCCTCTGCCTTTTCGCGCTCGCGGATATCCGCCGTCTGGGCCAGCACCCAGTCGCGAAAAACCTTGATCTTGGGTGTGTTGCGGCGGCTTTCCAGATGCACCAGCCAATAGCCGTCGCCGTCGGACCCAAGGACATCGAAGGGCTGGATCAGCTGACCCTTGGCCAGCAGGGCGCTGTAGATGTTGCGGGTAAGGATCGCGGCGCCGCGGTCGGTCAGCGCAGCCATCGCATCATAAGCCTGCGAGCCGAGCGCGGGTCCGGCAATCATGCGTTCGGGCTCGAAGGGGGCGCCGGCCGCTTCGAACCAGACTTTCCACCACGGATCATCGGCGCAGCATAGCGGCACTTTGTAGAGATCCTCGGGGCGGTGGATGCCGCCGACGCTCTCCGCGAGCTTCGGGCTGAGCATCGGCGTATAGTCCGCCTTGAACAGATAATGCGCGGTCAGGCCCGGCCAGTTTCCGGTGCCGGTTCGGATCCCGACATCCATGTCCTCGCGCGAGAAATCGACCAGCCGGGGCGATGTATTCACCTTCACCGCAAGGTCGGGATGCATCAACTGGAATGTTCCCAGCCATACGGCCAGCCAGTTCGTCGCGAAGGTTTCCATCGTCGTCACGGAGAGCACGCCGGTGGCACCGCCCTTGGTGGCGACCCAGGCATCGGCCAGCGATGAGAATGCGTCCGTCGCGTGCGGCGCCAATTGCTGCCCGGCTTCGGTCAGCGCGATCTGCCTTGTTTTTCTTATGAAAAGCGGCGTTCCGGCGCGTTCTTCCAGCACCTTGATCTGGTAGCTCGCGGCCGACTGGGTCATGCCGAGCTCCTCGGCCGCCTTGGTGAAGCTGCCCAGCCTGGCTGCGGCTTCAAAGACCCGGATGGCCCCTAAGGGCGGTAGCTCCCAACTCATGACGCATCAATCCTCCTGATGCATACTACGCGACGTTCGATTGGAAACCAAGGCCGGAAAACGGCATGCTTTGTCCATCGGATCGAACCTGAAAGGACAGGGCAATGACCACCTTCTACAACACGCTTCGCCGTCCGCTGCTCGACCTCATCGCCGCGCCGTTCAAGCCGCGCCGCCGCGGCCAGCTCGACCGCCGGTCACTGTCGGACCATTTCCTGCGCGACATCGGCGTGCTGGATGGGCACGTGCCGCCCGGCAGCATTCGCTGAGCAAGCACTTCGACCAGCCCTGGAGGAAAGATGAATCAACTGTCGGAAGCTCTGGCAAAGAGCCAGCAAACGATCACTGCCTATGAAGACTACGCGGATCGCTACGATGCCATCGTGCGACATGTTCCCAATGCAGAGAGCAGGCATCGCTGAAGCGCCTCGTGGCGATCGGCGGCAAAGACGGCCGGATTCTGGAAGTCGGGTCGGGCGCGGGATACGACGCGGACTTCCTGGAGGGTCTGGGCGTCAAGGTTCGCCGCACCGACGCGACGAAGCGGTTCCTCGAGCTGCAGGCCGCGCGCGGCAAGCACGGCGAGCTTCTCGATCTCCTCACCGATGATCTCGGCGGCCCCTATGACGCAGTGCTGGCGCTCGCCGTCCTGATCCACGTGCCGCGCGACCAGATCGACCACGTGCTTGCCAAGATCGCTGGCGCGCTGCGGCCGGGCGGCGCGCTTCTGGTGTCGATGCGCAATGGCGACGGCGAGACAGACGGCAACTATCATACCGTGCTGTGGCGCAGGGACGATTTCGCGGAGCGTATTGAGAGCACCGGACTGGTACTTTTGCGGGACGATTTCAACGTCGGCCGCAATAGCGAGGAATGGAATACGTTTCTGGCGGTTAGGCCGGCGTGATTAGCGCGCCTCCCTTCTCCCACAGGCGGAGTAGGGAAGGGCGCGCTTACGCCTCGTTGATCATCGCCTGGATGTTGTAGCCGTCGGGATCGAGCACGAAGCAGGCATAGTAATTCGGGCCATAGCCCGGCCGTGGCCCCGTCGCGCCGTTGTCGGTGGCGCCAGCTTCGAGCGCGGCGCGATGGAACACATCGACCTCGGCCTTGCTCTTCACCCGGAAGGCGACATGCAGACGGGTGAGCGGCGGCTTCTCGCCCGTGCTCTGGATCTCGAACAGGCAGCCATTGCCGACATTGAAGGCCCAGAAGACGCCTTTCTTGCCGAAGGCGAGACTGTAGTTCAGCGGCGAAAAAGCCTGTTCGTAGAAGAGCTTGCTCTTAGCGAGGTTGCTGACTTCGATGGTGATGTGGCCGATCATGGCATGAACGTAATCGAAGCTAGTTTAGAGTTCGCTGAGTTTTGTCCCGCGCGCGCCCCCGTCAACTATCTGGTCCAGGGCCGCCTTCTTCCACACGATGCCCAGTTCCGATATCGCGTCCTGCGCAGCACTGTTGGCCATGTTGGTCTCTAAACGTCCCGAGTACACGCCAACAAAATTGGTCACGGTCCCGAAAACAGTCGAGTCGTCCAATATTCCATTTGGAGCCCACACTCCGCTTCGACTCACTAACACTGGAGCTCCCGACATACCTCCGGCGGTTCTGCAATCGATAAGAAATCTGGGTAATTGTGAGTAGTCCACCCGAGGATCGGATGCGACACTGCCCCTTTTATAAAGCGGCAGAACTCCATCACCAGACGACAGACCCCAAGGATATCCAAGTACGAACGCATCGGCCATAGGTTCTGGCTGATAGTCAGTCTGAAGGTCCTTTTCTTCGTCCAAAAAGCTGAATGTAGCTAAGTTTGTCAAATTATCATCATTCGGTATTCGAATGACAGCAATGTCAACCTTGTATTGATGGCTCGGGTGTTCAAGCCAAAGTGGTTTTTCTCCTTCGGAGTCGTTTATTGAAATTGTATGCTCAATCTTCTGAGAAAGCCGAAACGAATCCGGTCCGATATTTCGATGAAGTCTGAGGCGCAATTTAACCGGCACCGCTCCTGTTTGGCTAAATTTCGGTGCAAATGGTGATCTGCCTGTGACTACATGCCAATTAGTCACCAGATAAAGCCACCGAGCGTCGCGCTTGTAGAAAAAGGAAGTGCCTTGACAGACCGGAACGTCGCGGTCTGTCAAAGCTTCAACTGGGGCCGTTACGAAGGAATACTGACTCATAAGAAGCTTTAAGGGCACCAGGTCCTGGTGCCCTTCGTAGATTTCCTCAGCTGCACCCGCTCGTCGAGCCACACGTGTCGCACTTCTCGCAGGTGCCGTTCCGCACCATGGTGAAGTTGTGGCACTCGGAGCATTCGTTGCCGGTGTAGCCTTGCAGCAGCGACTGCTGGCGGCGGGTGGCGGCTAGCTTCTTCGCCTCGGCCGCTTCGTTGGCTGCGGCGTCGGTGAAGAGCGCCTCGGCGCCGCCGGCGGCCTCGGCTTCCTCTTCCACCATGTCCTCGGCCAGTTCCCGGGCGCGCTCCTCATAGTCGCGCTTGTAGGCGAGCGCCTCGTCGCTGGCCGGCTTCAACGCCAGCACGTTGGAGCCTGCAAAAGCGGTCGGCGCGGCGCGGGCAGGGGCCGGCGTCGAAGTTGAGCCGCCAAAGCCCTTGGGCTCGCTGCCGATGCCCGACACCAGCTTCACAGGCGAGGCGCCGCGATAGAGGCCCTTGGAGAAGGGCGTCGCCTTGCCTTCGGTGATGCCGCGGCCGAGCGCCGTCTTGTCGAAATCCGACTGATCGACATGGGCGAGGTCGTGGCGGCCGAGATAGGAGACGGCGAGCTCGCGGAACACGTAGTCGAGGATCGACGTGGCGTTCTTGATCGCGTCGTTGCCCTGCACCATGCCGGCCGGCTCGAACTTGGTGAAGGTGAAGGCCTCGACATATTCGTCGAGCGGCACGCCATATTGCAGGCCGAGCGAGATGGCGATGGCGAAGTTGTTCATCATCGCGCGGAAGGCAGCGCCCTCCTTGTGCATGTCGATGAAGATCTCGCCGAGACGTCCGTCATCGAACTCGCCGGTGCGCAGATACACCTTGTGGCCGCCGACGACGGCCTTCTGCGTGTAGCCCTTGCGGCGGTTCGGCAGTTTCTCGCGGTCGCGGTAGAGCCGCTCGATGACGCGCTCGACGATCTTCTCCGTCACCTGCACGGCGCGCTGCGCCGCCGGTGCCGCGACCAGCTGTTCGACCGCCTCGTCCTCATCCTCCTCGCCATCGGCGAGCAGCGAGGCATTAAGCGGCTGCGACAGCTTCGAGCCGTCGCGATAGAGGGCGTTGGCCTTCAGCGCCAGCTTCCAGGACAGCATGTAGGCGCTCTTGGCATCCTCGACCGTCGCCTCGTTCGGCATGTTGATGGTCTTGGAGATGGCGCCCGAGATGAAGGGCTGCGCCGCCGCCATCATCAGGATGTGGCTCTGGATGGAGAGCGAGCGCTTGCCGATCTTGCCGCAGGGGCTGGCGCAGTCGAACACCGGCAGGTGCTCGGCCTTGAGGAAGGGCGCGCCTTCCAGCGTCATCGCACCGCAGACATGGATGTTGGCGGCGTCGATGTCCTTCTTGGAGAAGCCCAGCGCCGGCAGCATCTCGAAGGAGACGTCGCTGAGCTGCTCGTCGGTGAAGCCGAGCGTCTCCTTCACCCAGTCGGCGCCCAGCGTCCACTGGTTGAACACGAACTTGATGTCGAAGGCCGACTTCAGCGCCGCATTCAGCGCCGCGATCTTCTCGTCGGTGAAGCCCTTGGCCTTCAGCGAGGGCGGGTTGATGCCGGGCGCCTGGTTGAGGTTGCCGTGCCCGACGGCGTACGCCTCGATCTCGGCGATCTGGCTTTCGGAATAGCCCAGCGTGCGCAGCGCTTCCGGCACGGCGCGGTTGATGATCTTGAAGTAGCCGCCGCCGGCGAGCTTCTTGAACTTCACCAGGGCGAAATCGGGCTCGATGCCGGTGGTGTCGCAATCCATGACGAGGCCGATCGTGCCGGTCGGCGCGATCACGGTCGCCTGCGCGTTGCGGTAGCCGTGCTCCTCGCCGAGCTCGATGGCGCGGTCCCAGGCGGCGCGGGCATGCTCTGCCAGCGCCTGCTGCTTCAGGTCGGAGGCGACGAGAGGCACCGGATTGACGGCGAGTTTTTCGTAGCCGTCCTTGTCGCCATAAGCGGCGCGGCGGTGGTTGCGCATGACGCGCAGCATGTTCTGGGCGTTGCGGTCATAGTCCGGGAAGGCGCCGAGCTCGGAAGCCATCTCGGCCGAGGTCGAATAGGCGACGCCGGTCATGATGGCGGTAAGTGCTGCGCAGATCGCGCGGCCCTCGTCGGAGTCGTAGGGAATGCCCGAGGTCATCAGCAGGCCGCCGATATTGGCGTAGCCGAGGCCGAGCGTGCGGTAGTCGTAGGAGAGCTTGGCGATCTCCTTCGACGGGAACTGCGCCATCATCACCGAGATTTCGAGCACGACGGTCCACAGCCGAACGGTGTGCTCGTAAGCGGCGATGTCGATCGTGCCGTCTTCCTTGCGGTAGGGCAGGAGGTTGATCGATGCGAGGTTGCAGGCCGTGTCGTCGAGGAACATGTATTCCGAGCACGGGTTGGAGGCCCGGATCGCACCGGCGGAAGCGCAGGTGTGCCAGTCGTTCATCGTCGTGTTGAAGTGCAGGCCGGGATCAGCCGACGCCCAGGCGGCGTAGCCGATCTTTTCCCACAGATCGCGCGCCTTCAGCGTCTTCAGCACCTTGCCGTCCTTGCGGGCGGTGAGCTGCCAGTCGCCATCGGCCTCAACGGCGCGCAGGAAATTGTCCTTCAGCGACACCGAATTGTTGGAGTTTTGGCCCGAGACAGTGAGATAGGCGTCCGAATCCCAGTCGGTGTCGTAGGTGTTGAACGACATCGAGGTGTAGCCTTGCTTGGCGAACTGGATGACGCGGTAGATGTAGTTCTCCGGCACGGCGTCTTTCTTGGCCAGCTTGATCTCGCGCTTCAGCGCGGTGTTCAGCGCCGGGTCGAAGCAGTCGTCGCCATTGCCTTCGCAATTGACGCAGGCCTTCATGATCGCTTCGAGGTGCTTCTTGACGATCTTCGAGCCGGTCACCAGCGAGGCGACCTTCTGCTCCTCATTGACCTTCCAGTCGATGAATTGCTCGATGTCGGGATGGTCGGCGTCGACGATAACCATTTTCGCGGCGCGGCGCGTCGTGCCGCCCGACTTGATGGCGCCGGCCGCGCGGTCGCCGATCTTGAGGAAGCTCATCAGGCCGGAGGAGCGGCCGCCGCCGGAAAGCTTCTCGCCTTCGCCGCGCAGCATCGAGAAGTTCGAGCCGGTGCCCGAGCCGTATTTGAACAGGCGCGCCTCGCGCACCCACAGATCCATGATGCCGCCCTCGTTAACGAGGTCGTCCTGCACGCTCTGGATGAAGCAGGCATGCGGCTGTGGATGCTCATAGGCCGACTTCGACTTGGTCAGCTTGCCGGTGAAGGGGTCGACATAGAAGTGGCCCTGGCTCGGACCGTCGATGCCATAGGCCCAGTGCAGGCCGGTGTTGAACCATTGCGGCGAGTTCGGCGCGACGCGCTGGGTGGCGAGCATATAGGCAAGCTCGTCGCGGAAGGCGCGCGCGTCCTCCTCCGACTTGAAGTAGCCGCCCTTCCAGCCCCAATAGGTCCAGGTGCCGGAGAGGCGATCGAAGACCTGGCGGGCGTCGGTTTCCGAACCGTAGCGCTCGGCCTCGGGAAGCTTGGCGAGTTCGGCCTCGTCGGCGATCGAGCGCCACAGGAAGGAGGGAACGTCGTTCTCCTCGACCTTCTTCAGCCGCGCCGGCACGCCGGCCTTGCGGAAATATTTTTGGGCCAGGATGTCGGCGGCGACCTGGCTGAACTGCGCCGGCACATCAATGTTGTCGAGGCGGAACACCACCGAGCCGTCGGGATTCTTGATCTCGGACAAAGCCTTGCGGAATTCGATCTCCGCATAAGCTGACTGGTCTGGCTTGGTGAAGCGACGCTCGATGCGCATTGGTCCGGTCCCTTTGTGTCTATATATAGCGCCTTTCCCCAGGGATTTCTGCCCCACATGGCGAAAAGCGCAGTCCGCCGTTTGCCGGCATCACAGGCGACGCCGACATTCTCCTCGTCGCGGGCGCCATCATGCAGACAAGCAAACGCCTTTCCAGGCGCTTACCCAGGTTGCCGGCCGACCCACGGGTCCCTCAAGACTGAAACTTTTGTCGATTCCCTCCGCAAAGGGAGGTTCACATTATCTAGCGCCGAGCCTGCCTGCAAACACTAAATATAGTGTTAACAGATCATTTTTTCCAGGCCGACAATTCTCCCTTTCGCCCACCCAAACCCCAATGATCCCAACGCTTCCGCCGGCCTCGTGAACAGGCGGAAATTCGGGCAAAACGCACAAAATCCGGGAAAAAAGACCGGCCTCGAAACTCTCCGGTCACGCCCGCAACAGGAGCGCATGGCCTATAAAAAGCGACTCGTTTCGACCCGTCAAGGATTCGTTTTTGTAGGTTTTGTGACCCCAACATCTTGTGTGTCACATATGTGGATAACGGGGACATGCGAAGCCCGGGTCCCCGGGCACTTGACGCGGTTTGTCAGGCTGCCGCGAAGCGTGTCGGCCAGCGGCTTTTCATTTTAGCTGGCTTGCACTATCTGTTGCGTTTGCGCGGGGGGGCGCGTCTTGTCAACGCCAAAAGCATCCGCTACGCCCCGCTCATGTCAGTAACCGTACGTTTCGCCCCCTCGCCGACCGGCCGCATCCATATCGGCAATGCGCGCACCGCGCTGTTCAACTGGCTTTTCGCCATGAACAACAAGGGCCGTTTCATCCAGCGCTTCGACGACACCGACATTGCCCGCTCGAAGCAGGAATATGCTGATTCCATTCTTTATGACCTGCACTGGCTGGGCATCTTCCCGGACGTCACCGAGTACCAGTCGCGCCGCTTCGAGATCTATGACGCGGCGGTCGAGCGGCTGAAGGCGGCGCGGGTGCTCTATGCCTGCTACGAGACCCCGGAAGAGCTCGATCTGCGCCGCAAGGTGCGTCGCACGCGCGGCCTGCCGCCGGTCTATGGCCGCGAGGCGCTGACGCTGACTCCGGAGCAGGTGGCCGAATACCAGTCGGACGGGCGCAAGCCGCACTGGCGCTTCCTTTTGCCCAATTTCACCAGCGATCCGCTGCAGCCGGAGCGCACGGACGTGCATTGGAACGACCTGGTGCGCGGCGAGGAGACGGTCGATCTCGCCTCGCTGTCGGACCCCGTCCTGGTGCGCGAGGACGGCACCTATCTCTATACGCTGCCTTCGGTGGTCGACGATATCGAGATGGGCGTCAGCCATGTCATCCGCGGCGACGACCATGTCACCAATACCGGCGTGCAGATCGCGATCTTCAAGGCGCTCGGCGCCGAGCCGCCGGTCTTCGGCCACCACAATCTGCTCACCACGACCACGGGCGAGGGGCTGTCGAAGCGCACCGGCGCGCTGTCGATCGAGAGCCTGCGCGAGGATGGCATCGAGCCGATGGCGGTCGCCTCGCTGGCGGTGCTCGTCGGCACCTCGGAAAATGTCACGGCGGCGCATGACCTCGCCGAGCTTGCCGGCCATTTCGACCCGGCGGCGACCTCCAAGTCCGCCTCCAAGTTCGATCCGGACGAGCTTTTCGTACTCAACCGCGCGCTGATGCATCACATGCCGTTCGAGGAAGCGCGCGACCGGCTGATGGTGCTGGGCATTTCCGGTGACAAGGCCGAGGCGTTCTGGCTGGCGGTGCGCGGCAATCTCGACCGCCTGTCGGACGCGGTCGGCTGGTGGCGAATCCTGAGCGAAGGCCCGCAGGAGCCGGCCGAGTTTTCCGCCGAGGACCGCGATTTCCTCAATCAAGCGTTCGACGTGCTGCCAGAGGAGCCCTGGAACGGCACGGTCTGGAAGGACTGGACAGGCAAGATCAAGGAAACGACGGGGCGCAAGGGCAAGCCGCTGTTCATGCCGCTGCGGCTGGCGCTCACGGGGCGGACTTCGGGGCCGGAGCTTTCAGATCTATTGCCGCTGATGGGTCGGGAAGGAACGCTGGCCCGACGACCCTGACCTTGCGCTGATCCGGCGGAAGCGCCGAGACCGGCGACACCGGCACCTTGGTGGTCAGCCGCTTGATCGCGTCCAGGTCGAGCCCGCCTTCGGCATTGGCGAGCGTTTCGGGATCGGCGCCCGGATCGGGCTTGTTCGCCGGCACCGGGATGAAGGGTGTCACTCCGCCCTCCGGCTGCGACTGTTCGGGATTGGGCGGGTTGCCGCCGATGATCGTGAAATTGCCGGCCTGCGCGTTGCAACCGCAACTCGGCGGCCGCGAATAATTGGCCTGCTTGTAGAGATAGGCGGTCGGCAGCGAGGCGTAGGGCTGGCCGGTGACCGAGGAGGTCATCGACCCGGAGTCGTCGTCCATTCCGCGCGAATAGAAGACCTGCATCTCGGTGCCCGGACAGCTCGATTCGCAATTCTTCTGGTCCCGTTCGAAATCGCCGACGGAGGCGGCGTTGGACATCGGGAAGAAATAGCCGTCGCAGGTGCGCACGCACATGGTGTGGAACTCGCCGCCCAGTCGCGGCAGGTCCATGCCGTCGGGCTGGTTGATGACGCGGCGGATGTTGCGCACACTCGGATCATCAAGCGGCACGCCCGCAGCGTCTGGCACATCAGGGGCATCGGGTGTTTCGAGCTGCTCGTCCTGGCGGCCGAAAAGCTGCTCGAAAAGATTGCCGCCGCCATCGTCGCGGGAAGCCTCCTGAAGCGGCGCGCGTCGCGGCGCGATCTCGTCGTCGCGGCAGTTATTGGCGTCAAGCGCCGCCAGGATACGGCCGCGGTCGCGCCGCGTGCCGCCGGCGGAAAGCCGCTCGCGCTTGGCCTGAAGCGTGTCGAGATTGGCGTTCATGCGCTCTATCGAGGCATTGATCGCCGCGCATTGGCTGACATTGCGCGAAAACAGCGTGAAGCCGCAACCAGCATCGCTTGCCCGGCCGCGGGCTCTTGCCAACTGCTCGCGCTGGCGCGCGATGGCGTCATCATATTTGCGGACGAGGCCCGGCCCTCCGCCACCACCGCGCGTCGCGGCGAGTTCGGCTTCGAGCTGCCTGCAGGTGCGCGAGGCCGCCTGGGATTGATCGACGGCGAAGGCTGAACCCTCAAGCGCTGCGAGCAGCGCCACAAGGTGGGTCAGCTTCAGCCCTCCGCCATTCATGTGCCCAAACTCAGCTCACCAGTCTGTCTGGATGCTACCGGATTCGCGGTTAATCGTTCCCTCAAATTTACAGCCAAAGACGGTCCAGGCCCAGATTGGCCTCACCGATGTTCTGACAAAGCGGCGAGCGCAGTCTCGCGCTGCATGGAAGTTGCACAAAGGAGGTGCAAAAAAGACGTAGTCGACTCTGAAAATCTCCCGGTCCAGCAAGGCCGGAGCCAGTCATTGACCCCGATCACCCGTCGAGCCGCACTGCAGTTCGGCCTTCTGTGTCTGGCGATGCCGCCGGCCATGGCCGGGAAGAAGTCCATCGCGCCGGAATGGCAGTCGAGACTGGTCGATGCAGCACGTCGCCAGATCGGCGTCACGACCATCTACGATCCCACCTACACCCGCATCGGATACCCGGGCGGCGATGAGGCGCAGGACCGGGGCGTGTGCACGGATGTCGTGATCCGCTCCTATCGCCGCGCCTTTCGCCTCGACCTGCAAAGGCTGGTGCATGAGGACATGGCGGCCAATTTCGCCGCTTATCCGAAGGCTTGGGGCATGAAATCGACAGATACTAACATCGACCACCGCCGCGTGCCCAATCTCGCCGTGTTCTTTGAGCGGCGAGGCGCTTCCCTGGCCGTCAGCGAGGATCCCGCCGACTACCTGCCGGGTGATCTCGTCACACAGATGCTGCCTGGCAACCTGACGCATATCGCCATCATCTCATCCAACCGCTCGACCGAGGCGCCGGAGCGGCCGCTGGTCATTCACAATATCGGCCAGGGCGCCCGCGAAGAGGACACTCTTTACGTCTTCAGGCGGACGGGGCATTTCCGCTTCGCGCCAACCTGAGCAACATAGTCAGATCGGAGCGAGCGCCTGCGCCTTGTGCGCCGCCTCGACGACGGCCAGCGCGGTCATGTTGACCACGCCGCGCGAGGTCACCGACGGCGTCAATATATGCGCGGGCTTGTCGGTGCCGAGCAGGATCGGCCCGACATGCAGCGCGTCCATCATGGCGCGCAGCGCTGTCAGCGTGATGTTGGCCGAATCGAGATTCGGGAAGACCAGCAAATTGGCCTCGCCCTTCAGCCGCGAATGCGGATAGACGCGCTGGCGCAGATGCTCCGACAGCGCGGTATCGGCATGCATCTCGCCGTCGCACTGCAGGTCGGGCGCGATGCGCGCCAGGATCGCCGCGGCCTGCCGCATCTTGAGCGCGCTCGGCGCGTCGCGCGAACCGAAATCCGAGAAGGAGAGCAGGGCGGCCTTGGGTTCCATGCCGAAACGCCTGATCTGCTCCGTCGCGAGAACGGTCATCTCCGCGATCTCCTCGGCCGTGGGATCGATGGAGACATAGGTGTCGGTGAGAAAGATGATGCCTCGCTGCGAAATCAGCATGGAGAGCGTCGACAGATCGCGGTCCTTGACGCCGGCGCGCGGCCCGATGATCAGCGAGACATTGCGCAAATGCCGCTCGAAGCGACCTTCGAGCCCGCATATCATGGCATCCGCATCGCCACGCTTCAGCGCGAGCGCCGCGATCACCGTATTGTTGGTGCGCACCATGGTGCGGGCGGCTTCCGTCGTCACGCCGCGCCGGCCGGCGAGCTCGATCAGCAGATCGACATAGTGGCGGTAGCGGGGATCGTCCTCGGGATTGATCAGGCCGAAATCGACGCCCGGCCTGATGCGCAGCCCGTAGCGTTTCAGGCGAACCTCGATGACATGCGGGCGGCCGATCAGGATCGGCTCGGCGATGCCTTCCTCCAGCACCACTTGTGCCGCGCGCAGCACGCGCTCGTCCTCGCCTTCGGCGTAGATGACGCGCTTGGCGCTCGACGCCTTTGCGGATGAGAACACCGGCTTCATCACCAGGCCGGAGCGGAAGACGAAGCGGTTGAGCTTGTCGATATAGGCGGCGAAGTCGGCGATCGGCCGCGTCGCGACGCCGCTGTCGCAGGCAGCCTTTGCCACCGCCGGCGCGATGCGCAAGATAAGGCGCGGATCGAAGGGCGAGGGGATCAGGAAATCGGGACCGAATATCGGCGTCTCGCCGGAATAGGCACGTGCCGCGACATCGGAAGGCTCCTCGCGGGCAAGGGCGGCGATCGCCCGCACGGCCGCCATCTTCATCTCCTCATTGATGGCGCTGGCGCCGCAATCGAGCGCGCCGCGGAAGATGTAAGGAAAGCACAGCACATTGTTGACTTGATTGGGAAAATCGGAGCGGCCGGTGCAGATCATGGCGTCCGGCCGGGCCGCACGCGCCACTTCCGGCATGATCTCGGGATTGGGATTGGCCAAAGCCAGGATCAGCGGCTTCGGCGCCATATGCTGCAAAAGCTCGGGCTTCAGCACGCCGGCGGCGGAGAGGCCGAGAAAGACGTCGGCGCCGGGAATGACATCGGCCAGTGTGCGCGCCTCGGTGTCCTTCACATAAGGGTCCTTCCAGCGATCCATCTCCTCGACGCGGCCCTTGTAGGCGACGCCGAAACGGTCGGTGACCCAGATGTTTTCCACCTTGGCGCCAAGCGAGACCAGAAGGTTGAGGCAGGCAAGCGCGGCGGCGCCCGCGCCGGAGGTGACGATCTTGATGTCGGAAATCGTCTTGCCGGCCAGTTCCAGCCCGTTGAGCACCGCGGCGGCGACGATGATCGCGGTGCCATGCTGGTCGTCGTGGAAAACCGGGATGCCCATACGGGCCTTCAGCTGCTCCTCGACCTCGAAGCATTCCGGCGCCTTGATGTCCTCCAGATTGATGCCGCCGAAGGTTGGCTCGAGCGCGGCCACCGTCTCGACCATGCGCTCGATCTCAGGCGCGTCGATCTCGATGTCGAAGACGTCGATGCCGGCGAATTTCTTGAACAGCACCGCCTTGCCTTCCATCACCGGCTTGGAGGCGAGCGGACCGATATTGCCGAGCCCAAGCACAGCGGAACCGTTGGAGACGACGCCGACAAGATTGGCGCGCGCGGTGTAGTCGGCCGCGGTGGCCGGATCGTCGCGGATCTCTAGGCAGGGCGCAGCCACGCCCGGCGAATAGGCCAGCGCCAGGTCGCGCTGGTTGCCGAGCGGCTTCGTCGCCTGGATCTCGAGCTTTCCCGGCGTTGGATACTTGTGGAAGAAGAGGGCGGCCTCGTCGAGGTCCGACCGAGCCGGTTTCTTGTTCTCGCCGTCCATTGCGGCCCCTCCCTGCGATACTGGTTTGGAGCCTTTTAGCATGCGCTCGCGATTTTTCGCGACCGCAAATCGCAGGCTCCGGCTTCACAATGCCGGAGCGGAAATAATCTACCGATTCCAGCTGGTTGGCTGGGGAGCTTCAGGCGATGCTCAGAACGCGCTGACGTAGAGGCCGCCATCGACCGGGATGTTCTGGCCGGTCAGGTAGCCGGCATGGACCGAACAGAGGAAGGCGCAGATCTGGCCGAATTCCTCCGGCGTGCCGAGACGTTTTGCCGGCACGTCGGCGCTGATGCGGGCCTTGCGCGCGGCGGCCGCGGCCGGGTCTTCCGGGCTGCCTGCCTCATGCGGGCCGCGCAGGCGGTCGGTGTCGAGCTTGCCGGGCAGCAGGCTGTTGATGGTGACGTTGCGGTCGATCACCGTGCGCGCCACGCCGGCCAGAAACGACGTCAGGCCGGCACGCGCGCCGGAAGACAGGTCGAGGCCGGGAATCGGCACATAGACCGACAGCGAGGTGATGTTGACGATGCGGCCGAAACCGCGCTTGGCCATGCCGTCGATCACTGCCTGGATGAGCTCGATGGGCGTGACCATGTTCTGCGTCACGCCCTCAAGGATCTTGGCGCGATCAAGCTCGCGGAAATCGCGCAGCGGCGGGCCGCCATTGTTGTTGACCAGGATGTCCGGGTCGGGGCAGGCGGCAAGCAGCGCCTTCTGCACCTCGGGCTTCGACACGTCGCCGGCAACTTCGATCACCTTGACGCCGAATTTATCGCGGATCTCTTGCGCGGTCTTGGCCAGAAGCTCGGCGTTGCGGCCGTTGACGACAAGGTCGGCACCGCCCTCGGCCAGCGCCATGGCGCAACCTTTTCCAAGTCCCTTGCTTGAGGCGCAGACGATGGCCTTCTTGCCGCGAATGCCGAGATCCATGGTGATTTCCTCCTGAATACGTTGCGCGCAAGCTAGCGCCTGGGCTGGACCAACCGCAACCGTCATACGGTTGTTGCATGAATCGGGGCATAGGCACGCAAAGCAAAGGGTAAAATCGCGATGTCAGCCCCAGAGCCCCGCACTTTCCGCGCCCTGTTCATTTCCGACGTGCATCTTGGCTCGAAAGCGGCCAAGGCCGATTTCCTGATCGACTTCCTGCGCTATCACGACGCCGAGATCATTTATCTGGTCGGCGATATCGTCGACGGCTGGCGGCTGCGGCGCAGCTGGCACTGGCCGCAGAGTCACAATGACGTCGTGCAGAAGCTGCTGCGCAAGGCGCGCAAGGGCGCCTCGATCACCTATATCGCTGGCAATCACGACGAATTCGCGCGCCAATTCCAGGGCGTGCATTTCGGCGGCATCGTCGTTGCCGACCGCGCCATCCACGAAACCGCCGACAGCCGGCGCCTGCTGGTCATCCATGGCGACCAGTTCGACACGGTGGTGCACAACCAGCGCTGGCTCGCCTATCTCGGCGACTATGCCTATGACACGGCGATGCTGATCAACCGGGTGGTGACCAAGCTGCGCCATCTGCTCGGCCTGCCTTACTGGTCGTTCTCGTCCTGGGCCAAGGTCAAGGTGAAGAAGGCGGTGAACTTCATCGGCTCGTTCCAGACGGTGCTTTCGGAAGAGGCGCGGCGTTCCCATGTCGACGGCGTGATCTGCGGCCACATCCATCATGCCGCCATCGAGAACTATGGTGAGGTGCAGTACATCAACACCGGCGACTGGGTGGAAAGCTGCACGGCGGTTGTCGAGCACTTCGACGGCCGCATGGAAATCCTGACCTGGGCGCATGTGCTGCCCGAATCTTCCGCCGGCAAGGATGTGCTGGTGCCGGTCGACATCATCGACCTCAAGGGCAGGGCGGCGCAGGCGGCCTGAACGCACCTGCCCCGTTGCTTGACCGGTTCGGCCCGTAACCGTGGACCACAGCGGGACGGCTTAGTTCGGCTGGCTGTATTCACCAGTTTGCAGCCCGATCGATTGGTCCAGACGGTTCCGCCGCACGTTGCCGCATGTTAGGGATCGAGACGCGTTGCAGGCCGTCGACTGCAGCGAAATTGGATCGATCCATGTCGCTGCCGCCGCTCTCGCCCGAACAACGCATCAAGCCCAGCCATTTCGAACTGCGCATCAGCCTGATCTTCGCGACCTTGTTCGTGTCGCAGGGCACGCATCTGCCATACTTTCCGCTCTGGCTGCAGGCGAAAGGGTTCCATGCAGAGCAGATCGCGGTGATCCTTGCTGCGCCGATGTTCCTGCGGGTCGTGACCACGCCGATGCTCACTGCGCTTGCCGACCGGGCGAAGGACCGCGCCAATGTCTATATCGCACTGGTCGCGGCCTCGATGGTCGTCTCCGCCGGCTATTTCCTGCCGGCCACCTACGCGATCGTGCTTGCCGTGTCGCTGCTGCTCACCATCGTCTGGACTCCGCACTCGCCGATGGCCGATTCGCTGGCGCTGTCGGGCGTGCGGCGCTTCGGCTCCAATTACACGGCAATGCGCAAATGGGGTTCGATCTCCTACCTCTGCGCCAATGTGGTGGGCGGATTCATCCTGGCGGCCACCGGCCCGCAGGCGGTTCCGGTGATCATCTTCGTGGCGCTCGGCGCGGCCCTCGCTGCCGGGTTCTGGGCGCCGCGCATGGGGCGGCCGCGCAAGGCCTCGCCACTGTCGGCCACTGAGATCCAGCACCAGGCGCCCAGCCTGTTCAACGCCTATTTCCTCTGTTTCACGCTCGGCGTCGGCGTCATCACCGCCAGCCACGCCTTCCTCTACGGCTTCGTGTCGATCTACTGGAAGTCGATCGGCATCGGCGATTCCGTCGTTGGCCTGCTATGGGCCTGGGGCGTGGTATCCGAAGTTTGCATGTTCCTGTTTTTCAACCGCATTTTCGCCTCCGTCTCGGTCGTGCGGGTGATGGTGATCGCCAGCATCGGTTCGGTCGTGCGCTGGATCGCCTTTCCGCTCGTCTGGCCGCTCGGGCTTGGCGTCGCCGGCTTCTTCCTTGTCCAGTCCCTGCACTCGGTTTCGGTCGCGATGGTGCTGATCGGCCTGCAGAAAATGATCGGCGAGACGGTTTCCGAGGAGCGCACGGGCGCGGCGCAAGGCATCGCCTATTTCTTCAACGGCTTCTTCATGGCCGCCGTCACGCTTGCTTCCGGCCCGCTTTACGACCGCTTCGGCGTCGAAGGTTTCTGGGCGATGATCCCGATCGCGATCATCGGCATGGCGCTGATCGGTCTTGCCGCGCGCTCAGCCCCAAAGCTCTCTGTCAGGGGGTGAAACCAGCGACCCCTGATAGACGAGGCCGGGCTCGCGATCGCGCGCAAGCAGCAGCGGGCCATCGAGGTCGACGAAGTCCGCATCCTGCGCCAGCAAAACCGCAGGCGCCATGGCGAGGGAGGTGCCGACCATGCAGCCCACCATGATCCCGAAGCCCAGATCGCGGGCACGGTCGCGCAATCTCAACGCCTCGGTAAGGCCGCCGGATTTATCGAGCTTGATGTTGACGGCGTCGTAGAGGCCGACCAGCGCGTCGAGGTCCTTCGCCGCGTGCACGCTTTCGTCGGCGCAGATCGGCACCGGATGCGCTATCCGGCGCAGGATTTCGTCGCGGCCGGCGGGCAGGGGCTGCTCAATCAGCGCGATGCCGTGATCGGCGGCAAAGGCTAGATTGGCTTCGATGTCGTCATCGGTCCAGCCTTCATTGGCGTCGAGGATTAGGCGGCTGTCTGGAGCGGCTTCTCTCACTGCGCGTATCCTCGCCATGTCGTTGTCGCCGCCGATCTTGACCTTGAGCAAAGGCCGCGCGGCATTGGCGCGCGCCTGCGCGGCCATGGCTTCCGGTTCGGCAAGCGACAGCGTGTAGGCGGTTTCCAGCGGCTTGGACGGAAGGACGCCGATCGCCGCCGCCACGGGCGTGCCGGTCAGCTTGGCTTCCAGATCCCACAGCGCGCAATCTATGGCATTGCGTGCCGCGCCTGCCGGCATGGCATCAAGCAGCGCGGTCCTGCCCAGCCCGCCGGCGATCTGGTCGCGCATCGCCTCGATGGCGGCGTATACGCAGTCCATGGTCTCGCCGTAGCGCTTGTAAGGCACGCACTCGCCGCGCCCGGAACGTCCCCCGTCAGCGATCGTTACGGTGATGACTTCGGCTTCGGTTTTGGATCCGCGTGAGATGGTGAAGGTGCCGGCGATCGGGAATCGCTCCATTTCGACCGAAATGACACGCGCCATAAATTTCTTCTCCGGCTGTGCGACACCAGTCTGCCGGCAAATCGACACGCCAGTCCCGTCAGGCTAAACAGGACGCCATGTTGACCATCCGCAAACGCGACGCAAGCGGTGAGGCCGCCAAGGACGCCGAGCACCAGCCACGCGTTGCCGCGGGCGAGGAAGGCGGCGTGCTGAGCTGCGCCTTTTCCGGCGTGTGGACGACGCGCACCGTGGCGGCGGTCGATGCGGACATGCGCAAGATCGAGCGGAGAAGCGGCGCGAAACAGCTGACGCTCGACCTTTCCCGCATCGAAAAGATGGACACGGCCGGCGCCTGGCTGATCGACCGGCTGGCCAGCGCCTTCGAGAAGAAAGGCGTCGAGGTCCATTTTCAGGGGCAAAGCGAGGTCGCCTCGATCCTGCTCGGCGCGGTCGGCGACGCGGTCCGCCGCGAGCCCGAATCGGGCCCGTCCGGGCCGCCCAACATCATCCTGCGCGCGCTGGAGCTGGTTGGCCGGCGGGTCTACGAGATGCGCGACGATTTCTTCGCCTCGATGAACATCCTCGGCGCCACGATCCGCGGCGCGCAGATGAAGCTCGGGCGCGGTCACGCGGTCAATCCCGCCGCGATCTTCAACCAGATCGATCGCATGGGTGTCGGCGCGATCCCGGTGGTGGTGCTGATGTCGGCCATCGTCGGCGCCATCGTTGCCCAGCAGGGCGCCTATCAGCTCAGCTATTTCGGCGCCAATATCTTCGTCGTCGACCTTGTCGGCGTGCTGATCCTGCGCGAGCTCGGCGTGCTGATGACCGCGATCATGCTTGCCGGCCGCTCGGGCAGCGCCATCACGGCCGAGATCGGCTCGATGAAGATGCGCGAGGAGGTCGACGCGCTCAAGGTGATCGGCCTCAATCCAATTGGCGTGCTTGTCTTTCCGCGGCTCGTCGCGCTGGTGATCGGGCTGCCTTGCCTCACCATCATCGCCAATTTTGCCGCACTTGCCGGCGGCATCGTCGCCGCCTGGCTCTATTCCGACATCCCGCCGGCTGCGTTCATCGACAGGCTGCGTGTCGCCATCGATCTCAGCACCATCTTCGCCGGCCTGATCAAGGCGCCGTTCATGGCCCTGATCATCGGCATCATTGCGTCTGTCGAGGGCATGAAAGTCGGCGGCAGCGCCGAATCGCTCGGCCTGCATGTCACCGCTTCGGTGGTGAAATCGATCTTCGTCGTCATCATCCTCGACGGGCTTTTCGCCATGTTCTACGCAGCGATCGGGTTCTGAGATGGCGAACGGCGGCGCGGCAACTGAGGAAGCCACCAACGACGACGAGATCGTACTTTCGGTGCGCGACGTCACCGTCGCCATCGACGACAAGCTGATCCTCGACAAGCTTTCGCTGGACATCAAGCGCGGCGAAATCCTCGGCTTCGTCGGCGCCTCGGGCGCCGGCAAATCGGTGCTGTTGCGCACCATACTGGGGCTGATGCCGAAGCAGTCGGGCACGATCAGCCTGTTCGGCGTCGACGTCGACAAGGCGAGCGACTTAGACCGCCTGCGCATCGATATGCGGCTTGGCGTGCTGTTTCAGCATGGCGCGCTGTTTTCGGCGCTGACGGTGCTGGAGAACGTGCAGGTGCCGATGCGCGAATATCTCGACCTGCCCAAGGCGCTGATGGACGAGCTCGCCATGCTCAAGATCGAGCTGGTCGGGCTGCCGCCCGACGCGGCGCAGAAATTCCCGTCCGAGCTTTCCGGCGGCATGATCAAGCGCGCGGCGCTGGCGCGGGCGCTGGCGCTCGATCCCGACATCGTCTTTCTGGACGAACCGACCTCCGGGCTCGATCCGATCAGCGCCGCCGAATTCGACGAGCTGGTCGTCAAGCTGCGCGACACGATGGATCTCACCGTCTACATGGTCACGCACGATCTCGACACGCTGTTCACCGCTTGCGACCACGTGGCGGTGCTCGGCAAGAAGCGGGTGCTGGTGGAAGGCACGATCGACGACATGCTGAAAAGCGACGAGCCGTGGGTGAAATCCTATTTCCGCGGAAAACGCGCCCGGCAACTTGATCTTGCGGCGCGCGCATAGCGATAAGTGGGGCGATGGAAACAAGAGCCAACTACGTAATCGTCGGCATCTTCACGCTGGGCGCGATCCTGGCGGCCTTCGCCTTCGTCTATTGGACGGCCGCGATCGGAGACCGGGGCGAAACGGCGATGCTGCGCGTGCGCATCCCGGGCTCGGCCTCCGGCCTCAGCCGCGGCAGCCTGGTGCTGTTCAATGGCGTCAGGGTGGGCGACGTGAAGAACGTCTATATCGATGGCGACGATCCGACCGTCGCCATCGCCGACACCGAAATCGCCCGCTGGACGCCGATCACCAAGTCGACGCAGGCCGACATCGGACTTACCGGCCTCAGCGGCCAGGCCAATATCGAGCTCAAGGGTGCCGACCCCAAGGAAGCCAGGCTGCTCGACGAGGCGGAGAAGGAAGGCAGGGTCGCCGAGATCGTCGCCAACCCGTCCGCGGTCACCAACCTTCTGCAGACGGCGCAGAACATCTTTACCCGCGCCGACAAGGTGCTTAGCGAGCTCGAAGGCTTCACCAAGGACGTACGCGGCCCGCTGACGCAGACGGTCAAGAATGTCGAGACCTTCTCGGATGCGCTGGCCAAGAACTCGGACGGCATCGACAAGTTCCTGTCGGCGGTGAGCTCGCTTTCGGACCAGCTGAAGAATGTCTCGGGCCGGCTCGACAGCACGCTGAAAGCGGCCGAAGGCTTGCTCAATTCCGTCGACAAGGACCAGATCAAGAGCATCGTGGCCAATGTCGATACGGTGACGGCGAACCTGAAGGAGACCTCGAAGCAATTCGATACGGTCATCGACAACGTCAACACGGCGGTCGGCTCGATCAACGATTTCGCCAAGCAGACGCAAGGGACGCTGGCCAAGGTCAACGGCGTGCTCGACGGCATCGATCCGGCCGACGTCAAGGCCGCCTTGGCCAACATCCAGAAGGCCAGCGCCAACGCCGACAAGGCGGCCTCCGACATCGCCAAGGTCACCGACAAGATCGCCAACCGCTCCGACGACATCAATGACACGATCAAGAATGCCCGCCAGCTTGCGCAGCGCCTCAACGACGCCTCGGTGCGCGTCGACGGCATCCTGGCCAAGGTCGATAATCTCCTCGGCTCCGGCGAGGCCAACGGCGTGATGGCCGACGCCAGGGCGACGCTGAAATCCTTCAAGCAGGTGGCCGACACGCTGAACTCCCGCCTCGGCACCATCGTCGACAACCTGTCGCGCTTCTCAGGCTCGGGGCTGCAGAATGTGGAAGCGCTGGTGCAGGACAGCCGGCGCTCGATTAACCGCATCGAGGAAGCGGTGACCGATCTCAGCCGCAATCCGCAGCGCATCCTGTCCGGCGGCGAGGGCGAGGTTCGTCAGTTCGACGGAAGGGCACGGCGTTGACTTCGGCCGCCGCGACCGCCAAGAAAATGAACCGCGAATGCGGGTTGATCGGGGACAACGGGGATCACGCGTGAAGTCGGTCAGGGTGGTAGCGGGTAGTTTGAGATCATCCGCGGCGGCATTGCTGGTACTTGCGGTTGCCGGCTGCGCGGTTCTGGGCGGCAAGCCGGCGCCGCTCGACACGTTCGAATTGTCGGCGCCGTCGGTCGACGTGCGCGCCCACAGCCGCCGCCAGATCCTGATCGCCCAGCCATCCGCGCTCAAGGCGCTGGACAGCCAGAACATCGTCATCAGGCCTTCGGACCAGTCGATCCAGTTCCTGAAAGGCGCGCAGTGGGCGGACCGGCTGCCGCTGATCGTGCAGGCGAGGCTGGCCGAGACCTTCCAGCGCTCCGGCAGCTTTGCCGGCGTCGGCAAGCCGGGCGAGGGGCTGGCGATCGACTATCAGATCATCGTCGAGGTGCGCTCCTTCGAGGTGCGCGTCAATGGCGGCGAGCATGCCGAGGTCGATCTGTTCGTGCGCATCCTGAACGACCGCAACGGCGAGGTGCGCGCCTCGAAGGACTTCACCGCGAGCGCGCCGGTCTCGGGCAGCGGCAACGCGGCTTACGTCGGCGCGCTGGACAATGCCTTCGGCCAGGCGGCCAAGGATATCGTCCGCTGGACGGACCAGACGATCTGAACGCCGGCCGAGCCGACAATCGACATCGTGGACATGAAAAAGGCGGGCCGAGACCCGCCTTTTTAGTTTCTGATTCCGCTTGGCCGCGTCAGTGCAGCCGGCCGCTGGCGTGGGCCAGCATGGTGTAGACCTTGCCGGTGTCGGACGTCAGATAGGTCTGCGCCATGATGTTGTCGCGGTCGTTGCGCGAGACATCCTTGAGCAGCTTCTCGAAATCCTCGCAGTAGCGGTCGACCGCGGCGCGGAATTCCGCCTCGGCCTGATACTTGCGGCGGATCTCGTCGAAGGTCTGCTGGCCCTTCAGCGTGTAAAGGCGGCGCGTGAACACGTCGCGCTCGCCGCGCCGGTAGCGGTTCCAGAGCTCGATCGAGGCGTCGTGGTCGATGGCGCGGGCAATGTCGACCGAGAGCGAGTTGAGCGACTCCATGACATGCAGCGGCGAGCGCTGGGCAGGCGTCGCGCGCGGCGCTTCCGCCGGCGCCGCCGGCCGCAGCTCTTCCTCGCGCGAGGCGTTGGTCAGAAGGTCGCGCACCCAGCCGCCCTGCGTGGGCTTGCCGTTCGGCTCGCGGCGCTGCGCATCGGCCGGGCGTTCGAGATCGAGCGTGCCACGCAGCGTGGTCTCGGCCAGCGGCGCCTGCGGAGCGCGAGGCGCCGGTTGCGGCTGCGGCTGAGGCTGCGGAGCCGGCGGACGGCGCAGCGGCGGTTCGGCGGCGCGGGCCGGCGCCGGCTGCGGAGCAGGGCGCAGACCGCGCGGTTCGCCCTGTTCGCTGCTGCCGCTGCGGCCGGATTTCGCAACGATATCCGACAGTTCCTTGAGCGCATTGATCTGCTCGGAGACGGCGCGGCGGATGGCCGAAGTCGATTCCTTGGCCTCTTCCGGCATCTCGATGACGCCCTTCTTCAGTTCGGCGCGGGTCAGGTCGAGCTCGCTCTTGATCGAGCTCGCGGTGCGGCGCATCTCCTCGGTGGCGTCGGCGAAGCGACGCGTTGCCGAATCGACGACCTCGGCGATCGCCGTGCGGATCTTTTCCGCCGACTCCATCGTGCGGCCTTCCGCGGTCTGCATCGTCTGGCCGACGAGGCTTTCGAAGGAACGCATCACCTTTTCGAGGTCTTCCGACTTCTTGACCAGGCCCACGGCGAGGTCCTCCAGCGAGGACTGACGCTCCAGCGTGTGCTCGAGGTTGCTCTGCGCGGAGCTGAGCAAATTCGAGGCGCTGGAGAGCAGCCGGCTGTGCTCGTCGAACTTGGTCGCGATCGAGGCCACCTCGCGCAGCGTCGCCGAGGACAGGTCGGTGAGCCGCGTCGTGTTGGAATCGACCAGACGCGCCGAGCTGGCGAAGGTCTGGGCGGCCTTCTCCGTGGTCGCGGCGAAGCTCTGCGTGCTGCCGGAGAGCCGCTCCTCGACCTGGCCGAGATTGACGGCAGCCTGCTCGATGAGCTGGCCAAGCTGCGCGCTGGAGGTCGTCATGCGGCCGATGAGATCGGTCACGCTGTCGGCAAGCGAGGAACGCGCGCCTTCGACGGCCGACAGCGTTTCGGCCGTGCGGCTGGCGAGAGCATTGACGAGGTTCGTGTTCTCGCTGCGCAGCTTCTCGGCCGCGCGTTCGGCGACCTCCTCCATGCCGCGCTGCAGTTCGGAGCCGCCCTGGGCGAAGCGCTCGACCAGCGGCTTGGCCGTCTCGTCGAGGATTTTCGCCATCTCGGTCGAACGCGCCGCGAGCATGGTGTTGAGCTCGCGGGTGTTGGCACCGATCGTGCGCGCGGCCTCGTTGGTGCTCTGGCCGATATGCTGGCCGACCGCCGTGAAGGTCTCGGCGATGACGTTGGCGCGCGAGATCAGCTGGGCCTCGGCGCTGGAGACCTGCTCGTTGAGCTTCTGGCCCATCGTCTCGGCGGTGTAGGCGAGGCGGTTTTCCACGCTCGCGACCTGGTCCTCGACGCGCGCGGCGGCAGCCGCGGCGCTTGCGGCAAGCCGCTCGTCGGCGCCGGCCAGCGCTTGCTCGATCTCGCGGGCGTGCACGGCGAGCTCCTGGCCGGTCTGGCGGGCGCGGTCGGCGACACGCTGTTCGGTGGCGGCGAAGGCGCCGAT
The DNA here is from genome assembly GCF_004010375.2 of Mesorhizobium sp. M2E.F.Ca.ET.209.01.1.1. NCBI lineage: Bacteria > Pseudomonadati > Pseudomonadota > Alphaproteobacteria > Hyphomicrobiales > Phyllobacteriaceae > Mesorhizobium > Mesorhizobium sp. M2E.F.Ca.ET.209.01.1.1. The sequence goes on along the minus strand of NZ_SADP02000004.1, from coordinate 223,729 downwards.
AATCGTGTCGGCATGCCCGCCGATGGTCGAGCTGGTCGAGGCGATGCGCGACACCAGGCGGTTGTCGGCGTCGTCGAAGATCCGGCCGATCTCGCCGGCGCGGGCGGAAAGCGCTTCCGAACCCTCGGCAATGCGCGCCATCAGTTGTTGGTCGGCGCCGTCGAAGATGCGGCCGAGATCGCTGGCGCGGGCGGCCAACGCTTCGGCCGATTCGGTGATGCGCATCGACAGCCGCTCGTCGGCGCCCTCGAAGTTGCGCAGGATGTCTCCGGCGCGGGCGGCCAGCGACTGCGCCGTCTCGACGGCGCGGGCAACCAGCTTCTGGTCGGCCGTGTCGAAGGCGCTGGCGATCTCGCCGGCGCGCGTCGCAAGCTTGTCGGCGGTTTCCTCGGCGCGAGCCATGAGCGCGTTCGACGCATCGTCGGCGCGCGCCATCAGCATGTTGGACGTATCCTGGGCACGCTCGTGCAGGCGACGGTCGGCCGCCTCGAAGGCCTGGGCAATGTCCTCGGCCCTGGCAAGCAGCGCGGCGGAGGTCTGCTCGGCGCGCTCGGCGATCTTGCGATCGGCATCGCTGAAGGCCGCACCGGCCTGCTCATGCAGGGTGCTGGTGACTTCCATGACCTTGTCGCGCAACGCGCCCGCCACGAACACCGCGGTCTTCTCCAGCACGCCGCGCACATTGTCGACACCGGTCGACAGCGCGCGCTCCATGGTGCTGGCGCGCTCTTCGATGACACCGGTCTGGCGGCTGAAGGCCTGCTCGATCTTCTCGACATCGGCGGCGATGGCAGCCGAGATGTCGCCGCTCCTGGCGGCGATCTGGTCGATATGGCCGGACACCGAACGGTCGACGTCCTTGCGCGCATCGGCGAGCTTGGCGAGATCGTCCTCAAGCGCGCGGGCCAGCATGTCACGGCCTTCGGACAGCTTGCCGACGTGGCCGGCGATGACGTTGTCGATCTCGGAACGGCTTTCGGTCAGCTTCTGAAGGTCGGCTTCAAGGGCGCGCTTGAGGATATCGCGGCCCTCGGCGAGCTTTTCGACCTGGCCGGCGACGAGCCCGTCGATGCCGGAACGGCTTTCGGCAAGCTTGGCGAGGTCGGCTTCAAGGGCGCGCGTTAGCACGTCGCGGCCTTCGGCGAGCTTCTCGACCTGGCCGGCGACGAGGCCGTCGATGCCGGCACGGCTTTCGGCAAGCTTGGCAAGATCGGCTTCAAGGGCGCGCGTGAGGATATCGCGGCCTTCCGAAAGCTTCTCGACCTGGCCGGCAACGAGGCCATCGATCGAGGCGCGGCTTTCGGCCAATTTGGCGAGGTCGGCTTCCAGCGCGCGCTTGAGGATATCGCGGCCTTCCGCCAGCTTCTCGACCTGGCCGGCGACCAGGCCGTCGATGCTGGAGCGGCTCTCGGCCAGCTTGGCAAGATCATCCTCGAGCGCCTTGGACAGGCTCGCGCGGTTCTGCGACAGCTGGTCGGCGTGGGTCTGCATGAGGCCGCTGGCGCTAGCCATATCGGCCTCCAGCGCGCGCGAAAGGTCGGCGCGGTGGTCGGTGATCTTCTGCGAATGATCGACGATCGCGCCCTGGATCGTGTTGAGATCGGCTTCCAGCGCGCGCTTGAGGATGTCGCGGCCCTCGGCGAGCTTTTCGACCTGGCCGGCGACAAGCCCGTCGATCGAGGAGCGGCTCTCCGCCAGCTTGGCGAGATCGTCCTCCAGTGACTTCGATAGCACCGAACGGTCCTGGACGAGCCGGTTCTGATGGTCGGCGATGGCGCCGCTGACGGCCTGCAGATCGGCTTCGAGGGCCTTCGACAGCTGCGAGCGATCGTCAAGCACCCTCTCGGAGTGGCCGGCAATGGCGCCCTTGATGGTGTTGATGTCAGCCTCCAAGGCGCGCTTGAGGATATCGCGGCCCTCGGCGAGCTTTTCGACCTGACCGGCGACGAGGCCGTCGATCGAGGCGCGGCTTTCGGCCAGCTTGGCGAGGTCGGCCTCCAGCGTCTGCGACAACAGGCTGCGGTCTTCGGCAAGCTTGCCGGCGTGGCCATCGATCAGGCCGCGGATGCCGCTCAGATCGCTTTCAAGCGCGCGGCTGAGTTCGCCGCGGTCCTCGGCGAGCTTGGTCGAATGGGTCTCGATCAGGTTCCTGATACCGATGATGTCGGTTTCGAGCGCCTTGGCGAGCACGGCGCGGCCCTCGGCGATCTTCTCAACCTGGCCGGCGACGAGGCCGTCGATCGAGGCGCGGCTGTCCTGCAGCTTGCCGAGATCGGCTTCCAGGGCGCGCGCCAGGATGTTGCGGCCCTCGGCCAGTTTCCCGACATGGCCGGCGACCATTTCGTCAATCATTGAGCGGGCTTGGACGAGTCTGCCCGAGTCTTCGTTCAAGGCCTGGGAGAGGCGGCTGCGACCCTCTTCGAGCTGTTCCAGATGGCTGCCAAGCGATGCATCGATGGCGGCGCGCGACTCGTTCACCTTGCGCAGGTCTTCTTCCAGCGCGCGCGAGATCAGGTTGCGACCCTCGGCCAGCTTCTGCACCTGGTTGGTGACGGCGGCATCGATCTCGGCGCGGCCCTCGGCGAATTTCGCCAGGTCCTCCTGCATGGCGGCGGCCATGCGTTCACGGCTCTCGGAAAGCGCGCGGCTGTGGTTTTCGACGGCTTCCTCAATGCCGACACGGGCATCGGCCAGCCGCTGGATGTCGGCATCGAAGGAGCGCGACACGACATGCCGGGCTGCTTCCATGCGGCCGGCGAAGTCGGTGGCGCGGGCTTCCAGCATGGAGGAGGTCGACGAGATGATATCGGCCATATCGGCGCCGATCTGGGTCTTGCCCTGATCGATCATCGCCGACAGCGTGTCCTTGCTCTCGGCGAAGGCGTGGGCGATCTCTTTCGCGCGCTCCACCATCGTCTCGTTGATCTGGCGGGCGCGCGCTTCGAGGGCGGCGTTGAGTTTCTGCGTACCGGTGTCGAGCGCTTCGGCGCGGGTCTGGAATTCGCTGATCAGCGCCTGGCCGCGTTCGGCCAGCGTCCGTTCGATGCCGCTGAGGCTCGCCTCGAATTCGGAGTTCAGCGTGCGGGCAGCGCCGCCGAGAAGTGAGACCATCCCATTCGTGCGGTCGTCGAGCAGGTCGGTCAGCGAGCGGGTGAGGCCGTCCGTGGTGTCGGTCAGCTTGGCGATGCGGGTGTCGAGCAGGCTGGCGAAGGCTTCGCCGGACGTCGAAAGCCGGTCGGTGATGTTGTCCAGGCGCGATTCGACGGAATCGAAGATCGACGTCGAGCTTTCATTGATGCGATCGATCAGCGTGTCGCCGGAATTGTTGATCGTCATCGACAGCTTGGTCGACGCGTTGAGGATCGAGTCGCGGATGATGTCGCTGGCCGCGCCGATCTCGTCGCGCAGCGTCTCGTGCGCGCTGGCGATCGAGGCGCGCACGCGCTCGGCATGGGTGACGACCGCCTCGCGCTCGCTGCCCAGACCATCGACCAGAGAACGGATACGGGCCTCGTTTTCGGAATAGGAGCGTTCGATCTGGGTGACTTCGCCGTGGACGAGCGTCTCGAGCTCGACGGCGCGGGCGAGCGTCCGCTCGATGCCTTCGCCCATTGCCGCCACCTCGCGGCGAACGGCCTGGCCGATCATCATGACACGGTCCTGGGCGAGGTTTTCCGGCTCCGCCAGGCGGAAGGCGACCTCGGTCATGGACTGCGCGGCGATGCGCATTTCCTGCGCGCGCCGGATCATGGCGGCGAACGCCCAGAACAGGATGACCGGAACGATCGCGGCAACCGCGAGACCAATCAGCTCGGGACGGGCGAAGAACTGGTCGAAGGTGCGGATCTTCCAGATGCCCGAGCCGAACAGGAGATTGGCCAGGCCGCCGGCGCCGGCGATCCAGGCCAGTGAGATAAAGGCGATGACCCAGTAGACGGTGCTCGATGCACGCCGGTTGAGGCTGTGCAGCAGCGTCTTGTAGTCCTTCTGGCGGTCGTCATTGGCGGGCGTGAAGCCAGCGGGCGGCGTGAAGCCGGACGGTTGTCCGTTGCGCGGCTCGACAGGGCGCAACTCGGCTGGCTTGGGCGCGGGCGCCCTTGGAGGCTGGGGGGTGGAGGGCTGAGGGTTGTTCGCCGGCTCTGTCCGCTGGCTGCGACCTTCGCGCGCCAGCTCGTCGGCCGCCGCCGAGATCTGCGCTTCGAGGTCCTCCATCGACGCCGCCATGTCGAGGCCGCCTTCGTCGCCACCAAGGTCAAGGTCAAGCGCCTTTTCCAATTCCGCGGCTACGTCGCTGTCGAGAGACTTGGTCGTCGTTGGTTTCTTAGCCATGCCTTCGCTACCCTGTACTAGCTGCCGCGGGACTTATGATTTTGGCCTGATTCTGGCCCGATTCTGGCTTGTATATCCCGAGCAGGAGGCTGAAAAATGGACCTTCGTACCGTAATGACACACTGGGGTAAAGAAAACATGCATTCCGGGCGATACGTAAAACTTTAAATATAAGGTTAACGGAAGCGTGATCCGGTCGCCTCCGTGACAACATTTTCCCCTCCAATCGTTAACCCGTTGGCGACCGGAATCGCCTATTTTCTTGGGCTCATCTGCCCGCTTTATGGAGTTGCAGTGCGTATGCGTGGCGAAAGTGGTATTGCGTTTTCCATGCCGGGGGGAGATGCCTCCGGAACGGCTGGAGCCAGACCTGTGGATCTCGGCCATCTGGCGCGCCAGACAATGGGTGACCGGGACCTCGAACGGGAGGTGCTGGCGCTGTTCGTGCAGCAGTCGCTCACCGTCTGCGACCAGATCGCGGATGCCGACGCCAGGCAGAGGATACTTCTGGCGCACGGCTTGAAGGGCTCGGCGCGCGGCATCGGCGCGTTCGCGGTCGCCGAATGCGCGGCGATCATCGAGAAGCAGCCGGAAGATGTCCGGGCGCTCAAGCGGCTCGGCATGCTGATCGAGGAAGTGCGCGACTTCATCGCGGGCATCAGCCGCTAGCACTATCTTTTTGAAAAACGTCATTTCGTGGCGCTTTCGCGCCGCAGTTGACTTGTCCGGTGGAGTGATTATCTCCGTCGCGACTCCTCAGGTGACTTAATGACCAAGCTGACTTACATCGCCCATGACGGGACCCAATTCGACGTGGAGGCCGAAAATGGCTCGACCGTCATGGAAAACGCGATCCGCAACGCGGTGCCCGGCATCGAGGCCGAATGCGGCGGCGCCTGCGCCTGCGCGACCTGCCACGTCTATGTCGACGAGGCATGGACGGCCGAGGTCGGCGAGCCGGAGGCGATGGAAGAGGACATGCTGGACTTCGCCTACGACGTCCGGCCGAACTCCCGGCTCTCCTGCCAGATCAAGGTGCGCGACGCGCTGGATGGCTTGGTCGTGCGCGTTCCCGAGCGCCAGGGTTAAAGTCGACTTCCAGTTTTCTTCGCGCTGGCTGCTTGGCAGCGGTCGATAGCTCATGCAGTCTCGCACCGTTTGCCAACGGGGCGCAGCGCATGACCGATACGATCAAAACGGACGTTCTCATTGTCGGGGCAGGGCCGGTGGGTCTGTTCGCCGTGTTCGAGCTTGGCCTGCTCGACATGAAGTGTCATCTGATCGACATCCTCGACCGTCCGGGCGGCCAATGCGCCGAACTCTATCCGGAAAAGCCGATCTACGACATTCCCGGCTGGCCGATGATCTCCGCGCAGGGCCTGGTCGACAAGCTGATGGAGCAGATCCATCCGTTCAAGCCGGACTTCACTTTCAACCGCATGGTGTCGAGCTTGGAAAAGCTCGACGATGGCAGCTTCCGCGTCGCCACCGACGAGGGCGAGTTGTTCGAGGCCAAGGTGGTGGTGATCGCCGCCGGTGGCGGCTCGTTCCAGCCCAAGCGCCCGCCCATTCCGGGCATCGAGGCCTATGAAGGCAAGAGCGTCTTTTATTCGGTTCGGCGCATGGAGGAATTTCGCGGCCACGATCTCGTCATCGTCGGCGGCGGCGACTCGGCGCTCGACTGGACACTCAACCTGCAACCGATCGCCAAAAGCGTGACGCTGGTGCATCGCCGCCCTGAATTCCGGGCGACGCCCGACAGCGTCAACAAGATGTATGCCTTGCAGGAGATGAAGCAGCTCAAGTTCCTGGTCGGTCAGGTCAGCGGGCTTGCCGGGGCCGACGGCCAGTTGTCATCGGCGACCATCAAGGGCGGTCCGGACGGCGACGTCGAAGTGCCATGCACACGCATGCTGCCTTTCTTCGGCCTCACCATGAAGCTCGGACCGATCGCCGAATGGGGCCTCAACCTCAACGAGAACCTGATCCCGGTGGATACCGAGAAGTTCCAGTCGTCGATCCCGGGCATATTTGCGGTGGGCGACATCAACTGGTATCCGGGCAAGCTGAAGCTGATCCTGTCCGGCTTCCACGAGGTGGCGCTGATGGCGCAGGCCGCCAAGCGCATCATCAGCCCGGGCGAGCGCATCGTCTTCCAGTACACGACCTCGTCGACCAGCTTGCAGAAGAAGCTCGGCGTCCACGACTGACCTGAATCTCGACACACCTCAAGGAGATCTATTCCGCGAGCACGGGTGCCGCTTGCTCGTCATGGCCGCGCAGCGGTTTTTCCGGCATAAGCGCCAGCGCGATCAGCGCCAGGACAAGCGTGACGCCGGCGGTGAGGAAGATCATCACGAACGGCATCGCCGATGTCAGCTGGATAGGAGTCTGCGAGCCCTCGGCTGCCAAGGGCAGCCCATAACCAAGCGCGACGGCGCCGAGCATGGCGACGCCGAGCGCGCCGCCTAGCGTGCGCAGGAAAGTCAGAACGCCCGTCGCGACGCCGAGATGCGCGCGATCGACGGCGTTCTGCACGGAAATGGTGCTGACCGGGAAAGTCGTGCCACTGCCAAGGCCGATCAGTGTCGTCAGGATTTCGACCTCGAGCAGAGAGGCGTGTCCCGCAATGGCACTGAGCACGCCAATGCAGACGATGGCAAGGCTGACGCCGATCATGGCAATGCGCTTGTAGTGGACGAAACGCGGGATCATGCGGCCGCTGAAAGTGGCGCCTGCAACCGTGCCGAGCAGGAGGCCGAGCATGGCGGTACCGGATTGGCTGACCGAAAGCCCGACCACCGACTGCAGGTAGACCGGCAGGTAAACCGAGGCGCCGATGTTTGCCGCCTGCAGCAGGAACATCGATAGCGTGCCGGCGAGCACGATCCGGTTGCCCAGCACGTCGAGCGAGATCAATGGCTCGGCGGCCTTGAGCAGCCTCAGCGCGAAGAAGGCCCAGAACAGGGCCGAGCAGGCCACCAGCCCAAGGATTTCGCGGGAGAACCAGGGATAGGCGCTGCCACCCCAGTTGAGCGCAAGGAGCAGCAGCGACGTCGCGATAACCAGCAGCCCGGCGCCCAACCCGTCGATGCTATGGTTCTTGGCTGCGATCGGCAGCTTCCTCAGCGGGTTGTTGATGATCGCCATGGCCAGGAAGCCGATGGGAAGGTTGATCCAGAAGATCAGCGACCAGTGCAGGTGTTCGGCGAACACGCCGCCGAGCAGCGGGCCGGCGACGCTGGCGACCGCCCATGTGCCGGCGATCCAGGCGGCGTAGCGGGCGCGCTCGCGCGGCGGCACGAGATCGCCGATGACCGTCTGGGCCAGCGCGAAGAGACCGCCGCCACCGGCACCCTGAATGGCGCGGCCGATGACCAGCACCAGCATGTTGGGCGCCAGCGCGCTGACCAGCGATCCGAGCAGGAAGATCAGGATCGCGGCATAGATGACGGGACGGCGGCCATAGACATCCGAGATCTTGCCGTAGAGCGGCGACATCGCCGTCGCGGTCAGAAGATAACCCGTGACGATCCACGGCAGATACTCGGCATGGCCGAGCGCGCGCGCGATCGTCGGCAGCGCGGGAGCAACGATTGTCTGGTCAAGGGCCGCCAGCAGCATCGACAACAGCACGCCGCCTATGATGGCGTTCTTCTCGCTCTCGCTTATCAGCGGCGCGGCTTTCGGCGCCATCGCCTGGTTCTCGACGGTCTGGTCCATGCGTCATTCTTTCAAAGGCTGATGCTCAGTGCGCCAAGGCGGTCCTGGCCGGTCCGTTGCGCCTGGCGCCTGTCATTTCTCTTCGATGTCCGAGGCTCGGGTTGGTTCAAGACCTGGATATTTCGAACCCGCTATATGTCGGTCGGTATAGGCCGATTTCGACCGCCGCTCGAAAGTTTTTCCGACCTGGCACGATGCTTGGACGAAATTGGCCCGGATGGCCTTGCCTCTGTCAGGGCGGCGGCAACTGGCCGGCTTCAGTGCGCTCCATCCGATAGCGCATCAGCCGAATGATACGGCTTTCGAAATTGACGGCCTCGACGCGGTCGAACCGCACCTGGTCCTGATCGTGCCTGGCGAGCTCGGCTGCCTGGATCGCCGCGGCCTCCGCCTTTGCCTGTTCGCACGTCTTTTGCGCGGGGCTGGCCTTCAGCGTATCCTCGAGCAAGCGCGCATGGTTCTTGGCGATCTCGACATGGCGCTCCTCATGCCGCTTGATATCCGCCGAGAGCGTGTCCCAGAACAGCCTGACGTCCGGATCGGCTTTGCGCGGGCGCCGCCATTCCGGGAGGATCACCTTGACCTTCACGGTGACGGCCGCGTCGGCGATGCGGCAGGATTCGGCGCTCTGCGCGTAGCTGATACGGGTGGTAAAGGCCATCTGCGTGGCGCCGGGATGGCGCGACCCGGTGCTCTTTACCTCAGGGCCGTTTCTGGACAGCTGGTTCTGGATATCGTCGAGCGTGCGGCCGCCGACGCTGAAATAGCTGTAGGTCTTCACCAGATTCGCAGCGGCGGCCGGCGTGGCGGCCAAGGCGAGCATCAAGGTGCAGAGCAGGGATCGGTTCATCATATTGCCTCTTCACGCACCTTGCTTTAGGGCCGTCGCCAGCGCAACGGAATTGATTTCCGGCGGATCACGCATGGTTGATGGACAATGACGACAAGGCGATGGCAGCTGGCGCATGGGCGCTATCTCGACCTCGGACCGAAGGCGGTCGTCGTCGGCATCCTCAACGTGACGCCCGACAGTTTTTCGGACGGCGGCTTGTTCATCGCGCCTGAGAAGGCGCTGGAGCAGGCGCGCCGCATGGTGAAAGAGGGCGCCGCCGTAATCGATGTCGGCGGGGAATCGACCCGGCCTGGTTTCGCGCCGATCACGGCTGAAGAGGAGCAGGGGCGCGTGTTGCCGGTCATCGCCGCGCTCGCGGCGTCTGGCGAGGCGCTGATCTCGGTCGACACCTATCGCGAGGATACCGCGCGGCGCGCGCTCGCCGCCGGCGCCCATATCGTCAACGACGTGTGGGGCCTGCAGCGCGAGCCTGGCATCGCGCGCGTCGCAGCCGAGACCGGCGCCGGGCTGATCATCATGCATACCGGGCGCGAGCGGCAGAAGCTGCCGGACGTGATCGAGGACCAGTTCCTGTTCCTGCGCAAATCGCTGGAGATCGCGCGCGCCGCCAATGTCGCCGACAGCCAGATCGTGCTCGACGCCGGCTTCGGCTTCGCCAAGGAAACTGCGGAAGAGAATCTCGACCTGATGGCGCGGTTTTCCGAGCTTCAGGCACTCGGCTATCCGCTGATGGCGGGAACATCGCGCAAGCGCTTCATCGGCAGCGCCACCGGGCGCGAGCCTGGCGATCGGGCCGCTGGCACGGCGGCGACGAGCGTCATCCTGCGCTTGAAGGGAGCCGACCTGTTTCGCGTCCACGATGTCGCAATCAACGTGGACGCGCTGGCGCTGACCGATGCTATGCTTGCCCGCGAAACCGAGCTTCCTCCCGGACCCTGATCATGTACGTCATCCGCATGAAGAACTGCGCCTTCTTCGCCCGCCACGGCGTGCTGGACGAGGAAGAGACGCTTGGCCAGCGTTTCTACGTCGATGCCGAGCTGACCGTCGAGCCCAGCCGGCCGCTGGCGGAGGATTCCATTGAGGATACCGTCAATTACGGTGTTGCCTTCGCGGTCATCGAGAAGATCGTGACCGGACATCGCCGGTTCCTGATCGAGGCGCTGGCGCTAGAGGTTGCGAAGGCACTGACGGCACGGTTCTCGCAGATCAGGAAGGCCGCGATCACCGTGCGCAAGCCGAACGCCCCGGTGCCGGGCGTGCTCGATTATGTCGAGGTGACCGTTGTCTGGCCAGAATAGCGTCGTCTATCTCAGTCTCGGCGGCAATCTTGGCGACCCGGCGAAGTCCATGGGCGCGGCGTTGCGTATACTGGACGGCGACGATGCGACGCGCGTCACCGCCGTCTCCTCGCTCTATCGCACGCCGCCTTGGGGCAAGCTCGACCAGCCCGATTTCCTCAATGCCGCCGCAGCGATCGAGACGGCGCTCTCGCCGCGCGCGCTGCTCGACCTTTGCCTCGACGTCGAGAGGCGGCTGAAACGCGTGCGCGAGGAGCGCTGGGGGCCGCGCCTGATCGACATCGACATCCTGGTGTTCGGCGACCGGGTGATCCACGAGACCGGGCTCGAAGTCCCGCATCCGCGCATGCTGGAGCGCGCCTTCGTGCTGGCGCCATTGGCCGAGATCGCGCCCGGGCTTTCGGTCGGCAGCAGGAGCGTCTCGGAGCGGCTCAAAGCCGTCGATACGTCCGGCATCGAGCGGCTGCCGTCCGGCCGGGAATGGTGGCTCGGCTAAGATCGGCCGGTTAGCCGGAGAAGCCGCCGCCGTCCAGGAAGGCCTGTTCGTCGGCCGTCGTCGCGCGGCCAAGCATCCGGTTGCGATGCGGAAAGCGTCCGAAGCGCCGGATGATGTCGCGGTGCTCTTCCGCATATTTGAGATCGCCCGGAGCTCTGGTGGCGATGAGCTGCACTGCCCGTTCCTGGTCGGCCAGCACTTCGGAATGCTCGAAGGGCAGATAGAGGAAAACGCGGACCAGCTCCTCCAATTTCAGGTCATGCCCGGCGGCTATTGCCTTCTCGGCGAAGTATCTGGCCAGAGGATCGGTAGCGCACATGTGACCGGTGCCGCGGAAGCAGTTGCGCGGGAACTGATCGAGCAGGATCATCAGCGCCAATGAGCCTTCGGCATGGGCGTTCCAGTCGTCGCATTCGCGCCGTGCGGCTGCGTAGTGCAGCTCCAGGAAGCGGCTGCGGAAATCGGCGTCGAAGGCATCGTTCTTCTCGAACCAAGCGTCTTCGCCGGCATCGCGCCAGAATTTGGTGACGGAAAGCGCCCGCGGATCGAGCTCTGCCATGCCTTGCCCTTCAGTTGTTGGTCTCTGCCTTGTTCAGCACGACGGCCGTTTCCTGGTTCAGCGCGCGGCCGGCGCGGCGCGGCTGCGTCAGCGGCGTCGGGATCGGCGTGCCGATATTGCCCTTGAGGAAACGCTGGCCGGCGCGCACGCCCTCGGCCAGCTGCGTCTCGAAGCGCGCTTCGTCGCGGCGCCGCACATCCTCGATGACCTCGGCGACTTCCTCCGGATCGACGCCTAGCGCCTCCAGCGCCGAGCCGCCGAAGACCAACGCCGATTCGAAGGTCTCGCGCAGCTGATAGTCGACGCCGGCGCGCACCAGCTGCAGCGCCGTGCCGCGATCGAAGGCGCGCGCCAGGATGGTAACCAGCGGGAATTCGGCCTTGATCAGCTGCGCGATGCGCACGGCGGCGTCCGGCTTGTCGACGCAGATCAGCACCGCGCGGGCCCGGCCGGCGCCGGCAGCGTGCAGGATGTCCAGCCTCGTGCCGTCGCCATAATAGACCTTGAAGCCGAAATCGGCCGCGGCCTGGATCATCTCCACCTCATTGTCGATGATCGAGACGTCCATCCCGCGCAGCAAAAGCGGCTGGCTGGCGATCTGGCCGAAACGGCCGAAACCGATGATCAACACGCTGCCGGTGAGGCCGTCGGCGATATCGACACCGTCGAGGGACTGCTCGTCGCGCGGGGTCAGGTAGCGCAGCGCCACGATCGCCAAGGGCGTCAGCACCATCGAGATGATGATGATGGCCGTGAGCGTGGCGTTGGCCTGGCCGTCGATGATGCCGACCGCGGCCGCGGACGAATACAGCACGAAGGCGAACTCGCCACCCTGCGCCATGAAGACGGCGCGTTCGAGCGCCTCGCGGTGGCCGCTCTTCAGGATGCGCGCGACGATGTAGATGCCGAGCGCCTTCATGACCATGTAGGCGACGACATAGATGGCGACGAGCCGCCAGTTCTGGGCGACGACGCCAAGGTCGAGCGACATGCCGACGGCGAGGAAGAACAGGCCGAGCAGGATGCCGCGGAACGGCTCGATATCGGCTTCGAGCTGGTGTCGGAAAGTCGATTCCGACAGGAGCACGCCGGCGAGAAAGGCGCCCATCGCCATCGACAGGCCGGAGAGCTGCATGGCGAGAGCCGATCCCAGCACCACCAGGAGGGCCGCGGCGGTCATGACCTCGCGGGCACGGGCGTCCGCCAGGACGCGGAAGAGCGGATTGAGCAGGTAACGGCCCGCCACGACCAGTCCGACGATCGCGGCGATGCCGATGCCGACTTCGGTCAGCCGCTCCGAAAAACTGGTCTCGGCACCGCCGGGCGCGAGGAACGCCACCAGCGCCAGCAGCGGCACGATCATCAAGTCTTCGAGCAAGAGGATGGAGACGATGCGCTGGCCTTTCGGCGTGGCGATCTCGCCGCGCTCTTCCAGCAATTGCATGACGATCGCGGTCGAGGTCAGCACGAAGCCGGCGCCGGCAACGAAGGACTGCGCGATGGGAAAGCCTCCAGCCAGTCCGACCAGCGTAAGCAGGACCGCGCAAACGCCGACCTGGAGGGCGCCTAGTCCAAAGATCTCGCGACGCAGGCTCCAGAGCCGCGACGGCTGCATTTCGAGACCGATGATGAACAGGAACATGACGACGCCGAGCTCGGCGACGTGGAGGATCGATTCCGATTCGGAAAAGACGCGCAAGCCGAACGGGCCGATGACCACGCCGGCGGCGAGATAGCCGAGGATCGAGCCCAGCCCCATACGCTTGAAGATCGGCACGGCGACCACGCCCGCGGCGAGCAGCGCCACCACCTGCACCAGATCGCTGCTCGACGCTTCAGCTGCCATGCCTGTCATCCTGTTGCTCCAAAGCGCGTCGCCTGAAAAGCCTCAGGCGATGCGCTTTAGGTCTTTGCTTTGATGCATGTCGTTGTCCCGGAACCGCTGCACACTTCTGGGCGACATGCGTTGGAAGCACTCCTTGCATGCACCGGCAGCGGGAGGCAAGGGCGGGCAGACTGACTGGAAGGGTAGGGTGCCTTTGAAGCGGGCTCGGCTTGCCTGCCGGACGTTCGGCATATACAATGGCAAAATGTCTGACTATTCGTCCCGCCCCTCTTCGGCGTCCCATATCCCGATGGATGCGCTCAGCGAAGTCCTGCAGGATTTTCACTTGAGCGGGGTCAACTATGGCCGCTGCGAGCTCCGACATCCATGGAGCATCGCCCTTCCGCAACAGAAGCTGCTTCGCTTTCACTTTGTCGGCCAGGGTCCGTGCTGGATTTATACCGAAGCGGAAGGCTGGCAGGAGTTGCGCGATGGCGATCTGGCGCTGCTGCCGCAAGGCATCGCCCATCGGCTTGCCAGCGCGCCGGACGTCGTCGGCGACTCGCTCGAGGGCTGCCAGGTGACCAAGCTGGGGAGCAATGTTTGCGAGGTGGTGCGGGAAGGGACGGGCGCGACAAGCACTCTTTTCTGCGGCTCCATGGCCTTGGGCGTCTGTGCGCTCAATCCACTGATCACGTTGATGCCGCCGATCATCAAAGGCTGCGATGTGGCCGGCAATGACCCGGTCATGCGTCCTTTGCTGGCGGCTATGACGGCCGAGGCCGCGCAGCCGCAGATGGGCAGCGCCACGATTCTGTCGCGCATGGCGGATTTGCTGACAGCCCGGCTCATCCGCTGCTGGGTCAATTGCACGGGAGCCTCGACCACCGGTTGGCTCGCCGCCATCCGCGACCCCCATATCGGCCGCGCGCTGGCAGCCATGCACCGAGACCCCGGCCATAACTGGACCTTGGAAAGCCTTGCCGGCCTGGCAGGCCAATCGCGCTCGATTTTCGCCGAGCGCTTCAGCGCCGTGCTAGGGGAGGGCGCCGTCCACTATCTCGCCCGTCTGCGCATGCAGCTTGCCCGCGAGTTGCTGGGGCAAAACGGCTTGTCGGTTGCGGAGGTTGCTACCCGTTTGGGCTATGATAGCGAAGCATCCTTCGCGCGCGCGTTCAAACGCATCACCAATGTCTCGCCAGGCGTTGTGCGTCGCACAATTTCCGGACGAGCGGACATGAATTTCGGATTTTAAGATGCATATCATCCGAATGGACTCGTCTATTTAAGATGTCCAGACCTTGGAGATCTTTCAGTGACAGACACAACATTACAGCTTGACGACGAAGACACGGCGTTAGACCTCGACACCGCGGCGCCAACCACGTGGAACGCAGCCACCTGGTTCTCGGTCATTTCATTGGCGGCCACCAGCTTTGCCCTGGTGTCAGCCGAATTCCTGCCGGCAGGCCTGCTGACGCCAATGGCGCGCGATCTCGGCATCAGCGAAGGAACGGCCGGACAGGTCGTCACCGCCACCGCTTCGGTCGGAGCCGTGACGGCCATGTTGAGCAATGTTCTCATCGGCCGATTGAATCGCAAGACGGTGCTGGTCGGCCTCAGCGCCTTGGCGGTCGGTTCCAACCTCCTTGCAGCGCTGGCACCCAATTTCTGGCTGTTGCTGCTGGGCCGGGCCGGGCTCGGAATCGCTCTCAGCGCCTTCTGGGCACTCTCGGTTGCCGTCGTGGCCAGGCTGGTTGGCGCCAGTGCGACAGGTCGGGGCATGGGCATCGTCACCCTCGGCGTCTCGCTCGCCACCATTGCCGCACCATCGGCGGGCGCGTTGATCAGCGACTGGCTGGGATGGCGCAGCGCCATGGCCTTGACAGCGGGGCTGGCCGTGATTGCCATGCTGCTGCAGTTGCTAAGCCTGCCGACCTTGCCCGCCACGGCCAGCAATAGTCTTGCGGATGTATTTCGGCTGACACGGCGGCGTGGCATTCAACTCGGCATGCTGGCCATCCTTCTGCTGATGACAGGGCATTTTGCCGGCTCGGTTTATGTGCGCCCGTTCCTCGAGCACGTGACGCTCCTGGCAACCGGACCAATCGCCTTGGCCCTGCTTGGATTTGGCGTCGCCGCCGTGATCGGCAATGTTGCCGGCGGCCGCATGGCCGACGCCAATATCCGCATGGCTCTCGTGGGCACCGCGGCGCTGATGGCGTTTGCTGCTCTGGCATTGGTGCTTTGGGGCGTGCACATCGCAGTTGCCTTCGGATTCGTCACGCTTTGGGGCTTGGCATTCGGCATGGCACCGGTGGTGCTGCCGACCAATCTGTCGCGCGCGGCACCTGATGCGCTGGAAGCGGCGGGCAGCCTGATGGTCGTCTCTTTCCAGGTTGCCATCACCACCGGCGCGGTTGTAGGCGGCTATGTCGTGGACACCTATGGCGCCACGGGGCCCTTGACCCTTACCGTCGTCCTTGCCGCATCGACAGTTATGCTGGCGCTGCTGCAGCCTCGCGGGTGAACTTCGCTGCAGACCTAGAGCGTCTCACCGTTTCACGAAAACGATGAGACGCTCTATCTCTTTGTTTTTACACAATTCCGAACGGAAGGTTGCGGCGAAGTCGCCGAACCTAAACGCCTCACACTTTTCCTGGAATTGTTCTGAAGCGCGTCGCGCCTGAACGGCCTCATGCGCCGCGCTTTAGGTTGTTTTTATGCCGCCTCAAATCCGGACCGCCGCGATATTGCAGCCTGGTTACACAAGTTTATGCGGCCCGGTCGTTGCGTGCCGCCACAATCAGCGGTTAAGGCACGCTTGGCTCTGGCCTTTGGGCTTCGGCCATTGGAGGCGGCTGCGATGGGCGGCCGCCTTTTTGAGGAGATGATTGACATGAAGAAGTTTTTGCTCGTCGCCGTAGGTGTTGCGGCGTTGGCCGCCTCGGCTTGCTCCAAGGGGCCGGAATGCACGCAGGAAATAGCCGCCAAGAAGGCGCAGGACATGGCTGCCGCACTTCAGGCGGCGATCACCAAGGATCCAAGCAAGGCCGCCGACCTGACCGCAAAAGCTCAGGCCGTGACCGCCAAGTACCAGGGCGCGACGACGCTCGACGAGGCCTGCAAGGCCTATGACGAATTGACTGCCGCCTTCAAGGGTTAAGCGCAGCCGTCGAGTAATGCGAAGGCGGTGGCCAGGCGGCCGCCGCCTTTTTTTGTTTTGCGCTCCGCTTCGAGCTTCCAGAGACGTTTCAGGCTATCGCCATTGCCCGTTTGTGGTCGGCGACCTCCGACAGCAGCCAGTCCTGGAAAAGGCCGGTGGCCGGCTTGTTGCCGATGCTGCGCCGCTGATGCAGGTAAATGCCGGCGGGATAGGTGTGGCGGGCGCTGAACGGGGCGACGAGCCTGCCTTGCTGCAGAAGATCCTGCGCCATCATGGTGTCGGCCAAGGCGATCCCGGCGCCGTTTATCACCTCGCGCATGATCAAGGTACAGTCATCGAGCGTCGTGCTGGATTTCGGCGTGGTGTCGAGGACGCCTTCCTGCTCCAGCCAGCGCCGCCAGCGCATGCTCTCGCATTCGTGGATCAGGTGATGATTGACCAGATCGGCGGGTGTTCTGAGCGGCACCGGCCCTTCCAGCAGCGACGGCGCGCAGACCGGGGTCAGGACCAGTGGGATCAGCAGCGTCAGGGCCGGGCCGGCCTTGTAGACGAACTCGTCGACAATGGCCAAATCGAAGTTGGCGCGCTTGCCCGATGTCGAGATCTCCAGGTCCACGGACGGGTGCAGCTTACGGAAATTCGGCAGCCGGTCGGCCAGCCAGAGATTCAGGACCGCCGGCACGCAGAGCACTCTGACGCGCTGAGTCCTGCCATGCCCCGGCCCGTCAACAAAGCTGACATCGCCGGTGGCCCGCCAGATGGCCTCGAATGCCTCGGAGAGGCTGCGCGCATAATATGAGCCCCTGATGGTCGGCGTTATCTGACGAAAGCCGCGCACGAACAGATCCTGGCCAAGGTTTCTTTCCAGCGCGCGGATGTGGCGGCTGACGGCGGAGGGCGTCAAATGCAGCTCTTCCGCGGCATCCTTGATGCTGCCGAGACGCGCGGCGGCCTCGAAAGCGCGCATGCCGTTGAGTGAAGGCAGGGCCATTGCCCAATCATGAATTGTCAGTTGAGTTTTTGTCAATCGACTTGGGCAAAATTGGCGTTTGATCGCCTGGCGGTTTCGGGGATACCCAAATGGCAAGAGCGACTAAGCCGCCGTCAGAAAACAATTATCCGGGTACTCCGATACCATTTCCCCAACGGTGCAAACCGGCCTCACCGGTTTCACCGCTGGCAGGAGAGGCTTTGCGGTAACGCAGCCGACTTGGCAGGAGCCGACCCGCAAATGGGAGAACGAGCTTTATGCCTCAGTCGCCGGTGCCGGTCTTCGAAGCGGCGGACGAGATTTCCGCCGAAACCGCGGTCGTCGTGATCCTGCAGCCCGCTCAAGACGGTTTTGGCCTCCGGGCAGCGGCGCTCGATGCCGAGATGGACGGGATCTTGTCCCGCGCCTGCTCCGACCGCGGCGCTCTCGAGGAGTCCGGCGCCTGCGTCGACGTTATTGCCCCCAAGGCAGTATCGGCCCGGCGCGTGGTGGTGTTGGCTTTGGGCAGAGCCGAGACCGTAACCACGCTTTCCCTGGCACGGGCCGGCGGTCTGCTTGCAGCGCATCTGGAAGGCAAGGGCGAATGCACGGCCACTCTGGTGCTGGACCCAGTCGCCGGTGTGGACCTGCCCGCGGCGGAAATCCTGGCGCGGGTCGCGCTCGGCATGCGGCTGCGGCGCTATCGTTTCGACATGCGCAACCGGCGGCAAGGGGCAGGCGCGGATCGCACATTGCGGGTGCAGCTGATCGGCGCCGCCGGCCCGGAACTGGGCTCGGCTCTGGCGCGGGTCAACGCGATTGCCGACGGCGTCGAATATGCGCGCACACTGGTCAACCTGCCGCCGAACCATCTCCACCCTGACAATTTCCATGTTCATCTGGAGCCGCTGCGCGAGGCCGGCATCGATGTCGAGATCCTCGACCCGGCGCGGCTGAAAGAGCTTGGCATGAATGCGATCCTGGCCGTCGGGTCGGGGTCGGCGCGACCGCCGCGTGTCGCGGTCCTGCGCTATCGCGGCAAGGGCGCTCCGGCGCAGCCACTGGCTTTCGTCGGCAAGGGCGTCTGCTTCGATTCCGGCGGCCTGTGCATCAAGCGCGGCGAGCAGATGTTCGACATGAAGGCCGACATGGGCGGGGCCGCCGCCGTGGTCGGCCTGTTGATCGCGCTCGCCCGGCAAGGCAGCCCGGTGCATGCCGTCGGCGTGCTCGGCATCGCCGAGAACATGCCGTCGGGCACCGCGCTCAAGCCGCGCGACATCATCACGACGGCGTCGGGACAGACGGTAGAAGTGTTCGACACGGATGCGGAAGGCCGGCTGATCCTGGCCGACTGTCTCTATTACGCCGCCTCGCGCTTCAACCCGTCGGTGATCGTCGATCTGGCCACGCTGACCTATTCGGTGATGCGCGGCCTCGGCTCGGTGTTCGCCGGTCTTTTCAGCACCGACGACACGATCGCCGCGCGGATGATCGCGGCCGGGGAAAAGGTCGGCGAGCGGTTCTGGCAGTTGCCGCTCGACCGGGCCTATGACCAAGGGCTGCAATCGCCCTTCGCCGATATCCGCCACCACGCCAAGGACATGGAAGACGGCGACGCGCCTTATGCCGCGGCGTTCCTGCGCAATTTCACCGAAGACCGTCCCTGGGTGCATCTCGATATTGCCGGCAAGGAACTGGCCGACAAGGACCGGCCGCTGGGCCGGGAGGGCGCCACGGCCTTCGGCGTGCAGATGCTGGAAGAATGGGTGCAGTCCGGCCTGGCGGCGAACTAGGCGGCAGCGAGATGTCTTCAACCAAGCAGGAAACCGGGATGTCGTCCGAGATCGTCAGCAAGGAAGGTCGGGCCGGCTTCGGCGCCTATGAGACCTGGTATCGGATCAGCGGCGAGCTCGATGCCGCCAAGGCGCCCGTCGTGATCCTGCATGGCGGGCCGGGTGCCGCGCACAACTACGTCGACGCCTACAAGCTTCTCGCCTTAGGCGGCCGTGCGGTCGTCCATTACGATCAGTTGGGCTGCGGCAACTCCACCTTGCTGCCGCAGAAGGGCGCCGATTTCTGGACGCCCGGGCTCTTCATCGACGAATTGGAAAACCTCGTCGACCATCTTGGGATCCGCGGCGGCTTCCATGTGCTCGGGCAGAGCTGGGGTGGCATGTTGGGCGCCGAATATGGTGTCACCCGGCCGAAAGGCTTGAAGTCGCTGACCATCGCCAACTCTCCGGCTTCCATGAAGCTTTGGGTCGAGGAAGCCAACCGGCTGCGCGCCGATCTGCCCAGGGACGTGCAGGAGACGCTGACGAAGCACGAACAGGCCGGCACGACGGACGATCCGGCCTACCAGGAAGCGACGATGCGGTTCTATGAGCGGCATGTCTGCCGGGTGCTGCCATTCCCGCCCGAGGTGACCGAGACCTTCGCCCAGATAATTCGCAACCCGACCGTCTATAATGTGATGAACGGCCCGAACGAATTCCACGTGATCGGCACGCTGAAGAGCTGGAGCGTCATCGACCGCCTGCCGGCCATCGAGGTTCCCACACTCCTCATCTCCGGCCGCTACGACGAAGCCACGCCCGCGACCGTGCAGCCATTCAAGGACGGCATCAAGGGATCGCGCTGGCGGATATTCGAGCATTCCAGCCACATGCCGCATGTCGAGGAGCAAGAGGCGTGCATGCGACTGGTGGGAGGCTTCCTGGACGACAACGACAACTGAGAAAAGGGGAATGACGACATGAAGAAAGTTCTTTTGGCGGCTTCGGCCGCGGCTTTGCTGGCCGGCTTGTGGCTGGCTCCGGCGCAGGCTGAATATCTCAAGGAGCACCGAGGCGGCACCATCCGCCTGCTCGCCCGCTCGGCTGCCGGAACGCTCGATCCGCACATCAACTACACCGACCAGGGCTGGCAGATGTACCAGCCGATCTATGACGGCCTGGTCACCTTCCGCAAGGCTGAGGGCGTCGACGGCTTCAGCATCGTTCCGGACCTCGCCGAGGCGCTGCCCACGGTCAGCAATGACGGCAAGACCTACACCTTCAAGCTGCGCAAGGGCATCAAGTTCTCCAACGGCCACGATCTCGGCGTGAAGGACGTCGTCGCCTCCTTCCAGCGCATCTTCAAGATCTCCGGGCCGACGTCGGGCACGTTCTATGCCGGCATCGTCGGTGCCGACAAATGCCTGGCCGACACCAAGAGCTGCACGCTGGAAGGCGGTGTCGTCGCCGACGAGGCGGCCGGCACGATCACCCTCCATCTCACCAAGCCGGATGCCGAGATCCTCTACAAGCTGGCCCTGCCGCACGCCGTGATCCTGCCGTCGGACACGCCGGCGGAGGATATGGGCTCCAAGCCGATCCCCAGCACCGGCCCCTACATGATCTCGGCCTTCGATCCCAACAAAGGCATGACGGTTTCCCGCAACCCCAATTTCAAGCAGTGGAGCGAGGAAGCGCAGCCGGACGGTTATCCGGACGTTGTGCAGTATGATTTCGGTCTGTCGGAAGAGGCGGCCGTGACCGCGATCCAGAACGGCGAAGCGGATTGGATGTTCGACGCGCTGCCCAGCGATCGTCTCGGCGAACTTGGCAGCAAGTCCATGGACCAGCTGCACATCTCGCCGCTTTCAGCCTGGTGGTACGCGCCGCTGAACACCCGCATGGCTCCGTTCGACAATGAAAAGGCCCGCCAGGCCGTCGCTTACGCCGTCGACCGCAACACGCTGGTCAAGCTGTTCGGCGGCAAGGTGTTGGCCTCGCCGGTCTGCCAGGTCCTGCCGCCGGACTTCCCCGGACATGAGGACTATTGCCCCTTCACCAAGAACCCTGGCGCCAAATGGTCGGCTCCGGATGTCGACAAGGCCAAGCAGCTCGTCGAGGAATCGGGCACCAAGGGTCAGAAGGTGACCATCATCGTCGAGGATACCGAGATCTCGCGGTCGATCGGCGTCTATCTGCAGAGCGTGCTGACCAGCATCGGCTATGTCGCCGACGTCAAGCCGATCTCGTCCAACCTGCAGTTCACCTACATCCAGAACACCAACAACAAAGTGCAGATGTCCGTCAGCCAGTGGTACAAGGATTACCCGGCCGCGTCGGACTTCCTGAACATCCTGTTCAGCTGCGCCTCCTATCGCGAAGGCTCGGACGCTTCGATCAACATCTCGGGCTTCTGCGACAAGGATATCGACGCCCAGATGCAGAAGGCGCTGGACCTCGGCGTCACCGACCAGAAGGCGGCCGACAAATTGTGGGCCGCGATCGACAAGCAGGTCACCGACAAGGCGCCGGCGGTCGGCCTCTTCACGCCGAAGCGGCTCGATTTCGTCAGCAAGCGCATCGGCAATTTCAAGTTCAACCCGCAGTTCAACTGGATTATCACCCAGTCTTGGGTGCAGTAACGAACCGCGGAAGGCACATCGTGTCCAGCCAAGTCGCCGCCATGCCGCGCAAGACGCGAGGGCCCTGGGCCGTCGCGTTTGCGAAGCTGGCAACGGACAGGGCCGCCATGGCGTCCCTGGCCATGTTCCTTATCATCGTTGTCGCCTGTTTCAGCGCGCCGCTTTACGCGAAATGGGCAGGCACCGACCCGTTCGCCTCGACGCTCGACGCCGTCATCCAGATCGACGGCGCCGACGTTCCGGTGATGGAACAATCGACCGAGGGGCTGGGGCTTGGCTACACGCCGATCGGTCCGACCTGGCGGCTCGGCAATTACTTCCTCGGCGCCGACAGCCAGGGCCGCGACGTCATGGCAAGGCTGCTCTATGGCGGGCTGGACTCGCTGCTGATCGCCGGCGCGGCCACTATCTTCACGCTGATCTTCGGCACGCTGGCGGGGCTGATCGCCGGCTATTTCGGCGGCATCACCGATACGGTGCTGTCGCGCTTCCTCGACGTGCTCTGGGCATTCCCGATCTACCTGCTGGCGATCTCGCTCTCCATCGTCACCATCGCGCAAGGTATCGCGATCGGACCGATCGAGATCCAATCGGGCAGCCTATGGCTGCCGATCGTCATCATAGGCATTGTCTATATACCCTATGTGGCGCGTCCGATCCGCGGGCAGGTTCTGGCGCTGCGCCACAGCGAGTTCGTGCTTGCCGCGATCAATCTCGGCGTGCCGGGCTGGCGCATCCTGTGGCGCGACATCCTGCCCAACATCACCACTACGCTCATCGTCTTCGTGCCGCTGATGATGGCGCTCAACATGCTGACGGAATCGGCGCTTTCGTTCCTGTCGATCGGTGTGCAGCCGCCGGCGGCGAGCTGGGGCACCATCATCCAGGACGGCCAGGCGCTGCTCTACACGCGGCCGCTGGTGGCACTGGTGCCCGGCCTGGCGATCGCCGTTTCGGTCATGGCGCTCAACGTCTTCGGCGATGGTCTGCGCGACGCGCTCGATCCGCGTTCCAAGGTCCGGCTGGGGCGCGACTGATGTTTTATGCGATCCTTCGCCGTTTCGGTCAGATGCTGTTCGTGATGTTCGGCATCTCGGTCATCGTCTTCCTGATTTTCTTCGCCACGCCCGGCGCCGATCCCGCCGCGCGCATCGCCGGCCGCAACGCCTCGCCTGAGGTGCTGGCGGCGGTGCGCCACAGCTTCGGCTTCGACCAGCCGCTCTACGTGCAATACACGCGCATGATGGAGAAGATCTTCATCACCGGCGATCTGACCTCCTTCGTCAATCGCGGCTGGAAGGTCGTGCCGGCGGTCTTGGATTCGATCCCTGTCACGCTGTCGCTGGTGTTCGGCGCGGCGATCCTCTGGGTGGTCGTCTCCATCATCATCGGCATCGCCGCCGCGGCCACCCGTGACAGCTGGCTGGACAAGCTGCTGATGGCGCTGGGCCTGTTCGGTATTTCCATGCCGGTCTACTGGCTGGGCGAGGTGATGAACCTGATCACTCAGAGCCGCTACCACGACAGCTGGGCGTTCTCCTGGGTGCCGCCGCTCGGCTACAAGAACTTTTCCGACGATCCCAAGGGCTGGTTCCTGACGCTGGTCATCCCATGGATCACGCTGGCCATCCTCTATATCGGCATTTACGGGCGCGTCTTGCGCGCGGCCATCATCGAATCCATGCAGGAAGACTATATCCGCACCGCCCGCGCCAAAGGCCTGTCGGAGACCCGCATCCTGTTCCGCCACGCCCTGCGCACCTCTTTGATCGCCTTCGTCACGCTGTTCGGCCTTGACTTCGGCGCGCTGGTGGGCGGTTCGGCTCTGCTGACCGAAGTCGTGTTCGGCCTGCACGGCATCGGCAAGCTCACTTATGACGCGCTGCAGAACCTCGACCTGCCGATGATCATGGCGACGGTCATGTACGCCTCGATGTTCGTGGTCATCGCCAACGCCGTCGTCGATTTCGTCTACATCCTCCTCGATCCGCGCCTGAGGGCATCATGATCCTGTCTGTGCGCGATCTCAGAGTATCCTTCCGCACCCATGACGGGCCGGTGCGCGCCATCGACGGCGTTTCCTTCGACCTCGAGGAAAGCGAGATCCTTGGCGTCGTCGGCGAATCCGGCTCCGGCAAGACGGTGTCGCTGCTCGCCGTCATGGGGCTCATCACCGACCCGAACGCCACCATCGAAGGCTCGATCCGCTATAAGGGCCGAGAGCTGGTGGGGCTGCCGCCGCGCGAGCTTCGTCGCCTGCGCGGCAACGAGATCGCGATGATCTTCCAGGATCCCATGACGGCGCTGACGCCGGTCTACACGATCGGCTGGCAGATCGCCGAACAGATCCGGGCGCATCGCGGCGTCAGCAAAGCCAAGGCGATGGCGCGTGTCGAAGAGCTGCTGGCGGAGGTGAACTTCCCCAATCCGCGCGAGGCGATGTCGCGCTATCCGCACCAGCTTTCCGGCGGTATGCGGCAGCGGGCGGTGATCGCAATGGCCCTGTGCTGCGATCCGGCGCTGCTGGTTGCGGACGAGCCGACCACCGCGCTCGACGTCACCGTGCAGGCCGGCATTCTCGACCTCGTGCGCAAATTGCGCGCGACGCATAAATCGGCGGTAGTCTTCATCACGCATGACATGGGCGTGGTCTCCGAGCTCGCCGACCGCGTCATGGTCATGTATGCAGGCCGGGTTGTCGAGCGCGGTACGCGCACGGAACTGTTTTCCGACCCTCGACACCCCTATACGCGCGCGCTGCTCGGCTCGATTCCGCCGTTGACCGGCCAGAAACCCCGGCGCCTGCCGGCCATCCCCGGCTCGCCGCCGTCCTTGCTGCGGCTGCCGCAAGGCTGCGCCTTCGGTCCGCGCTGTCCGGTCCGCTACGAGCCTTGCGAGGCCGATAAGCCCGGTCTCGGCAAAGGCGCCCACGCGGCAGCATGCTTTCGGGTGGCACAGGCATGAGCGAAGCAATGATGGACGCCGACCGACCGATCCTCGAGACGCGCTCTCTGGCCAAGCGCTTTTCGATCGGCACCCGGTTTTCCGCCGAGGGCAGGCGGACGGTCCACGCCGTGGACAACGTCTCGCTGACCGTGCGGCGCGGCGAGACGGTTGGCCTGGTCGGCGAATCCGGATGCGGCAAGTCCACCCTGGCGCGATGCCTGGTGCGGCTCTACGACATCACCGACGGCAAGCTTCTGTTCGAGGGCGACGACATCACCTCGAAGTCGCTGTCCGAGCTCAGGCCGCTGCGCCGGCGCCTGCAGATGGTCTTCCAGGATCCCTCAGCCTCGCTCAATCCGCGCCGGCGCGTCGGCGATCTTGTCGCCGAGCCTCTGCGCATCCACGGCAAGCTTTCGGCCAAGGAGATCACGGCGCGCGTGGCGGAGCTGTTCGAGCTGGTCGGACTGCTGCCGGACCATGTGATGCGCTATCCACACGAATTCTCGGGCGGTCAGCGTCAGCGTGTCGGCATCGCGCGGGCGATCGCGTTGAACCCCGACCTCGTCGTGCTGGACGAACCGGTCTCGGCGCTCGACGTGTCGGTGCAGGCCCAGATCGTCAACCTGCTCGCCGACCTGCAGGAGAAGCTGAAGCTCACCTACATCTTCATCGCCCACGATCTCTCCGTGGTTCGCCAGGTCTCGACCCGCATCGCGGTCATGTATCTCGGCTCGATCGTCGAGGAGGGGCCTGCGGAAGAGGTGTTTGCGACGCCGGCCCATCCTTACAGCCAGGCGCTGATCTCGGCGGTTCCGGTCGTCGAGACGACGCCTACGGGCGTTCGCAAGCGCATCATCCTCACGGGCGATGTGCCGAGCCCGCTAAAACCTCCATCCGGATGCCGTTTCCACCCGCGATGCCCGATCGCGGCTGAACGCTGCCGTTCTGAGCGGCCGGAGCTTCAGGAACATCGTCCGGGCCGCAAAGTCGCCTGCCACTTCCCGACTTTGACCTGAATCGCCTTCTTTGCGGGTGGCGGGCGGCCGCCGGAGGAGATCAGTTCTTGGCGATGGCGCCGACTTCGACCGAGTCGACCCGCTTCAGGCTCATGCCGATCACCGGCACCAGCTGTTTGTCGACACGCACGGCCACCGTCACGGTCATCGAATTGTCGTCGGGCACGCGGGCCTGCATGACGCCGTTCAGCTGGTTGCGGTTGATGGTGAAGACGACCTTCTGGGCGTCGACGACGTTGCCGCCGACAATGTCCATGCCGTTGCCGGTCGAGCCGCCCATGAAGGCGCCCCTGTAGCCGTCGCGACCCTTGCGCTCAACGGTCGCGGACATCTTCTGCGTGAAGACGCCGACCCGGCAGTTGCCGTCCAACGTCATGCCGACCTTGCCGTCAGGCGTCGAGCCGTTGAAATCGCAGGTGAATTTGGTGCCCTTGTACTTGCCGGCAATGATCTCGCCAGGGCCTACCCATCGGCCTTCGACGGACCGGAAGAACTGCTTGTCCGGCTCTGCGCCAAAGGCTTTTTCGACCAATCCGAGCGGCGCGGCGATAGCAACGGTCGCAGGCAGCACGCAGGACAGGATTACGCTTCTCATGGACGACACCCGGCACGACAGAGTCTATTCTTGGGACCTGGTCGACCATGGCGAAGATTGGTTAATGCTTCGTCACTAGAGCATGATGCCGAAAAGTGTGAAGCGGTTTTCGGACGGCATCATGCTCCACTTCTTCGACTCAGAGCCGGATTCAGATTTCAGGTCGAATCGAACTGAAATCATCCGGCTCTGGCGGCGGTTTTCGCGTTTACCCTATTGCTCCGCCTGACCGTCTTTTTTGGCCGCGAAGGACGTCAGCGCCGAAAGGAAATCCCCGAGGCCCGGGCGCTTCACGGCGATGAACGGCAAGGGGCGGGCGGTTTCCATCGCCGCGATGCCGATGCGCGCCGTCATCATGCCGTTGACGACGCCTTCGCCGAGCTTTGCCGAGAGTTTCGCGGCAAGCCCATGGCCGACGATCTGCTGGACGAAACTGTCGCCGACCGCGATCGAGCCGGTCACCGCCAGATGCGCGAGCACGCCACGCGCCAGCCGAAAGAAGCCGAGTGTGCCTGGACGGCCGCCATAAAGCTCGGACAGCCGCCGGATCAGGCGGCCGGCCTCGAACACGACATAAGCGATGTCGACCAGCGCGCGAGGGCTGACGGCCGTTATGAGGGAGACGCGCTTCGCGGCCTCCAGGATCATGACTTTGGCGCGGGCATCGAGGGGCGACAGGATCTCTGTTTCGGCCAGTCGCACCAGATTGGCGCCGTCGATGATCTCGCCGCGCAATTCGGCAAGCGAACGGCGACCGGCCGCGGTCTCGGGCTTTGCGGCAACGAAGGCCGAAAGCTCGTCGACCAAGGCGCGCGCCGCCTTGGGATCGTCGCGCGCCACGGCATCCAAGGCCCGCTTCTGCATCTTTTCGACTTCGGCAAGGCGGGCAATGGCAAGGAATTCGCGGATGAGGATGACGAGCAGCGACAGCAACGCGATGGCCGCCATGCCGGCCGCCAGCCAGCCCAGCCATTCGGCGCGCGCGAACAGGTCGCGGATCAGCTGGTCGGCCCACAGGCCGACAGCTAGCGAGACGAGCGCCCCGACCGCGCCGAAGAACAGCCGAGCAAGCAGCGAGCGCTTTCGCGGCGCCACAGCCGGCGGCGGGGCTGCGGCCTCGATATCCGGTTCGTCGAAAACATCGACCTCGGAGGGGATCACCACCGCCACATCGGCCCTCGCGGCACGCGGCCGGCGCGCCGGCTGCTCCTCGGCGACGCGGCTTCGCGGTGGTTGCGGCGCCGCCTCCGCTTCGGGCTCGATGCGGAAGGCCGCCGGTTTGCGGGGAGCGGTCATGCCAGATGATCTCCGATCAGGAACTGCAGCGCGCGGTCGAGCCGGATATGCGGCAAGGACAGCGTGACGCCTTCGGCGGTGCGCTCGAGCTTCGGCGGACGGAAACGCACGAAGCGGATCGCCGGTTCGGCGCTGTCGGGCGATGATCCGGCGAACACCGTATCGACCTTTTCCGGCAAATCGCCCGGGAATATGGCAGTTTCGGCCTTGCCGTCGAACGTTTCGCCGTTGATCGTCTCGCCCTTCAGCGGCGTGCCGATGATGACCGGCAGCGTCTCGCGACCCTGCTTCACCGTACCTTCGCGGGTCGAGCGGACCGCGGCCATGGCAACGACATCGACGGCGGCGCCGCTGAAATTCGCCCGCGTCATGGCGCGGTCGGTCAGCCGGCGCACGATCGCCTGCAGCCGGTCATGGCTTTCATGGTGCAGATGATCCGCCTTCGTCGCGGCCACCAGGATGCGGTCGATGCGGCGCGAGAAGAAGTCGGTGAGGAAATTGCCGCGTCCGGGCCGGAAGCAGGACAGGATCTCGGTGACGGCGCGTTCCAGATCGGCCATGGCGGCCGGGCCGGCATTGAGCGCCTGCATGGCGTCAATCAGCACGATCTGCCGGTCTAGACGGGTAATGTGCTCGCGAAAGAACGGCTTGACGACATGCGTCTTATAGGCCTCGTAGCGGCGCTCCATCATCGCCTGCAGCGATCCGGAGCGCGGCCGGCCTTGCGCGAGCGTCATCAGCGGCGCGAAGGTCAGCGCCGGCGAGCCTTCGAGGTCGCCCGGCATCAGGAAGCGGCCGGGCGGCAGCGTCGACAGGGCGCGTTCGTCGAGCTTGCAGGCCTTGAGATAGGCGGCGAAGCTTTCAGCCAGGCGCCGCGCCGTCATCTCGTCCGCGTCGGCATCGGGATTGACAGTGGAAGCCAGCTCGCGCCAGTCCTGCGACAGGTCGGAGCGGACGGGCAGGGCGGCCAGCTCGACCGCTTCGCGCGAAAAATCGGCGAAGGATTTGCCGAGCAGCGGCAGGTCGAGCAGCCATTCGCCGGGATAATCGACGATGTCGACGGACAGTTTCCCGGCTGAAAACAACCGATTCCAGCCGGAAGCCGACTCGTACTCGATGGTGAGCCGCAGCTCGGAGATGGCGCGGGTCGAGTCCGGCCAGACGCGGTCGTTCACCAAAGCCGCGACATGATCCTCGTACTGGAAACGCGGAACGGCATCGTCCGGCTGCTCCTCGAGGAAGGCGCGGGCGATGCGGCCGGATTTCTGCGCTTCGAAGAGCGGCAGGCGTCCGCCATGAATGAGGTTGTGGACGAGGGCGGAGATGAACACCGTCTTGCCGGCGCGGGAAAGGCCGGTGACGCCAAGACGCAATGACGGGGAGAAGAGCCCGGCGGCGCGGCCCGACAGCGTGTCGAGCGCAATCCTCGCCTCGTCGGTGAAATTGGTCAGCGATGATGCCAAATCAGCCTCTGGTTGCGCGTCCGCGCCCGATATAGGCGCTGGGCCGGGCGTTTGAAATGGCCTCAGAGGTCGGCAGGCGTGAGAAAGGCTTCGAGGTAGCCGTTGCCCTGCGCCGCTTCGGCAAGATTGCCGGGAAAGCGCACCACGGCGAGGCCCGAGGTTGGAAAACCGTGCTTCATCATGCCGCGCGCTGCCTCGTCGCCGTCGCCCGACACTGCCATGGCCAGATCCTCGGTCATCGGATTGTGGCCGATCACCAGAAGCTGCTCGGCGCCGGCATTCTTGCGGATGATGTCGAGATAGCCGGCCGCATCCTCGCTGTAGAGCGTGTCGAAGAACAGCACCCGGCCGGTGTCGGTGCGCCCCGCCAGGCCTTCCAGCGTCTGCCGTGCCCGTTTGGCATTGGAGCAAAGCGTGACGTCCGGCACGTAGTTGCGAGCCCGCATGGCCTCTCCGATTGCCTCGGCGTCGGCAATGCCCGATTCGTCGAGCGGGCGGTCGAAATCGCGCACGCCGGGCAGCGCCCAGCCGGCTTTGGCATGCCGCAACAGATAAAGTCTGCTCAACCGGTCCCCCATGACGCTGCCTTCCTGGCAAAGCGCGATTAGTCACCAGAACCACGTCATGCACAATGGCCGGCGCGAGCAACTGCAACGAATCATGTGCGAATTCGTTTTATGCCGTTGAAACAACGTCGTTGCCGGAGCTGCCGATGCGAGACTAACAATTGCGTGAAACTGTCGCCGATAGCGCTTGTGCAGGCTCTTGTCCCCGAATATATAGGCGCCAAATTTGGGGTTGTTGGGTGAGTCGAATGAACGACATCGTTACCGCCGATTACGTACCCTCCGAAGACGAGCCGTTCATGAACGAACGGCAAAAATCGTACTTCCGCCAGAAGCTCATCACCTGGAAGAACGACATCCTTCGCGAAGCGCGTGAAACTCTCGAAATCCTGCAGCAGGAAAACGCCAACCACCCCGACCTGGCCGATCGCGCCTCCTCCGAAACCGACCGCGCCATCGAATTGCGCGCCCGCGATCGCCAGCGCAAGCTCATCTCCAAAATCGACTCCGCGCTCCAGCGCATCGACGAAGGCACCTACGGCTATTGCGAGGAAACCGGAGAGCCGATCGCGTTGAAGCGGCTTGATGCGCGTCCGATCGCAACGTTGTCGATCGAGGCACAGGAGCGTCACGAGCGCCGCGAGAAGGTCTATCGCGACGACTGACGCGAACTGGGCAGGGAAACGAACAACAAAAATGGCCGGATTTCCGGCCATTTTTTGTTTCGGTGCCAAGGGGGAGAATAGCTGACCCGCAGGCAGTTGCCGTTGGGTCAGCGCTTGTGGCTGCCCAGTTCGCCAAGGAGCCTGGTCATCTCGTCGTCGAGCGAAGGCTTGGCCGCTGGCTTGTTTGCCGCCGGCGGCTGGGAATGCTGATCGTCGAGAGAGGTCTCGAGTTCGTGCATCAGCGTGTCGTCAATGGAATCGTTCGAGGGCGGCGGCGGATACCTGGTACTGCCGTTGGTCGTCCCGTAGCCCGGCAGCGGCATGAGCTTCGCCGTCGGCTGGCTCGGCGCCGCCGGCTTGGGCGCCTGAGCAGGCGCCGGGGGGCGCGGGCGTGTGGCGGCAGCTGGCTGGGTGGCTGGCGGCGGCGCCTGCCTGGCAGGTGCGGGCGCAGGCGCCGGTTGCGGCGCGCGCGGGCGTGCGGCGGCGGTTGCCTGCTGCTGGCCGCTGTCGCCGGTCAGCGCCGGGCGGCGCGGCGCCGCCAGCCTGATATCGCGCTCGACCACGACATCGGTCGGCCCGCCGATCAGGATCAGGTGCTCGATGTCGTCGCGGCGCACCAGCACCAGCCTGCGATGGCTGTCGACGGCGGTGGCGTCCATGACCGCGAGACGCGTCTTGCGGTTCCTGCCGCCGGCCACGAAAGTGCCGAAGGTCAGGTTGCGCACAACCTTGATGACGAGCAGGACGACGACGAGCAGAATGAGCGCTGCAAACGTCCACAGGATTGCAGCGACATAACCCGGACCCGCCACGCTATCCAGCCACTGCAGCATCGGTGCACCCAATCGCCTCTTGAGGTCAGGCGACACTAGACCGCGGTGGCGGCCCGCCGCAAGTTCACATCACCCATCGTGAACAGTTTGAAACATGAATCATTGATTTTATCGGACATTTGCCGCCGGGGCCTTTTCCGTTACAGGAGAATGTGATTCAACCGGCCGTCCGCGCCCGTCGGACACCGGAATCACGAGCAGGGGGAACATGGCCAAGGAAGCGCGCGGCGATTTCTATCCGGTACCGATCGTCGACCAGAACACGCGTCCGGGCGCCGTCACCAGGCTCATCGTCTTCATTGTCGTCCTGACCGGCGCCGCGATCGTCTTCGGGCTTTTCCGTGAGCGGCTCGGCGATCCTTTCCTGCTCGGCATGCTCGGCGTGCTCGCCATGATCGGCGTCGGCTTCCTGTTCGCGACCGCGATCGGCTTCGTGCAGATCGCGCCACGCTCGACCGGCGACGAATTGTCGAAAGCCTTTGTCGACTCGATGTCGCAGGGCCTGCTGGTGACCGACACCAAGGGGCGCGTCGTCTACGCCAACCGCGCCTATGCCGACATGACGGGTGCCGCCTCGGCGGCCGACCTCAAGACTGTCGAAGGGCTGTTGTCGGATGTTCCCGAGGCCTCGATGACGATCTACAGGCTGGCGTCGGGCCTGCGTGACGGCCAGGCGGGCGACGGCGAGTTCCGGCTGGCGCAGTCGATCAAGCCTGGCGCCGAACCTGGCGCGCGCTGGTACCGAGCGCGTGCCCGCGCCTTCAGCATGCCCGGGCAAAGACTGCCTATGCTGGCCTGGCAGCTCGCCGACATCTCGCAGGAACGGGCGGAGCAGGAGCGTTTCTTCCTCGACCTGCAGAAAGCCATCGACCATCTCGACCATGCGCCGGCCGGATTCTTCTCGGCCGACCAGGAGGGTCGCGTCACCTATATCAACGCCACGCTTGCCGAGTGGCTGGGCATCGACCTTGCCTCCTTCACGCCGGGCGCCATCACGCTGCCGGAAATCATCGCCGGCGACGGCATGGCGCTGGTCCGTTCGGTCAAGGCCGATCCCGGCACGACCCGCAACGCGGTCATCGACCTCGACCTCACCACCATGAGCGGCCAGGCGCTGCCGGTGCGGTTCATGCACCGGGTTTCGGCAAGCCGCGAAGGCGTAAACGGCCCGACCCGCACGATCGTGCTCAACCGCACCCAGGGCGAGGACGCTTCCGCGGAACTCAGGGCCTCCGAAGTCCGCTTCACCCGCTTCTTCAACTCGACGCCGATGGCGATTGCCGGCGTCGACGCGAGCGGGCGCATCCTGCGCACCAACGCGCCGTTCCTGCAGCTGTTTTCGTCCGTGGTCGACCGCGACGCCGTCGACCGGCGGGTGCGCTTCGAGACCATCGTCCACGAGCGCGACCGGCCGGCCTTTGCCGCCGCCTTCGAGAAGGCCCGGCAGCGGCAGGCCAATATCGAGCCGATCGACTCCGTGCTGCCCGGCAATGAGGAACGCCATATCCGCTTTTACGTGAATGCCGTCGCCGACAGCGCGGGCGGCGAGGGCGCCGAGGAATCGGCGATCGTCTACGCGGTCGAGACCACCGAGCAGAAGGCGCTCGAGGGCCAGATGGCGCAGAGCCAGAAGATGCAGGCGGTCGGCCAGCTTGCCGGCGGCATCGCGCACGACTTCAACAACGTGCTCACCGCCATCATCATGGCGTCCGACCTTCTGTTGACCAACCACCGGCCGTCGGATCCGTCCTTCCCCGACATCATGAACATCAAGCAGAACGCCAACCGGGCGGCCTCGCTCGTGCGGCAGTTGCTGGCCTTCTCGCGCAAGCAGACGCTGCGTCCGGAAGTGCTCAACCTGACCGATGTCCTGGCCGATCTCAGGATGCTGCTCGCCCGGCTGGTCGGCAACGACATCAAGCTCAAGATCGACCATGGCCGCGACCTGTGGCCGGTCAAGGTCGATATCGGCCAGTTCGAGCAGGTGGTGGTCAATCTCGCCGTCAATGCGCGCGACGCCATGCCGAGCGGCGGCGACCTCACGGTGCGCACGCGCAACGTCACGGCGGACGAGTGCAAATCCTTCGCCTATCGCGAGCTGACGCCGGCCGATTATGTGCTCGTCGACGTCGAGGACACCGGCAGCGGCATCGCGCCCGACGTGCTGAAGAAAATCTTCGAGCCGTTCTTCACGACCAAGGAAGTGGGCAAGGGCACGGGCCTCGGCCTGTCGATGGTCTACGGCATCATCAAGCAGACCGGCGGCTTCATCTTTTGCGATTCCGAAGTCGGCAAGGGCACGGTGTTCCGCATCTTCCTGCCGCGCCACATCGCCGAGGCAAAGAAGCAGCCCGAGCCCGGCGAGGCACCAGCGGCCGCGGCGCCGGCCAAGCCGGCCGACACCGCGAAAGACCTTTCCGGTTCGGCCACCGTGCTCCTGGTCGAGGACGAGGACGCGGTGCGCATGGGCGGTGTGCGGGCGCTGACCTCGCGCGGCTACACCGTGCATGAGGCGTCGTCCGGCGTCGAGGCTCTGGAAGTGTTCGAGGCGCTCGGCGGCAAGGTCGACATCGTTGTGTCTGACGTTGTGATGCCGGAGATGGATGGACCGACATTGCTCGGCGAGCTGCGCAAGCGCCAGCCCGACATCAAGTTCGTGTTCGTTTCGGGATATGCCGAGGACGCGTTCGCGAAGAACCTGCCGGCCGACGCGCATTTCGGCTTCCTGCCGAAACCGTTCTCGCTCAAGCAACTGGCGACGATCGTCAAGGACGTGCTGGAATCGTAGTGTGGTTTCGTCGGTGAACCGCTCCATCTCTTTTGTTTTTGACGCAATTCCCTGGAATTGCTTTTAAAACAGCTACTGCTTGCACATTGCGGCGGCCCTGCCATGATGGCAACTGGATGGATCTATCATGGGGGTGGTAGCGCGTGACGCCGCATATCGAGGCGGGCAGGGGCGATTATGCCGAAACGGTGCTGTTGCCGGGTGACCCCGAGCGCGCCCAATGGATGGCGGAGACCTTTCTCCATGGACCGCGCTGCGTCAACCGCCGAAGGGGCGCGCTGGGCTTCACCGGCCGGTTCCGCGGCAAGCCGGTCAGCATCCAGGCGACCGGCATTGGCGTTTCATCCTTCCTGATCTACGCCCATGAATTGCTCGACCATCATGGCGTGAAGACGCTGATACGCACCGGCACCAGCGGCGGCTTGTCGGAAGATGTGCCCTTGCGCGGGCTCGTCATCTCCAGCGAAGTGCGGGCAGAGAGCGCGATCAGCGGACAGGTGTTCGGACTTTACCAGCCGGCGGGACCGGATCCGGCGCTGCATGCGCTGGCGCTGCGACGCGCGGCCGATCTCGGCATCGCCTGCAGCGCCGGACTGACGATCTGCAGCGACGTGTTCCACCATCCCGACGGCCGCGCGCGCTTCGACGAGCCGAGGGCGCTCGGCGCGCTGGCTGTCGATATGGAGACCAGCGCCCTCTATCGGATTGCCGCGCAGTTCGGGGCGCGGGCACTGTCGCTGCTCACCGTGGTCGATCACGTCGCCACCGGCGAGCTGACGGACTATTCGGAGCGCCAGGCCCTCTTCACCGACATGACCCGGCTGGCGCTCGAAGTCGCGGCAGAGAGTTAGGCGGCTTCCCGCTTCAACGCGGTCTGCTCCTCGGCGCTGGGCCGGTGGCCCCGCAGATAGAGCGCGCAGGTCGTGCGCAGCATGGAAGCGAAATTCGGGATCTGCCCGTTGATCTCGATCGCCTCGTCATAGAGCTTCGAGATGAATTTCGGTGTCGTCAGTCCCTGGCTGTCGGCGATCTCGTCAAGCAGACCCCAGAACGTCGCCTCGAGCTGGATGCTGGTCGAATGACCGTCGATGCGGATCGATCGGTTGATCTGCCGGTAGCCTTCCGGGTCTTGCCCGGCGAAGACTCTGCACATCGGTACCTCCCGTTTTTGTTTGTCTTGGGCGCCGATCGAGTGAGCCGACGCCTTTTTGAACACTGCCTGCGCTGTTGATCTTCGATCCGATAGCCGCCGACGGCAATCAGACTTTCGTCCTTACGCGTGGCGAGACTACCCGTTTTCAAGCCGCACGCGTGGTAATCGGCTGCCACCACCATTTTTCGCCGGCGCGCATAATCGGCTTCGAAAAGCATGAAGAGCTCACGGAGTCCGATTTGGCGAAGACGATCCATTCCATGATCAGGGTTCTCGACGAGGCGCGTTCCGTCGATTTCTACAACAAGGCCTTCGGCCTCGAGGTCGCGCAGCGGCTCGATTTCGAGACCTTCGCGCTCATCTATCTCAGCAATGGCGACTCGCCTTTCGAGGTGGAGCTGACGGTGAACAAGGGGCGTACCGAGCCTTATGCGCTGGGCGACGGCTACGGCCATCTCGCCGTTTCGGTCGCCGATCTCGACAGCGAGCATGACCGGATCGGCGCGCTGGGCTTCAATCCGAAGAAGATCGTCGAGTTCAACCACGGCGGGGCGCTGATCGCCCGCTTCTTCTTCATCGAGGATCCCGACGGCTACAAGATCGAGGTCCTGCAGCGGGGAGGGCGCTTCAAATAGGGGATATTTCGCCGCGGAGAGGCGCGGCGCCAGCAACGGCGCTCTCACGGGCGCGAACAGCAAGCAGGGAGGAAATCATGGTTACAGTCTACGAGAAGAAACCGGGTTACGGGAAGAAAGCCGGGCTTTCGCGGCGCGAGCTTCTGAAGCGCGGCGGCGCCGGCGCGCTGCTCATCATATCGGGCAGCGCCGTCATCAGCCCCGAACACGCCTGGGGTCTCGAAACCTCGGCGCTGAAGCCCGAGACGATGGCGACGCTTATCCAGATGGCGCGCGATATCTACCCGCATGACCAGGTGCCGGACAAATATTACGCCATCGCCGTCAAGGGTCATGACGAGACGGCCGCCAAGGACCCAGCCCACAAGGAATTGATCGAGAAAGGCATCGCCGACCTCGACAAGAAGGCCGGCAAGGGCGGCTATCGCGGGCTTGGCTGGGAGGAGCAGCGGGTAGCGCTGCTCACCGGCATCGAGAAGACGCCGTTCTTCCAGGCGGTGCGCGGCGGTCTCGTCGTCAGCCTCTACAACCAGAAGGAGCTGTGGCCGATCTTTGGCTACGAAGGCGAGTCTTATTCCAAGGGCGGCTACATCGCACGCGGCTTCAACGACATCGAGTGGCTGTAGGCCGCTCTGCCCTGAAGCGCATTTCGACAGATTTCATGGGAGGAAACCATGGCAGCATCATTTGATCTCAAGAACGACGGCGTGGTCGTGATCATCGGCTCCGGCGCCGGCGGCGGCACGCTCGGCAACGAACTGGCGCAGAAAGGCATCGACGTCGTCATCCTGGAGGCGGGCGCCCGCCACGAATATGAGGACTTCATCAACGACGAGTGGGATTCCTTTGCCCAACTCGCGTGGAAGGACAAGCGCACCACCTCGGGCGACTGGCGCGTGGCCAAGGATTTCCCGAACCTGCCGGCCTGGATCGTCAAATCGGTCGGCGGCTCGACCACGCACTGGGCTGGCGCCTCGCTGCGCTTCCAGGAGCATGAGTTCAAGGCGGCAACGACCTACGGCAAGGTCAAGGGCGCGAATCTCCTCGACTGGCCGGTGACGTTGGCCGAGATGGAGCCCTATTACGCCAAGGCTGAAGCCAAGATGGGCGTCACCGGCACCAACAACTGGCCGCGGCTGCCCGGCAACAACAATTTCAAGGTGCTCAAGGCCGGCGCCGACAAGCTCGGCTACAAGGAATGTCATACCGGCAACATGGCCATCAATTCGGTGGAGCGCGACGACCGTAATTCCTGCCAGCAGACCGGCTTCTGCTTCCAGGGCTGCAAATGGGGCGCCAAATGGTCGACGCTCTACACCGAGATCCCGAAGGGCGAAGCGACTGGGCATCTCGAGGTGCGGCCGAACTCGATGGTGATCAAGATCAACCATGACGCTTCCGGCAAGGTGACCGGCGTCGTCTATGCCGACAAGGACGGCAAGCTGCAGGAACAGAAGGCCCGCATCGTCGCCGTCGCCGGCAATTCGATCGAGAGCCCGCGGCTGCTTCTCAATTCGGAATCGTCCAAATTCCCGCACGGGCTCGCCAACTCGTCCGGGCAGGTGGGCAAGAACTACATGCGCCACACCACCGGCTCGGTCTACGCCATCTTCGACAAGCCGGTGCACATGTATCGCGGCACCACCATGGCCGGCATCATCCGCGACGAGGCGAGGCATGATCCCTCACGCGGATTCGTCGGCGGCTATGAGATGGAGACGCTGTCGCTCGGCCTGCCATTCATGGCGGCCTTCCTCAACCCCGGCGGCTGGGGCCGCTCCTTCACCACGGCGCTCGACCATTACGACCATATGGCGGGCCTGTGGATCGTCGGCGAGGATATGCCGCGCGAGGAGAACCGCATCACGCTGCACAAGGATGAGAAGGACGAGCACGGCATGCCGATCGCCGACGTCCATTTCGACGATCATCCGAACGACGAGGCAATGCGCAACCATGCCTACAGCCAAGGCCAGGCGCTTTACGCCGCGGTCGGCGCGACCAGGACTTTCCCGACGCCGCCTTATCCTTCGACCCACAATCTCGGCACCAACCGGATGAGCGAGAAGGCGGAAGACGGCGTCGTCAACAAGCACGGCCAGTCGCACGACATCAAGAACCTGTTCGTCTCCGACGGCAGCCAGTTCACCACCGGCGCCGCGGAGAACCCGACGCTGACTATCGTGACGCTGGCGATCCGCCAGGCCGACTACATCGCCGCGCAGATGTCGGCCAAGACTATCTGAAGCGGTTCGGCGTTACCGCCGACCCGCTTCAGCTATTTTTGTTTGACGCAATTCCGGACGGAAAACCGCTGAGCACTTTTCCTGGATTGCGTTTGTCCTCCCGACTGCCTGCTGGCGCGGAATCCAAACGGGTTCCGCGCCTTTTTTGTATGAAGCCGGGGGCTATCTTCTGGTGCAGGTCGAGGCGGTGAAGGCGCCGTCCTGCTGCTTCATGATGATGTCGAAGGAGGGGCCGCTGGGGTCGTCGAGCGTCGCCTGAGTCATCGAGATCGAATTGCCGCCGCTGGTGTAGCCGCCGAGCGGACCAAGCCAGGTGATCTCGCCATTGGGGTTCATCTGGTAGTCGTAGGCTTGCGGCGCGGCGCCGAAGGTCACCGGGCCGCTATAGAGGTTGCCCTTGATGGTGATCACGCCGAGGTCGAGGAACAGGCCGAGCAGATAGACCTCGCAGTGATAGGCGCCGTCGGGCAGCTTGCCGTCGGTGAAATCGGCTTGCGCGCCGCCGGCGGCGGACAGGAGAATCAGGAAGCTCAGGATCGTTCGCAGGGCCATGACGTCGCTCGTTTGCGCAGCGACCTTGCCCCATTTTGCCCCGGCCCTGCAACAAGTCGGATCAGCCAGTCTTTCGCCTACATGATGAAATTTGAGGCATTTTTACCATTTGGGTAGAAACTAGGCAGCGCTGCGTAAACTTTTCTCAATCTGGTCGCGGGCCGGCAGATCGGAAAGTTTCCCGGCTACTGGATAACCACCTGTAATCTCATCGTTATCCCGCAATTCCCTTGCGTGCATTCCCGTCTGGCACGTCGCTTGCACAGTCTATGCTGCGATGCAAACAATCACGCTTGGGAGAGTGTCATATGAGGGGTAACTTCGCGAAAATAACAAGAATCCTGTCGGCGGGTGTCGTCGCGGCCGGCCTGCTGGCGTCGGCTTCCGCCAAGGCGGCGGAAGACACGATCAAGGTCGGTATCCTCCATTCGCTGTCGGGGACCATGGCGATTTCGGAGACGACGCTGAAAGACGTCATGCTGATGCTTATCGACGAGCAGAACGCCAAGGGCGGCCTGCTCGGCAAGAAACTGGAAGCCGTGGTCGTCGACCCGGCGTCCAACTGGCCGCTCTTCGCCGAAAAGGCGCGTGAGCTGATTTCCAAGGACAAGGTCGCCGCCGTGTTCGGCTGCTGGACCTCGGTGTCGCGCAAGTCGGTGCTGCCGGTGTTCTCGGAACTCGACAACATCCTGTTCTATCCCGTCCAGTATGAGGGCGAGGAGAGCGAGCGCAACGTCTTCTACACCGGCGCGGCGCCGAACCAGCAGGCCATCCCGGCCGTCGACTACCTGATGAGCGCCGATGGCGGCTCGGTGAAGCGCTGGGTGCTCGAAGGCACCGACTATGTCTATCCGCGTACCACCAACAAGATCCTCGAAGCCTATCTGAAGTCGAAGGGCGTGCCGGCTGAGGACATCATGGTCAACTACACGCCGTTCGGCTTTTCCGACTGGCAGACCGAGGTCTCGGCGATCAAGAAGTTCGGCTCGGCCGGCAAGAAGACGGCGGTTGTGTCGACCGTCAATGGCGATGCCAACGTGCCGTTCTACAAGGAACTCGGCAACCAGGGTATCAAGGCCGAAGACATCCCGGTCATGGCCTTCTCGGTCGGCGAGGAAGAGCTTGCCGGTCTCGATACCAAGCCGCTGGTCGGCCATCTCGCCGCCTGGAACTATTTCGAGAGCGTCAACACGCCCGAGAACAAGAAGTTCATCGCCGACTGGCACAAGTTCATCAAGAACAACAAGCGCACCACCAACGACCCGATGGAAGCCCACTATATCGGCTTCAACATGTGGGTGAAGGCGGTCGAGAAGGCCGGCACCACCGATCCGGACAAGGTCATCGACGCCATGGTCGGCGTCTCGGTGCCGAACCTGACCGGCGGCTATTCGACGATGATGCCGAACCACCACATCACGAAGCCGGTGCTGATCGGTGAAATCCAGGCCAACGGCCAGTTCCAGACGGTCTCGAAGACGCCCGGCCTGGTGATGGGCGACGAATGGTCCGACTACCTGCCCGATTCCAAGGACCTGATTTCCGATTGGCGCGCGCCGCTCAGCTGCGGCAACTTCAACGTCAAGGCCGGCAAGTGCGGCGGCAAGGGCACCAACTGATCCTCCCCGGGCTGGATCATCAGGTCCATGCCCAAGACTGCGTGCGTCCGGACGGTTTCCTCCACCGTCCGGACGCCCATTAAACCCTCAACGGTCACCAAATACCGATGAAGATCTTTCGTGCGATTGGCCTCACGCTTTTGTTCCTGCTGACGACGCTGTCGTCCTCGGGCGCTGCGGAAGCCGATCTGCGTGCCATCATCGCCAAATTCGCGACAGCTGCGGACTTTTCCGAGACTGGAGTTATCGTTCGCGAGTTGACCGCCACAGGCGATCCGGCTGTCGAACGGCCGCTTGCTGCATTGGCGGAAGGCAATCTTTACATTCGCGCCGCCGACTCGATGGTGTTTGTCGGCAAGGAAGGAAGCGACAGCATCCAGCTTTTCGACCCGCTGAGCGGCGAGGCAGCGGGTGAGGCTTCCGCAGATGACTTAACCCAGATCGGCGTCAACAACACCTTGCGCCGCACCATCCGCGATGCATTGGGCACGTTGACGCTTGGTTCCAAGGATCCGACTGTCCGCATCGCCGCCGCCAACACTATGTTCAAGACACCTGATGCCGCCAACATCGAGCCGCTCGACGCAGCGATCGCCAGTGAATCCGTGCCGAGCGTCAAGGCTTTGCTGGAGCAGGCGCGTGGCGCTTCCATACTGGTTTCGGACAAGCCCGATGCGGACAAGCTCGCCGCAATTGCCTTGATCGGTGCGCGTGGCGACCGCGACGCGCTCTCGCTCCTCACCTCCGTCGAGGCTAACGCCTCCGGGGTGGTCAAGGAAGCTGCGACGGCCGCAATCGCGAGTATCAATTCGACGCTGGCGCTTTGGGATGCCGGCCAGAACATCTGGTACGGCATTTCGCTCGGCTCGGTCCTGCTGCTCGCGGCGATCGGGCTCGCCATCACCTTCGGCGTCATGGGCGTCATCAACATGGCGCATGGCGAGATGGTTATGCTCGGCGCCTATACCACATTCGTCGTCCAGCAGGTGATCCGGACCTCGTTTCCCGGCCTGTTCGACTGGTCGCTGGTGATCGCGCTGCCGCTCGCCTTCCTGGTCGCGGCGCTTGTCGGGCTCGCGATCGAGCGCGGCATCATCCGCTTCCTCTATGGCCGTCCGTTGGAGACGCTGCTCGCCACCTGGGGCGTTTCGCTGATCCTGCAGCAGGCGGTGCGCACCATCTTCGGGCCGACCAACCAGGAGGTCGGCAACCCGTCCTGGATGTCCGGCTCGTTCGATATCGGCCAGCTCGCGATCACCTGGAACCGGCTGTGGATCCTGGTGTTCGCGCTTGCGGTGTTCGGCGTCCTGCTCTACGTCATGAAGCGCACCCCGTGGGGCTTGCAGATGCGCGCCGTGACCGCCAATCGGCGCATGGCCGCCTCGATGGGCATCAAGACGCCCTGGGTCGACGCACTGACCTTCGCTTTGGGCTCCGGCATTGCCGGCATCGCAGGCGTGGCGCTCAGCCAGATCGACAACGTGTCGCCCAATCTTGGCCGCGGCTACATCATCGACAGCTTCATGGTCGTGGTCTTCGGCGGTGTCGGTAATCTCTGGGGCACGCTGGTCGGCGCCTTCTCGCTCGGCATCGTCAACAAGTTCCTCGAACCCTATGCCGGCGCGGTGCTCGGCAAGATCGTCGTCCTGGTGCTGATCATCCTGTTCATCCAGAAGCGCCCGCGCGGCCTGTTCGCGCCGAAGGGCAGGGCGGTGGAGGCATGATCGCGCAGCGCTTCTTTTCCGCCGACCATCGCATTGCCATTACGATCGTCGCGCTGCTCGCGGCAGCCGTCATCGTGCCGCTGCTCAACCTCGCGGTGTCGCCGCAAAGCGCTTTCTATATCCCGCCCTACATCGTGGCGCTGGTCGGCAAATATCTCTGCTACGCGCTTCTGGCCCTCGCGCTCGACCTGGTCTGGGGCTATTGCGGCATCCTTTCGCTCGGCCACGGCGCCTTCTTCGCGCTCGGCGGCTATGCGATGGGCATGTATCTGATGCGCCAGATCGGTTCGCGCGGCGTCTACGGCAATCCGATCCTGCCCGACTTCATGGTGTTCCTGAACTACAAGGAACTGCCCTGGTTCTGGTACGGCTTCGACCATTTCTGGTTCGCGGCGCTGATGGTGCTGGCCGTGCCGGGCCTGCTTGCCTTCGTCTTCGGCTGGTTCGCCTTCCGCAGCCGCGTCACGGGCGTGTATCTCTCGATCATCACCCAGGCGATGACCTATGCGCTGCTGCTCGCCTTCTTCCGCAACGACATGGGCTTCGGCGGCAACAACGGCCTGACCGATTTCAAGGACATTCTCGGCTTCAGCGTGCAGGCGGACGCGACGCGCTCGGCGCTGTTTGCGGCGAGCGCCGTCACCCTGGCGCTTGGCGTCTTCGTGACCGCGGCCATCGTGCGCTCTAAATACGGCAAGCTGCTGATGGCTGTGCGCGATGCCGAGAGCCGTACCCGTTTCCTCGGTTGGCGGGCCGAGAACGTCAAGCTGTTCGCCTTCACCGTCTCGGCAATCATGGCCGGCATCGCCGGCGCGCTCTACGTGCCGCAGGTCGGCATCATCAATCCCGGCGAATTCGATCCGGCGAACTCGATCGAGGTGGTGATCTGGACCGCCGTCGGCGGGCGCGGCACCATCGTCGGGCCGATCATCGGCGCGCTGCTCGTCAATGCCGGCAAGTCCTGGTTCAC
This sequence comes from Mesorhizobium sp. M2E.F.Ca.ET.209.01.1.1, assembly GCF_004010375.2. NCBI lineage: Bacteria > Pseudomonadati > Pseudomonadota > Alphaproteobacteria > Hyphomicrobiales > Phyllobacteriaceae > Mesorhizobium > Mesorhizobium sp. M2E.F.Ca.ET.209.01.1.1. Next base: position 181,023 of record NZ_SADP02000004.1, on the reverse strand, counting down.
CGGCGTGCTGCCGGAATTCTGGCTGTTCGCGCTGGGCGGGCTGTTCGTCGCCGTCACGCTGCTCTTGCCCAAAGGCATCGTCGGCATGTGGGATGCCTGGCGCGGCCAGGCCAAGGCGCTGCGTGCGGCTTCGCTTGCGGCGGAGGCCGGCACCGATCCGCAGGCGCCGGAGCCAAAGATCGTTCGCTCGGCGGCAAGGACGCCCGGCGCCTGGTCGGCCACCGGCCCCGAACCGCAGCCGGCGGAGTGAGCGGTCATGAGCAAGTCGAACACCATCCTCTATCTCGACGGCGTGTCGGTCTCCTTCGACGGTTTTCGCGCCATCAACAATCTGTCGCTGGTGCTCGACAAGGGCGAGATGCGGGCGATCATCGGACCCAATGGCGCCGGCAAGACGACGATGATGGACATCGTCACCGGCAAGACGCGGCCGGACGAGGGCGAAGTCTTCTTCGACGGCCAGGTGGATCTCACCCGCCATGACGAAGCCGAGATCGCCATGATGGGCATCGGCCGCAAATTCCAGAAGCCTACCGTCTTCGAGAGCCACAGCGTCGAGGACAACCTGATGCTGGCGCTGAAGGGCCCGCGCTCGATCTTCCCGGCGCTGTTCCATCGCCGCTCCGCGGCCGAGGCGCGACGCATCGACGACATACTCGGCATCATCCGTCTCGGCGACAAGCGCGACGAGCTCGCCGCCAATCTCAGCCATGGCCAGAAGCAATGGCTGGAGATCGGCATGCTCTTGGCGCAGGACCCGAAGCTCTTGCTCGTCGACGAGCCGGTCGCCGGCATGACCGATGCCGAAACCGAGGAGACCGCGCGCCTGCTCAAGGACATCGCCCGCGACCATTCGGTGGTGGTCGTCGAGCACGACATGCATTTCGTGCGCGAGCTCGGCGTCAAGGTCACCTGCCTGCATGAGGGCTCGGTGCTCTCGGAAGGCACGCTCGACTTCGTCTCGGCGGACGAGCGCGTCGTCGAAGTCTATCTGGGGCGCTGAGCATGGTCTGGCGGGTTCCGTTCCACCGTTTCGATTTCGCCTTCCTGAAGCGCTGGAGAAGGGGCTGACCATGCTCGAAGTCTCCAACGCCACACTTCACTATGGCGCCGCCCAGGCGCTGCGCGGTGTCTCGCTGAAGGCGGGCGCCGGCAAGATCACTTGCGTGCTCGGCCGCAACGGCGTCGGCAAGACCAGTTTGATGAGATCGATCGTCGGCCACCACCGGCTGACGAGCGGAAGCGTTGCCTTCGAGGGGAAGGCGCTCGACCGGAGCGCGGCGTATGACCGCGCCCGGTCGGGCATCGCATTCGTGCCGCAGGGCAGGGAGATTTTTCCCCTGCTGACGGTGCGCGAGAACCTGGAATCCGGTTTCGCGCCGCTCAGGCGCGCAGACCGCAACATCCCGGCCCATGTCTTCGAGCTGTTTCCGGTGCTGAAGCAGATGCTTGGCCGCCGCGGCGGCGACCTGTCTGGCGGGCAGCAGCAGCAACTCGCCATCGGCCGAGCGCTGGTGATGCGACCCAAGCTGCTGGTGCTCGACGAGCCGACCGAAGGCATCCAGCCATCGATCATCAAGGATATCGGCCGCGCCATCCGCTATCTGCGCGACCAGGCGGGGATCGCCGTGCTTCTGGTCGAGCAATATCTCGACTTCTGCCGCGAGCTTGCCGACGAGGTCAACATCATGGATCGCGGCCAGATCGTGCATACGGGCCCGGCCGAGGATCTCGACCGGGCGGATGTGCGGAAGTTCCTGACAGTTTAAAATAGCTGCTCGACTTCGACCGACACCGCGAACCGATAGTAAGCTTAATATTTCTCCCGCGCGCCCCTGCCCAACTCTGGCGCGGCGAACGCCGCATGCTAGTCTTTTCTTGGCCTTGGTGAGTCGGCCGCTTTCCGTGCCAGTCGCGAACGAGGGGGAAGGCGCGCGAACTCCGCCCGCAAGTTCCACGCAAGCAAGTCGGCCTAGCTTTCCCCGCAGTGATTGTCGGTCAATGCGTCCAAGAAGAATCTTGCCAGGGGATGGCGATGGAACGTTTTGTCGAGGACTATCAGAAGCGGCGCCTCACGGAGCGCGTCGATATCATGACCGCGATCAACATCCTGATGTCGCAAGGCTATGACGAGGATGATTTGATCGGCGAAATGACCAAGGTTTTTTACGTCGACCTTGATGCCTTCAACGACGTGATTGCCCACCACTGAGAGTGAGCAGGCGGCCGGAAAAGGTCACCCGGCGAGGCGGAAGTCCAGGACACGATTGCGGCCGGCGCGCTTGGCGGCATAGAGCGCCTTGTCGGCGGCGCTGAGCACTTTGTCGAAGCTCATGCCCTCGCTGCTGCCGAAGGCGAAGCCGGCGCTGACCGTGCAGCGCAGCGGCCCGGCCTCGGTCTGAACAATGCGCGCCGCGAGCGCGGCCCTGACACGTTCGGCTGCCGCTTCGGCTGTCTCGGGCAGGGTGCGTTTCAGAACCATGGCGAATTCCTCGCCGCCCATGCGGGCGACGGAGTCGGTGGAGCGCAGATCGGCGGAAAGCACCTCGGCAAAGACCTTGAGCAGCTCGTCCCCGGCGGCATGACCGAACTCGTCATTGATCGCCTTGAAGCCGTCGAGGTCGAACACGACCACAGCGGTGAAGGTGCTGACCGGCGTCTTGCCGTGCAGGTCGAACAAAGCGCGGCGGTTGAGAAGGCCGGTCAAGGCATCGGTTTGCGCCTCGCGCTGATGGTGGCGGGCGAGCCGACCCTGGTTGAGCGCCAACGACAATGCGCCGATACCGGTCATGGAGGCGATCACGATGACGAGGCTCAGATCCTCCGCCCAATTGCTCGGCGCGTGACCGAGAACCAGTTTGCCATCCCACGCCAGCACGGCCGCGCACAGCACGAAGGATGCCGCGGTCAGTGAATAGAGCAGCGACACGCCAATGAGATGGACGGGCGCCTCGGCGCGGCCCCGCCAATATTCATAGGCGGTGCCGAACAGGAGCAGCGCGGCCAGAGCGTTTTCCAGCATGAAGCCCAGGCCGTCATAGCCGAGCGCCATGGGCGGCAGCGCGAGAGCATAGGAAATTGCGACGCCAAGCGCTGTAAGCGGCACGGGCGAGCGCCTGGTCCTGAATTGATGGGCAGCCCCCAGCATGACCGAGAAGCCCAGCAGCAGCACCCCCAGCGTCAGCACGCCAAGGGCCGTTCCTGGCGCCTTGATATAGGCGTCGTAGGCAAACACTTCGCACACCACGACCAGCACGCTGATCGCCCAGGTCAAAAGGAACTTGTCGGAACGGGCGGCCAGCCAGGTTCCAAACAGCGTGAGGCTGAGGCAAGCGGCGGAGAAGCCTACGGCCAGAAGCAATGAATTGTAGTCGAGCAGCATGCACGCGTCCTTGCCGGCGCCGGGCTTCTGCAACCTGACGTAGGTACCATTAGTGGAGCAAGGAAGTATCGATTACGTTACGATCGCCGCGAAGATGCGAGGATTCCTGCGTTATAGGATCATTACCGACAACAGCAGGATAAGGCCGATCGCCATCATCGCCAGACCCGGCCAATTCTGCGACAGGCCGAGGAAACCAAGCCCGCGCCGTCGCGGCTCCAAAGTCGGTCCCGATGTTGCCAAGTTCGGCGCCGGACGAGGTGCTGGATTACTCAGTCGTCCGCGCCTCAGAGTGGCGCCTGCCATGTCCACGACGCCTGCAATGGTAAGCAAGGCACCGAGGATGACGATCATCTTTCCTCGCTCCTTTCCGACGCTGCGGGACTTGGCAAGCGCTTCGCGAGGTGGCTGCGTCCCGTTCCGACCTTCAGCAGCTGTTGCGACTTCGCAGCTGTCTCCCGCGGTCGGCCGCTGAGACAGAACGGTCAAGACGGCCGGCAGGTTCCGACAAGCCGACGGCCGATTAGCGTCGCATGGCGCGCCGAACAAAACTCTGGCGTTTGAACTACGGCCGCTGTGGAGGGCCGCAGCTCTAAAGCATGTCTCCCGGAAACCGGTTTCGGGATAAAGACATGCGTAAAATCAAAGATCTAAAGCGCATGGAGCGAGTCCGAAGGATCGCGACGCGCTTTAGGCTGTGACCCGCTTCATCAGCGCCATGGCACCGAAGGGCGCGCGCACCTTGCCTTCGGTGATGAAGTAGGCGAACACGTCGCGCGGCTTGACCGGCGCATCGGTCTTGGGATCCGCGCGCGGCAGGTCGCCGGGTTGCTTGCCCTCCGCCCAGGTCTTCACCCGTCCCGCCCATTCGTCGAGGCCTTTCGGCGTGTAGCAGTCGGGGTTGTCGTCGCTGCCGGTCTGCAGCCGCGCATAGACGAAGTCGCCGGTGACGTCGGCGATCGCCGGATATTTGGCATGGTCGGCATAGACGATGGCGGCGTTGTATTTTCGGGCGAGCGCCGGGAATTCCGGCACGATGAAGCTGTCATGGCGGACCTCCAGCGCATGGCGCAGCGGCACACCGTCCTGCTTCTCGGGCAGAAGTTTGAGGAACGCCTCGAAATCGTCGGCGTCGAATTTCTTGGTCGGCGCGAACTGCCACAGGATCGGGCCGAGCTTGTCGCCGAGCGCGGCAACGCCGGAGCCGAGGAAGCGCATCACCGATTCACCGGCTTCGCCGAGCACGCGGCGGTTGGTGACGAAGCGGTTGCCCTTGAGCGAGAAGACGAAGCCCTCGGGCGCGTCGTTGGCCCATTTCACGAAGGTCGGTTCCTTGAAGCTGGAATAATAGGTGCCGTTGACCTCGATGCTCGGCACCTGGCGGCTGGCGTAGTGCAGCTGCTTGGCCTTGGCGAGCTTCTCCGGATAGAAGGAGGTGTCCCAGGGCTCGAAAGTCCAGCCGCCCATGCCGGCGCGGATTTTTCCTTGGACAGTCATCGTTTTCCTCCTCCGTTTGAACTGCGATCAGGCCACTCGGTCGACCGGCTTCACCATGTCGACCAGCGTCCATCCTGGCCGGTATGGATTGGCGCGGCGACCCGTTTCGCGAAAACCGTAGGCCGCATAGAGCGCGATGTTCCGCTCCATGCGCGAATTGGTGTAGAGCCGCACCTCCGGCACGCCCCATGACCGCGCCTGCTCGTCGGCGAAGTCGAGCAATTTGATGCCGAGCTTTTTGCCCTGGAAAGCCGGCGCGACGGCGACGCTGAAGATCATGGCGTGGTCGGGATGACGTTCCAGAACGATCAATCCGGCGAGCTTTGAGCCTTCTTCCAGCAGCCACACCTCGCCGCGCTCGATGCGCGGCGTATAGTCCTCGGTGACCGGGATCGGCGGCCCACCGAAGATGGCCGTGTAAGGCGCATAGGCATCCGTGGTTAGCGCAACGACGGCCGCGAGGTCTTCGGGGCGGCCCAGTCTCATGATTGGTCCACTCCAGCAGCGGCCGTGACAACCTTCTTCATCGCGGCAGCCGTGGTCGCGACGGCTTCGAAGCAGCTTTCGATGGAGACCAGGCCGTTACCTGCCATCACTCAGCCGCTTCGCGTTTGCCTCCGGGGCGCCGTTCCAGAAGCTCCTTCAGGAACTGGCCGGTGTAGCTGCGCTTCTCGCGCACGATCGCTTCCGGCGTGCCCGAGGCGACCAGCTCGCCGCCGCCGTCGCCGCCTTCGGGACCGAGATCGAGAACCCAGTCGGCGGTCTTGATCACCTCGAGATTGTGCTCGATGACCACCACCGTGTTGCCCTGGTCGACCAGCTCATGCAGCACTTCGAGCAGCTTCGCCACATCGTGGAAGTGGAGGCCGGTGGTCGGCTCGTCGAGGATGTAGAGCGTCTTGCCTGTCGCCTTGCGCGACAGTTCCTTGGCGAGCTTGATGCGCTGCGCCTCGCCGCCCGACAAAGTCGTCGCCTGCTGGCCGATATGGATATAGCCGAGGCCGACCTGCTTCAGCGTCTCCAGCTTGTCGCGCACGCCGGGCACCGCCGAGAAGAACTCGACGCCTTCCTCGACCGTCATGTCGAGCACGTCGGCGATCGACTTGCCCTTGAAAAGCACGTCCAGCGTTTCGCGGTTGTAGCGCTTGCCGTGGCAGACGTCGCAGGTGACGTAGACGTCGGGCAGGAAGTGCATCTCGATCTTGATGACACCGTCGCCCTGGCAGGCTTCACAGCGGCCGCCCTTGACGTTGAAGGAGAAGCGGCCCGGCTGGTAGCCGCGCGCCTTGGCCTCGGGGAGCCCGGCGAACCAGTCGCGGATCGGCGTGAAGGCGCCGGTATAGGTCGCCGGGTTGGAGCGCGGCGTACGGCCGATCGGCGACTGGTCGATGTCGATGACCTTGTCGAGAAACTCCAGCCCTTCGATGCGGTCGTGCTCGGCCGGATGCTCGCGCGAACCCATGATGCGGCGCGAGGCCGCCTTGAACAGCGTCTCGATCAGGAAGGTCGACTTGCCGCCGCCCGACACGCCGGTGACCGCCGTGAAGGTGCCGAGCGGGATTTCCGCCGTGACGTTCTTCAGATTGTTGCCGCGCGCGCCGACGACTTTTATCCGCCGGTTCTTCTTGGCCTCGCGGCGCGCCGCGGGTGTGGCCACTTCAAGCTCGCCCGACAGGTATTTGCCGGTGATCGAGGCGGGTGTCGCCATGATTTGCTGCGGCGTGCCCTGCGCTATGATGCGGCCGCCATGGATGCCGGCGGCCGGGCCGATGTCGACGACATAATCGGCATGCAGGATGGCGTCCTCGTCATGCTCGACGACGATGACCGTGTTGCCGATGTCGCGCAGGTGCTTCAGCGTGTCGAGCAAGCGCGCATTGTCGCGCTGGTGCAGGCCGATCGACGGCTCGTCCAGCACATAGAGCACGCCGGTGAGGCCCGAGCCGATCTGCGAGGCCAGCCGGATGCGCTGGCTCTCGCCGCCTGACAGCGTGCCGGAGTTGCGCGACAGCGTCAGATAGTCGAGGCCGACATCGTTGAGGAAGCGCAGCCGCTCGCGGATCTCCTTGAGCACGCGCACCGCGATCTCGTTCTGCTTCTCGTTCAGCTGCGCCGGCAGGTCGGTGAACCACTGGTCGGCCTTGCGGATCGACAGCTCGGTCACTTCGCCGATGTGCTTGCCGCCGATCTTCACCGCCAGCGCCTCCGGCTTCAGCCGGTAGCCGTTACAGGCGGGGCAGGGGGTGGCCGACATGAAGCGCTCGATCTCCTCGCGCATCCAGGCCGATTCCGTTTCCTTCCAGCGCCGGTCGAGATTGGGGATCACGCCCTCGAAGGTCTTGGTCGTCTTGTAGGAGCGCAGGCCGTCATCATACTGGAAGGTGATCTCGCGCTCGCCGGTGCCATGCAGCACGGCTTCTTTCGCCTGGGCGCTCAGATCCTTGAACTTGTCGCCAAGCTTGAAGCCATAGGCCTTGCCCAGCGCTTCAAGCGTCTGCGCGTAATAGGGCGAGGTCGACTTCGCCCATGGGCTGATGGCGCCGTCGCGCAGCGAGATGTTCTCGTCCGGCACGACGAGGTTGGGATCGATGGCGCGCTGGCTGCCGAGACCGTCGCAGGTCGGGCAGGCGCCGAACGGGTTGTTGAAGGAGAACAGCCGGGGCTCGATCTCGGGAATGGTGAAGCCGGACACCGGGCAGGCGAATTTTTCCGAGAACAGGATGCGCTCATGCGTCTCGTTCTTCGACTTGTTGACCGAGTCCTCGCCGGTCAGGCTGGCGTCGAGCGGCCGGTCGGCGAACTCGGCCACGGCAAGGCCGTCGGCGAGCTTCAGCGCGGTTTCCATCGAATCCGCGAGCCTGGTCGCCAGATCGCCGCGCACGACGATGCGGTCGACGACGACGTCGATGTCGTGCTTGTACTTCTTGTCCAGCGCCGGCACGTCGGCGATCTCATAAAAGACGCCGTCGACCTTGACGCGCTGGAATCCCTTCTTCTGCAACTCAAGCAGTTCCTTGCGGTATTCGCCCTTGCGGCCGCGCACGATCGGCGCCAGCAGATAGAGACGCGTGCCTTCGTCCAACGCCAGCACGCGGTCGACCATCTGGCTGACGGTCTGGCTCTCGATAGGCAGACCGGTGGCCGGTGAATAGGGGATGCCGACACGCGCGAAGAGCAGGCGCATGTAGTCGTAGATTTCGGTGACGGTGCCGACCGTGGAGCGCGGGTTGCGCGAGGTGGTCTTCTGCTCGATCGAGATGGCGGGCGACAGGCCGTCGATCTGGTCGACGTCCGGCTTCTGCATCATCTCCAGGAACTGCCGGGCATAGGCCGACAGGCTCTCGACATAGCGGCGCTGGCCCTCGGCATAGATGGTGTCGAAAGCGAGCGACGACTTGCCGGACCCCGACAGTCCAGTCATGACGATCAGGCTGTCGCGCGGCAGGTCGAGATCGATATTCTTGAGATTGTGTTCGCGCGCCCCGCGAATGGAAAGATATTTATGGTCGGCCATCGCCGGTCGCCGCCTCAGATCTGGAATTTGCTGGATTGGGCGGGTTCGTCCCGGCCATCCCCTATGTAGGTATTTTTGCCGCCACGTCGAGAGACACCACAATCTCGACGGAAGAAGCCAATCCTGGGTTTAACCGCCTTTCCCGCGAGCGAGCAAGCGGAAAGAACAAAGACCGAACATGCTCCTGACAAAGCGTTGTGGAAACAATCGCGCAAAGCGTCGCGAAGACAGGTGCCGCCGATGCCTGCGTCGTTGATTCACGGAGCCACTCGACTTACCCGTACGTAACCTCCCGGTGATCACATTTTTCGGTAACCGGCTATTCAACGGTTGACGCCGGCGACTCACGGGGGCAGTCTCAAAGGCGTCAACGAAGCCGGCCGTCTTTCGATGGCCTCGCCGCCCAACTGGCGACCTGCGAGACGCCGCAGGTGATAGCGATTAGCGCTTCGAACGACATTGTCGCAACGGACCCAGGAGCGGAGCATGACGCCACCGGACAGTCCCTTGAGGCTCCACACGGAGATGGAGCCGCGGCGGGCATAAGTGCCAGGGCAGACTTGAAACGCCAGCCCGACAAACCGTGACTTGCCGATTCCCTACAATCAGAGACCATAGTCGGATCGTCGGCCGAACGCCGCGTTGCATCCGAAACAGAACGCCGGCAGTCCACTCCCGGCTAAAGTTGGATTTTTGGATCCATGAAGCCCCATCCGTCTGCTCAGCAGGGATGGGGCTTATATTTTGGGGGGTGGGTTCAGCCTTACGGGCAGGGGTCGAGAACGCTCAGTGGTTCGGAATCCTGGTGCCGCCCGTCGCCATGTCAACGGTGATGCTGCCGCCGATCCTGACATCGGTGTTGCCGATCTTGAACGAGCCGTCGCTGCTGGCGGGCTGCGCGTCATCCGGCTCGGGCTGCGGCGCCGGCTTGGCGATGCGGTAGTTGTCGCTGACGCCGGGCAGTTTTTGCGTCGAGCTGTCATCGGCAAGCGCTGTGCCGGCTATCAGCGCGGCGGCAAGAGCGGCGAGGGTGGCGCATAAATGTCTGGGCTGAACGGACCTGATCATGCGCGGACTATATTGACGCAACTGGAGCGATGCCAGACGCGCAGCGATCAAATTGCTGCCGCGCGTCCGCCCCGCGATGTCAGGCCGCTTTCTTGCGCGTGTCGTAGACGTGGTCGACGAGGCCCCATTCCTTGGCTTCCGCGGCGCTCATGAAATAGTCGCGGTCGAGCGTGCGCTCGACCTCTTCGTAGGTGCGCCCGCAATGCCTGGCGTAGAGCTCCGTCATATGCTGCTTGGTGCGCACGATGTCCTCGGCATGGCGCTGGATGTCGGAGGCCTGGCCCTGGAAACCGCCTAGCGGCTGGTGCAGCACGATCCTGGTGTTGGGCAGGGCGATGCGCCGTCCCGGCGTGCCGGCCATCAGGAGAAACGAGCCCATAGAGGCGGCGAAGCCCATGCAGACCGTCGACACCGGACAGGAGATGTATTGCATCGTGTCGTAGATGGCGAAGCCGCTGGTCACCATGCCGCCGGGCGAGTTGATGTAGAGCGATATCTCCTTGTCGGGATGGTCGGACTCCAGCGACAGCAACTGCGCGCAGACCAGCGCCGACACGGTGTCGTTGATCTCGCCGTTGATGAAGACGATGCGCTCGCGCAGCAACCGCGAAAAGATATCGAAGGAACGTTCCCCGCGGCTCGATTGCTCGATCACCATCGGCACGAGATTGGCAATGCTCATGACGGATGTCCTCTTTTCAGGCCGCGCGCAACATCATTGAAGGCGCATTGGCGGCGATTGGGTTCTTGCGCGCATGAAGCGAGAGCCCGCAGCCGGCGCCGGCAATGGCCAGAACAGGCTCCGCCACCGGCATGAAACCGTCATGGACGATGCGGAGATGCGTGCCTCCGGAGGCGGTGCGGGCGAGCGTGAAGGTGACGATGCTGTCAAAGGCAGGGAGCTGGTCCGCGTCCTTCGCGCCGGGCCACTCGCGCCAGGAATAACGCAGCAGCTTGCCGGGCTCGGCCTCGAGCACTTCGCATTCTATCGGCGCATTCGGTCCGGCAAAGGCGAAGCGGCTGCCGCCTTCCGCCTTGATGTCGTTCGGCATCATCCAGGCGGCGAGGAGCTCCGGCTCGGTCAGCGCCCGCCATACTTTCTCCGGCGGATCGGAAAGATCGCATTCGAAGCTGAGCGGCGCCTCGGCCGCTGTCGGGTTCTCTGCCTTGGTCATTGGTCCATTCCCTTCAGAACCGTCTTCAACTTCTCGATGCGCTCCGGCCAGAAGGCGCGGTAGCGTTCGACCCAGCCGAGCAGCGGATCGAGCCCTTGCGGATCGGCGCGGTAATAGGCGTTGCGGCCGGCACGCCGCTCGAGCACCAGGCCGGCGCCGCGCAGCACGGCAAGGTGCTGCGAGACCGCCGGCTGCGACACGCTCATGCCGGCGCGCAGCTCGCTCACGCTCATCTCGCTGGCCGTCAGGCGTTCGTAGACAGCGCGACGGGTGGGGTCGGCGAGCGCTCGGAAAATCTCTGCTTCGATCATGAGGAAAGCATAAGTCGATACTTATTGATTTGGCAAGCGCCATTTTAAGGCGTCCAGCGTTTCACCGGCTCCGCGGCTCCGTCGAAGCTTGCCTCGAAGATCGGCGACGCGAGCACGGCATGGATGTGAAGCGTGCCGGAACCAACGTTTCGAAAGCCATGTCTGCGGTGCGCGGGAATGATCAGCGACTGTGCCGCGGCGAGTACGGCCCGTCGGTCGTCGATCCACATTTCGGCTTCGCCGGCAATCACCGTCAGCACTTCCTCGACCGTATGCGAATGCGTTGGCGCGCCGGTTCCCGGTTCCACCCACTGCTCGAATATGCAGAGCTCGGCCCCGCCATTGGCGGCAGCAATGTGCATGCGGGTTTCCACTCCGGCCCGCCACGTTTCGCGCGGCCGATCCTTATGGGTGATGATGTTCATTCGAATGTCCCCTTTGTTTCCAATGCAAGAACACTACCTCTTGGTGACAATCCTTGACAGAAGTAGCGGTCAAGACTAGAACGAAAAGAGAACAAAAACCTTGTGGGAAAAGCCAGCCTTTACGGGCATGGGTGGCCTCAAGGCTGTAAGGTGAGCGACTTAAAATTTGTTTCGGATGAGCGCGGAGAAGTAAGATGGCGGGTAGCGTCAACAAGGTCATTCTGGTCGGCAATCTCGGGGCGGACCCGGAAATCCGCCGCCTGAATTCCGGCGATCCGGTTGTCAACATCCGCGTCGCCACCTCGGAAAGCTGGCGCGACAAGAACTCGGGCGAGCGCAAGGAAAAGACCGAGTGGCACAATGTCGTGATCTTTAACGACCAGCTCGCCAAGGTGGCCGAGCAGTATTTGAAGAAGGGCATGAAGGTCTATGTCGAAGGCCAGCTGCAGACCCGCAAATGGCAGGACCAGACCGGCAATGACCGCTACACGACCGAGATCGTGCTGCAGAAATTCCGCGGTGAATTGCAGATGCTTGACGCGCGTGGCGAGGGCGGCGGCGGCCAGGTCGGCAACTATACCGGCGGCAGCAGCAGCCGCGGTTCCGATTTCGGCCAGTCCGGCCCCAACGAAGGTTTCAGCCGCGGCGGCGGCGGCGGTTCCAGGGGCGGCGGTGGCGGCGGCTCGTCGCGCGAGCTGGACGACGAGATCCCGTTCTAAGCGTCTCTCGACATGATCGTTTAGGGGGAAGGCGCGATGTCGCTCGGACCGCTTCTGTCGGCGCCTCCTCCCATTCCATGGCATGCCTTCGCGGCCTTCGCCGCTTTGGCCATCGGTGGCGCCCAGCTGGCGCTGCCGAAAGGCAATGTGCGTCACCGCGTGCTGGGCTATGCCTGGGTGGCGCTGATGCTGGTCATCGCCATATCGAGCTTCTGGATCCAGCAGATACGGCTCGTCGGTCCGTTCAGCCCGATCCATCTGTTGTCGATCCTGGTGCTGGTCACCGTGCCGCTGGCGGTCTGGCATGCGCGCAACCACCGTGTGGCGAAGCACCGCAAGGTGATGATCTCGCTCTATTTCTTCGGTTTGATCGGCGCGGGCGTCTTCACGCTGCTGCCGGGGCGAATTATGCACGCCGTGGTGTTCGGCCAGTAACCCCGTAAGGAAGATCATCGTGAAAGCACGCGTCAAATGGGTTGAGGAACGCACTTTTGTCGGCGAGTCCGGCAGCGGCCATAAGGTCGTGCTTGGCACCGCGCATGGACCGGAAGGCCGGACGCCGGGACCGAGCCCGATGGAGCTGGTGCTGATCGGCACCGGCGGCTGCTCGGCCTATGATGTCGTGCACATCCTCGAGAAAGGCCGCGAGGCGATCGAGGATTGTGTCGTGGAACTCGACGCCGACCGGGCCGAGACCGACCCGAAAGTGTTCACCCGCATCCACATGCATTTCATCGTCAAGGGCAGAGCCCTGTCGCACGACAAGGTGAAACGGGCGATCAACCTCTCGATCGAGAAATATTGCTCGGCTAGCGCCATGATGGCCAAGACCGCGACGCTTACGCATGATTTCGAAGTGATCGAGACGGGGGCCAAGTAAGGCAGTAGGGGTGTCGCTCAAGCGGCCATCAGCGCTCTGACGCCGTCGGCCACGAACTGCACTGCCAGCGCCGCCAGGATCACGCCCAGCAATCTGGTCAGGATCGAGCGGCCGGTCTGGCCGAGGATGCGGTCGATGCGTTCCGACAGCACGAACACCAGATAGGTGATGACGAGGCAGAGAAAGATGATGCCGACCAGGGCTGCCTGAGCGGCAAAGCCCTCGAAATGTCCCGACAGCAGCACGGTCGCCGAAATGGCGCCGGGGCCGGCGATCAGCGGGATCGCCAGCGGGAAGGCGGCGATGTTGTGGATCATGTCCTTGGTGATCGCGACGTCGCCGATCTTCTCCTTGCGGTCCTGGCGGCGCTCGAACACCATTTCGAAGGCGATGAAGAACAAGAGAAAACCGCCCGCGACGCGGAAAGCCGGCAGCGTGATGCCGAACACCGACAGGATCGAGGCGCCGGCAATCGCAAACAGCGCCATCACCAGGAAGCCGATTACCGACGCGCGCACCGAGACCTGCTGGCGCTCCTCGCGGTTCATGCCGCGCGTGACGGCGAGGAAGAGCGGCGCCAGCCCCGGCGGGTCGATGGTCACCAGGATGGTGACGAAGGCGTTGAACAGGCTGTCGAAACTCGGCATCGCTGGTCCCCTCCCGCCAGGCGAAGCCCAGCCTCTGCAATTGGTAGAGCAAAGCCCGGGCGCTGGAAACAGCCGGGAGGGGAAATGGGTGCGCGAAGCTGTGAAAGCAACTGGGACAGCGCCCTCCTCGCCGTCACCGAAGCTGCCAATCTGCCCCAAAGTGGCTACGCTATGCACATCTTTCGTGACTGGCGTGACTGATCGGGCCAAGGCTTGATTGCCGCGTGGTTCCCCCAATCCGTCGCTGCTTCGCAGCGCCACCTTTCCCCCCTCCGGAGGGAAAGGAGGGGAGCCTTGCTGGAGGAGCGTTAACGGCAAAAAAGCCTAGCGCCTTTCCTCTACCCCGTCGATCGGGGGAGAGGTGGCTCGGCGAAGCCGAGACGAAGTGGGGGGTCGACCAGCGCGGCAGAAGAAATGCATGCGCCAAGCTGCCATGCACGCCATCACCAAAGTGTGCATGCCCTAGCCGCAAGTGGGGGAGATGCCCGGCAGGGCAGAGGGGGCGCGAAGGATCGCGGCTTTTCGATCGCTATCGAGCTTCATTCACGCGCCGCGCTAAAAACTCGACCTCCATGCGCCAGGTCGCTCCGCCGTCATGGGAGCGCTCGCCCAGCCAGCGGAACGAGTTTTCGGTGATGCGTGAAAAGCTCCAGCGCACCGACGCGCCGGTGCCATCCGCGCCGACCTGGACAATCGTGTCGTCCTCGGCGCGGCCGAGCTGGCGGCTGTAATACTGATTGCGCGGATCGCTCCAGAAGATGTGCCAGGCATCCGCGCCGGGGTCGTAGACGCGCAATGTCGTGCCGTAGAAGGTCCACGGTCCGAGCGATGGCGAGGGACCGGCGTCGCGCGCGGGCAGGATCCATACGTCCTGTACCGCCCGGCCTTCCAGGACCCAGCCGAAATGCACCTCGCCGCGGCCCGTCAGTCTGGTCCCGTCATCCAGGATGCGTGTGGCATCGAACGTCCAGGCGCCGATGAAGCGGCCGTAGAGCTTCAGCTTTTCGGCGAGATCCGGATTGGGGCTACCGCTGTGCAGGGCTTCGGCAAAAGAATCGATCATGGCTGCTGCCTCGTTTGTCAGGAGAGGGCGAGCAGTAACGGCATTGCGGGGTTCTGCGCTTGGGAAAAATTGCTATCTTTCGGTGATGGCGACGACTAATAAAACCGTTGCTTCGGGACCTGGTTGGCAGGTGTCCGACGTGATCTGCACCGCCGCCGCCGGCGACAGGCCGTTCGAGGAGGAGCATCGCGCCTTCTGCGTCGCCGCGGTGACCAATGGCACGTTCCGCTACCGCACGCGCCAGGGCACGGCAATGCTGGCGCCAGGCGCCATCCTGCTTGGAAACCCCGGCACCTGCTATGAATGCGGGCATGAGCACGGCGCCGGCGACCGCTGCCTTTCCTTCCATTTTTCGCCGGCCTATCTAGAGCGCGTCGTGGCCGAACTGCCGGGCTCAAAGCGCCTGGGCTTCGCCGATCCGCGCCTGCCGCCCTTGCTGTCGCTGACGCCGGTGCTGGCCGAGGCGGAGGCCGCGCGGGAAAGGGGCGACAACGAGGCGTTCGAGGAACTCGGCCTGCGCATCGCCGGCGCGGTGGTCGCGGCCGCAGCCGGTTCTTCCGGAACTGTCCGCACGCCCAGCCGCCGCGACCAGAAACGGGTTGCCGAAGCGGTGCGGCTGATCGAGCTCAACGCCGAACGGCCGCTCTCGCTGACCGAGCTCGCCGACAGCACGGCAACCAGCCCGTATCATTTCCTGCGCATTTTCCGGCAGGTTGCCGGCATGACGCCCTATCAGTTCCTGTTGAAGATCAGGCTGCACCGCGCCGCGGTGCGCCTGGCTAGCTCGGACGCGTCGGTCTCGACGATCGCTTTCGATGCAGGCTTCAACGACCTGTCGACCTTCAATCGCCGGTTCCGGCGCCAGATGGGGGAGACGCCGGGCGCCTATCGCGCCCGGCGCGTTGGCTGAAAAAGCCTGCCGCTGCCCGTCGGGGGTCGATCATGGCACGCTACACCGTTCTTGTTGCTGCGGTTTCCCAGGACCAAGTGTGTTGATCGCCGCGTCGACGCTGTGGAATATCCGCTCTGTGCCAACAATTTCAGCGATGCCGAACCGCTTGAGCGCCGCCTGGGCGCGCAGCGATTCCATGCGTGCGATAGCAAAGACCGCGCCTTTGTCGCGACAATGGTGGATGGTCTCGATCAGCGCCTGAGCGGCCGTATAGTCGATCTCGACGATGTTGCTGGCCTCCAGCACCACCAGCTTCACGTCGTCTCTCCTGGCGTCGATCAGGTCGGCGAGGCCGCGCTTGAAACGGTCGGCGTTGACGAAGGAAAGCGGCGCCTGGAACGCCGCCACCAGCACGCCAGGATGCTGTTCACCCGGGCTGGAACTGCTCGGCGGCCACCAGACCGAGGTGCCCGGCACCTGCGCCAGCTCGATCGGCTCGGTGCGCGTCGAGCCCCAGATGCCGTGCAGCAGCGACAGGCCGATGCCGATCGCGACGCCGGTTTCGATCGGCAGGACGACGATCGCGATCATGGTGATCAGGATCAGCGCGAACTCGACCGGCGCCTGGCGCCAGACCTTGGCGAAGACCTGCCAGCGCAGGATGTGCTGGGCCACGAACATCAGCACGCCGGCAAGCGCAGCCTGCGGCACATTGGCAAGCAGGCTGCCGCCGAAAGCGCCGAGCGCAAGCACGATGGCCGCCGCGATCAGGCCCGAAAGCTGCGAGCGGCCGCCTGTCTGGGCAACGATGGCCGTGCGCGGCGGGCTGGCGTTGACGGCAAAGGCGCCGAACAGGCCGGCCAGGATGCTGCCCGCGCCGACGCCGACGAAATCGCGGTTGACGTCGGGCGCTTCGCCATCCCGCGGCGGGAAGGAGCGGCTGGTGGCCGCCGTCTGCACCATGACGACGATGGCGATCAGCAATGCCAGCGGGATAAGGGCCTGCGCGTCGTGGAAGTCGGCGGTCGGCATGCCGGGGACCGGCAAGCCGTTCGGCAAGGCGCCGAGCACCTCGACGCCCCTGCTCTTCAAGTCGAAGGCGACAAAGCCAAGCGTCGCCAGGACCATGCCGATCAACGCCGCCGGGATCCGCGCGCTGACCTGTCCGGCGGCGAAGACGATGGCGAAGACGCCGAGGCCGATTGCCAGGCTCCAGGGATTGGTGAGGTGGAGATTGGCGGCGATCTCGCCAGCGCGCCGCACCGTCTCGCCGCTTTCGGCCGGCAGGCCGAGCAAGGAGGGCAGTTGCGAGACGATGATATGGACGGAAATGCCGGCGAGGAAACCGGTCGTGACCGGCACGGACAGGAGATCGGCAATCCAGCCGAGACGGAAAATGCCGCTGAGCGCCACCAGCAGCCCCACCATCAGCGCCAGCATGGCAGCCAGCGCCAGGTAATGCGGCGAGCCGGCGGTGGCGATCAGCGCCAGGCCGCCGGCGAACAGAGGCGTGATCGTCGAATCCGCGCCCGCCGACAACTGGCGGTTGGCGCCGAGCAGCGCGAAGGCGACCGAGCCGGCGACGAAAGTGAAAAAGCCGATCTCCGGCGCGAAACCGCCGAGGCGCGCCGTCGCCATCTGTTCGGGAATGGCGATCGCCGCGAGCGTGATGCCTGCCGCTAGGTCGCCATTGAGGTCTTTTGTCGTCCAGCCGCTCAAGGCGCGCAGGGGCAACCAGGAGTTCGCCGCGACTGCCGCGCCCATCTCAGGGTGACGATCCATTGCCGGCCTATGCCCCTTCAACCGCGACTTCGGGGCGAAATGCACTGTGGCCATATCGTCGCAATCTGCGGTATCCATTTGAAATTACCATCAAAATTGTCTCTGGAAAAGTCCGGCCGACATTGGAGTTTCGGCGAGGCTTCCTATATAAGCATGCAGTGATTCCCGACTGGATTGTGACCTGATTTGACCGACCAGAAGACACCGCGCGGGCCGGACGGCGGCCCCACCGGCATCGAGCCGATTTCGATCATCGAGGAGATGCAGCGCTCCTATCTCGATTACGCCATGAGCGTGATCGTCAGCCGCGCGCTGCCCGATGTGCGCGACGGCCTGAAGCCGGTGCACCGGCGCATCCTCTACGCTATGCAAGAGGGCGGTTACCACTGGAACCGCAAGCATGTGAAATCGTCGCGCATCGTCGGCGACGTGATGGGTAAATACCATCCGCATGGCGACGCCTCGATCTATGACGCTTTGGTGCGCATGGCGCAGGATTGGTCGCTGCGCGTGCCGCTGATCGACGGGCAGGGCAATTTCGGCTCCATCGACGCCGACCCGCCCGCGGCCATGCGCTACACCGAGTCGCGGCTCACCAAGGTCGCGCATGAGCTCCTGGAGGATATCGACAAGGAAACGGTCGATTTTCAGGACAATTACGACGGCGCCGAACAAGAGCCGAAGGTATTGCCCGCGCGCTTCCCGAACCTTCTGGTCAACGGTTCCGGCGGCATCGCCGTCGGCATGGCCACCAACATTCCGCCGCACAACCTGAGCGAAGTCTGCAACGGCGCCATCGCCCTCATCGACAACCCGGCCATCGATCTGCCGGCGCTGATGGAGATCGTGCCCGGCCCCGATTTTCCGACCGGCGGCATCGTGCTTGGCCGCTCCGGCATCTACAGCGCCTATTCCACCGGCCGCGGCTCGATCGTCATGCGCGGCCGCGTCGAGATCGAAAGGCGCGGCAACGACCGTGAATCCATCGTCGTCACCGAGATTCCCTATCAGGTGAACAAGGCGGCGATGATCGAGAAGATGGCCGAGCTGGTGCGCGAAAAGCGCATCGACGGCATTTCCGACATCCGCGACGAGAGCGACCGCCAGGGCTACAGGGTCGTCATCGAGCTGAAGCGCGAGGCCGTCGCCGACGTCATCCTCAACCAGCTTTACCGCTTCACGCCGCTGCAGACGTCGTTCGGCGCCAACATGGTGGCGCTGAACGGCGGCAAGCCGGAAGTGATGACGCTGATCGACATGCTGAAAGCCTTTGTCGGCTTCCGCGAGGAGGTGATCAGCCGCCGCACCAAATACCTGCTGCGCAAGGCGCGCGAGCGGGCGCATGTGCTGGTCGGCCTGGCGATCGCCGTCGCCAACATCGACGAGGTGATCAAGCTCATCCGCACCGCGCCCGATCCGCAGACGGCGCGCGAGCAGTTGATGGAGCGGCGCTGGCCGTCGCATGACGTCGCTCCGCTGATCAAGCTGATCGACGACCCGCGCCACCGCATCAACGAGGACGGCACCTACAATCTCTCCGAGGAACAGGCTCGCGCCATCCTCGATCTGCGCCTGCAGCGCCTGACCGCGCTCGGCCGCGACGAGATCGCCGACGAGTTGAACAAGATCGGCGCTGAGATCGTTGATTTCCTTGATATTTTGTCGTCTCGCGCACGCATCCAGCAGATCGTCAAGGACGAGCTGATCGCGGTCCGCGACGAGTTCGGCACGCCGCGCCGCACCGAGCTCTCCGAGGGCGGAGCGGATATGGAAGACGAGGACCTGATCCAGCGCGAGGACATGGTCGTCACCGTCAGCCATTCCGGCTACATCAAGCGCGTGCCGCTGTCGCTCTACCGGGCGCAGCGCCGCGGCGGCAAGGGCCGCTCCGGCATGTCGACCAAAGAAGAGGATTTCGTCACAAGGCTGTTCGTGGCCAACACGCACACGCCGGTGCTGTTCTTCTCCTCGCGCGGCATCGTCTACAAGGAAAAGGTCTGGCGGCTGCCGATCGGCAACCCGCAATCGCGCGGCAAGGCGCTGATCAACATGCTGCCGCTCGAGCAGGGCGAGCGCATCACCACGATCATGCCGCTGCCCGAGGACGAGAGCAGCTGGGGCGAGCTCGACGTGATGTTCGCCACCACGCGCGGCACCGTGCGCCGCAACAAACTGTCCGACTTCGTCCAGGTCAACCGCAACGGCAAGATCGCCATGAAGCTGGAGGAAGAGGGCGACGAGATCCTCGGCGTCGAGACCTGCACCGACAATGACGACGTGCTGCTCACGGCGAATTCCGGCCAGTGCATCCGTTTCCCGGTCTCCGACGTGCGCGTCTTCCAGAGCCGCAATTCCGTCGGCGTGCGCGGCATAAGCATGGCCGAGACCGACCGCATCATCTCGATGTCGATCATCGAGAATGTCGATGCGTCACCCGCAGAGCGCGCCGCCTATCTGAAGCGTGCGGCGGCCGAGCGCCGGCTTGCCGCCGGCGGAGCGGGCGAGGAAGAGGAGATCGCGCTCACCAATGAGGAGGTCGGCGAGGAAGCCGAGCTTTCCGACGAGCGTTACGAGTTCCTCAAGGCGCATGAGCAGCTCGTGCTGACGGTAACGGAATACGGCTACGGCAAGCGCTCGTCGTCCTATGATTTCCGCCTGACGGGTCGCGGCGGCAAGGGCATCCGCGCCACCGACGTGTCGAAGACGGCCGAGATCGGCCGCCTGGTCGCGACCTTCCCCGTCGGCAATGACGATCAGATCATGCTGGTTTCGGACGGCGGCACGGTGATCCGGGTGCCGGTCAACGGCATACGCTTCGCCAGCCGCGCCACCAAGGGCGTGACGATCTTCAACACGGCCGAAGGCGAAAAGGTTGTCTCGGTGGAGCGGATTTCGGAGCCGCAGTCGGACGAAGAGGCGGAAGACGTGGCTTCGAACGAGGCCGGTGCGGACGATACGGGCGGGAGCGAATAGGATCTCGTCCGGCTCAACCGGCCCGTTGGGCCGGTTCGGTCATGATGGGGATCAGTGGCGGCGGTAGACGTTGCGGTGGGCGAAACCATCGAGGCGCTTGGTGTTGGCCTTGACGCGCACCCGCGCCGCTTCCTGATGCAACCCGAATGCGGTCGCGATGAGCATCACGATGGTCATTGCTGTGGCAAGCATGTAGATCAGCATTTGCGTGTTCTCCTGCGCTTACAACGGATCAAATGGTGATTTGGTTTCACCTCTTGAAGCGGCAACCTAGTGAACGCTGCGTGAAACGTTCGTGATCGTCGCATTCATCTGTCGTTCATGTCCGCGAAATGGTTCACGGATGCCCGCAATTAATCGGATTTGCCTTCCGTACGCCCGCCCGCTAGAAGCCTGCCATGACCGAACGCACCGCCCTTTACGCTGGCTCCTTCGACCCGCTGACCAACGGCCATCTCGATGTGCTGAAAGCCTCGCTGGCGGTGGCCGACACCGTCTATGCTGCAATCGGCATCCATCCAGGCAAGAAGCCGTTGTTTTCCTTCGAGGAACGCGTGCAACTGATCGAGGCCGCGACCAAGGCCGAATTCGGCAAGGATAGCGGTCGCATCAAGGTCGTTTCCTTCGATGGGCTGGTCATCGACGCGGCCCGCAAGCACGGCGCCTCGATCATCATCCGGGGACTGCGCGACGGCACCGACCTCGATTACGAGATGCAGATGGCCGGCATGAACGAGACGATGGCGCCGGAACTGCAGACGGTTTTTCTCCCCGCCAGCCCGTCGGTGCGCACCATTACCGCCACACTCGTGCGCCAGATTGCCTCGATGGGCGGCGACATCCGTCCATTCGTGCCGGCGGCCGTTGCCGGCGCGCTTACCGCCAAGTTCACCAAATAGGCTTTCCCGGAGATCCCCATGCAGCTGAAGAAGCTTGCTTCGTTCCTCGTCGTGCTTGCCGGCCTTTTCGCGGCATCCCTTTTCTCGGTATCTGGGCCGGCCGTTGCCGCCGACAAGGAAAACACCATGATCATCACGCTCAAGGATGGCGACGTGACCATCGCGCTGCGCCCCGACCTGGCGCCCAAGCATGTCGCGCAGATCAAGAAGCTGGTGCGCGACGGCGCCTATGACAATGTCGCCTTCCACCGCGTCATCGACGGCTTCATGGCGCAGACGGGCGACGTCAAGTTTGGCAACATGAAGAAGGGCTTCAACGCCGAAGCCGTCGGCACCGGCGGTTCCGACCTGCCCGACCTGCCGGCCGAGTTCTCGCAGAGCGAGCAGTTCACGCGCGGCGTGGTCGGCATGGCCCGCTCCCAGGACCCGAATTCGGCCAACTCGCAGTTCTTCATCATGTTCGCGCCGGCGCCGAACCTCGATGGTCAGTACACGATCGTCGGCAAGGTGGAGAGCGGCATGGACCTCGTCGACAAGATCAAGAAGGGCGACGAGGCCGACAACGGCACGGTCGCCGACCCCGACCGCATGATCAAGGTTCGCATCGCCGCCGACGGCAAATAAACCCCTCAATTTTCAAAAAGGATTTCTGACATGGCTGAGATCAAGGACCGCGAGAACGCGCTCATCATGGAAACGACCAAGGGCCAGGTCGTCATCGAAATGTATCCCGAACTGGCCCCCGGCCACGTCGCCCGCATCAAGGAGCTGGCGCGTGAGGGCGCCTATGACGGCGTGGTTTTCCACCGCGTCATCGACGGCTTCATGGCGCAGACCGGCGACGTCAAGTTCGGCAATTCGAGCAAGCCCACCTATGCGCCGTCGCGCGCGGGCATGGGCGGCTCCGACAAGCCGGACCTGAAGGCCGAGTTCTCCAACGCCAATCACGGCCGCGGCGCTTGCTCTATGGCTCGGGCCCAGAACCCGAACTCGGCGAATTCGCAGTTCTTCATCTGTTTCGACGACGCCGCCTTCCTCAACCGCCAGTACACGGTGTGGGGCCAGGTCATCGAAGGCATGGAGAATGTCGACAAGATCAAGCGCGGCGAGCCGGTGCAGGATCCTGACAAGATCGTGTCGCTGAAGGTCGCGGCCGACGTCAAGTAAAGGCGGAACAATGATGGGCGCAGTCTGGTCCCTGCTTGGCATCCTGTCGGGCGCCTTCATCGCCGTCCAGGCGCCTATCAATTCGCAACTGGCGCGCGGCCTCGGCCTTCCCGTGGCCGCCGCCGCGTTCTCCTTCCTGTCGGGTGCCATCGTGCTTGGCATCATTGCCTTCGCGGTGGTGAGGCTGCAGGGCATCTCGCTCGACTGGAAGGCGCCGGCGCCCTGGCTGTTCATCGCCGGCGGCATGCTCGGCGGCTTCTATGTCACGCTCTCCACCATTCTCACGCCGCGCATTGGCGCCGCGGCTCTCATGGCCTTCCTGGTCGCCGGGCAGTTGCTCGCCGGCATGCTGATCGACCGCGTCGGCTTCCTTGGCGTCGCGGTGCGCGAAATTTCGCTCGGCCGTGTCGCCGGCGCGGTAATGCTGCTCGCCGGGGCGCTGCTCGTCCGGCTTTTCTGATGCGTGTCGACCTGTTCGACTTCGACCTGCCGGAGGAGCGCATTGCGCTTCGCCCGGCGGAGCCGCGCGACAGCGCCAGGCTGCTGGTCGTTAAACCGGGCGAACCATTGCAGGACCGCATCGTCTCCGATCTGCCGTCGCTGCTAAGGGAAGGCGACATGCTGGTGTTCAACGACACCAAGGTCATCCCGGCGCAACTGAAGGGCATGCGCAAGCGCGGCGAGGCCGTGGCGCAGGTCGAGGCGACGCTGCATATGCGCGTGGCGCCGGACCGCTGGCAGGCCTTCATGCGGCCAGGCAAGCGCATCGCCGCAGGCGACCGCATCCATTTCGGCCATGACGGCAACTCCTGCTTCCTCGGCCAGCTCGATGCGACGGTGCTCGAGAAGGGCGAGGCGGGCGAGGCGCTGCTCGGCTTCGACCTCTCCGGGCCGTTCCTCGACGAGGCACTGCATGCCGTCGGCCACATTCCGCTGCCGCCTTATATCGCCTCCAAGCGCGACGACGACGAGCGCGACCGCGCCGACTACCAGACCATCTATGCCAGGGAAGAGGGCGCCGTCGCGGCCCCCACCGCCGGGCTGCATTTCACGCCGGAGCTGTTTGCCGCGCTCGACGCCAAAGGCATCGAACGCCGTTTCGTCACGCTGCATGTCGGCGCCGGCACCTTCCTGCCGGTCAAGGCGGACGACACGGCCGACCACAAGATGCATGCCGAGACCGGCGCGGTAAGTGCCGAGACAGCGGCGGCGCTCAACGCGGCCAGGGCGCGGGGAGGGCGGATCGTCTGCGTCGGCACGACATCACTGCGGCTTCTGGAGAGCGCTGCTCGCGCGGACGGCAGGATCGAGCCCTGGTCCGGACCGACCGACATCTTCATCACGCCCGGCTACCGCTTCCGCACCGCCGACATGCTGATGACCAATTTCCATCTGCCGCGCTCGACGCTGTTCATGCTGGTCTCGGCCTTCAGAGGGCTGGAGACGATGCGTGCGGCCTATGCGCATGCCATCGAGAACCGCTACAGGTTCTACTCCTATGGCGACGCCAGCCTGCTTTACCGAGCGGAGACGAGCGATGGACAATGATCTCGACGGCATGGACCGCGACACGCTGATCGCGGAAGTGAGGAAGCTGCGCGCCGGCATCCGGGCGCATCGCGATACGACCGGGCATGATCTGTGCTGGCATCATCCCGATCTATGGGACCTTTTGCCGGAAAAGACCGAGCCTGCGATCGCCGTGCCGCCCTGGCCGAAATTCATGCGCGGCTGCATCCGCTACCGGCAGTCGCTCGACGAGCAGGCGCCCGATGCGCCGGTGCACGACAAGGAATTCAATGGCTGAGACTTTTTCCTTCAAGGTGCTTGCCACCGACGGCAAGGCCAGGCGTGGCCTTGTCTCGATGCCGCGCGGCGAGATCCGCACGCCGGCCTTCATGCCGGTCGGCACAGGCGGCACCGTCAAGGCCATGTATATGGATCAGGTGCGCGGCGTCGGCGCCGACATCATCCTCGGCAACACCTATCATCTGATGCTGCGGCCCGGCGCTGAGCGCGTGGCCAGGCTCGGCGGATTGCACGAGTTCGCGCGCTGGCCGCATCCGATCCTGACCGACAGCGGCGGCTTCCAGGTCATGTCGCTGTCGAAGCTCAGGAAATTGACCGAACAGGGCGTCACCTTCCGCTCGCATATTGACGGCGCGCCTTACGAAATGTCACCGGAACGGTCGATCGAGATCCAGGGACTGCTCGATTCCGACATCCAGATGCAGCTCGACGAATGCACAGCACTTCCGGCCAAGCCCAAGGAGATCGAGCGCGCCATGGAGTTGTCGCTGCGTTGGGCCGAGCGCTGCAAGACGGCGTTCGGCGACCAGCCGGGCAAGGCGATGTTCGGCATCGTCCAGGGCGGCGACAGCGCGCCGATGCGCGTGCGTTCGGCGCAGGCGCTGAAGGCGATGGATCTGAAAGGCTATGCCGTCGGCGGGCTGGCTGTCGGCGAGCCGCAGCAAGTGATGCTGGAGATGCTCGACATCACCTGCCCGGAACTGCCGGCCGACAAGCCGCGCTACCTGATGGGCGTCGGCACGCCGGACGATATATTGAAATCGGTGGCACGCGGCATCGACATGTTCGACTGCGTGATGCCGACGCGCGCCGGCCGCCATGGCCTGGCCTATACGCGCCGCGGCAAGATCAATCTCAGGAATGCCCGCCATGCCGACGATCCGCGGCCGCTCGACGAGGAAAGCGATTGCCCGGCGGCGCGCGATTATTCGCGCGCCTACCTGCACCACCTCGTGCGTTCGCAGGAATCGCTTGGCGCCATGCTGCTGAGCTGGAACAACCTGTCCTATTATCAGAAGCTGATGCAGGACATCCGGGCGGCCATCGAGGCGCAGGCTTTTGAAGCGCGCGCCGCCGAGATCGCCAAAGGCTGGGCGAGGGGCGACATTCCGGCGATCTAGCCGCTGGTCTCGCTGATTGACGGACGTTCTGCCTGGGAGCAGAGTCCTGTCTTGAGGGATCAGCCATGGCTGTGACGTTCGATTTCGCCGGCAAGACGGCGATCGTGACCGGTGGATCGAGGGGCATCGGCAAGGCCGTAGCCATGCAACTGGCGCGATCCGGATGTGACGTCTGGATATGGGATGCCGATCCAGCGCCACTCGACGGAACCCGCAGCCAGACAGTCGATGTAACCAAGGCAGGCGATATCGGAAATGCGCTGAGCGAAGTGATCGCCGAGAGCGGCCGGGTCGATATTCTCGTCAACAATGCCGGCTATCTCGGCCCGTATCGCAGCTTCGAGGCTTTCGAGCCGGCCGAGTGGCAGCGCATCATCGGGATCAATCTCATCGGGACGTTCGAGGTCACACATCAGGTTTTGCCGTTCATGCGCAAGACCGGCAGCGGCCGCATCGTCAATATGGGGTCGCTGGCCGGCAAGGAGGGATTGCCTAATCTTGCGGCCTATTCGGCGGCGAGCGCAGGTATCATCGCTTTTACCAAAGCCTTGTCGCGTGAAGTCAGTGACACCGATATCCGCGTCAATTGCGTCGCGCCGGGGCCGATCGATACCGAGCTTATCAGGCGACTTGGCAATCAAGTCGTCAGCGACATGATCGGCGCAAGTCCGCTCAAGCGCCTTGGCGCCGTCGACGAGGTCGCGGCGCTGGTGCTCTGGCTTTGCTCGGATGCCGTCAGCTTCAACACGGGCGCGGTATTCGACATGTCCGGCGGCAGGGCTCGCTACTGAACACCGGTTTATGTGCTGAGGCCGAGGTCCCCAAGCCTCTGCTTGAGGCACGTGCGAACTATTTTGAAACGACTGCGAATATAAAGATTGCCGGGGTGATCTCAGGCAAAGGCGCAGACCTTGCTCGTCTCGGAACAAGCCTCGGTGTCAGGCGAGGCGCAGACAAATCGCGCTAGCGGCTCTCGCGAGTCTGCTGCCGCCGTTCAGCAATGGACGGGAGCGGTGTTGCCGGCCGTCGCGGTCATCGGGCTCGCCGGCCTCGCCCTGCGGGTGCTCGGCGCGCGTGGCGACCTCTGGCTAGATGAGATCTGGAGCCTGGTGCAGCTTGAGCCGCTCACCTCGATCGACCAGATATTCTGGCGCATAAATCATGACAACAACCATTTCCTCAATTCGATCTATCTCTACCTTGTCGGCGCCGATGCCTCGCCATTGCTCCAGCGCGGACTGTCGATAGCGCTGGGTGTCGGTGCCGTCTTTGCCGCGGGAGCGGCTGCTCGAGGCCGGTGGGCAGCTGTCGCCACAAGCCTGCTGTTCGCCATCAGCTATCCGATGGTTCACTATGGCTCGGAAGCGAGAGGCTATGCCGGCCTGGTGTTGTTCACGCTTCTTGCCGTCATGTTCCTGGAGCGCCGGCTCGACGGAAGAGGTTCGGGCGTCGCGTTCGGGGCGATCGTCCTCCTCGGCTTTCTGTCCCATCTCCTCATGGTGGAAACCGTGGCTGTCCTGGTTGCCTGGGCCGCCTGGATCGTCTGGCGGCGCACCGGCAGCCTCGGGCGGGTCAATGTGGAACTCGGTCAGATCTTCGCGCCGGCCTTCCTGGCCGTGCTGCCGCTTGCCGCCTGCATGCTGATTGGCTCGCTGCTGTTCGGCTTCAGGATCGGTGGCGTCCTGCCATTCTCGCTTCACGCCTTCGGGCAGGGCTATGGCGGAATGATCCGCTACCTGTTTGGCGTGCCGGATTGGATCGGCGACTGGGTATCCATCGTTGCCGCCTGCGGGCTCGTCTGCGTCTGCGCCGCCATCTGGCGCGATCGGCGAGCCAGCCTCTATGTCATTGGGATCGTCGGATTGCCCGTTATCATGGCGATGGCACGACCGCCCAATGCCGAATTCCCGCGCTACTTCCTCGTTCCCGCAACATTGATGCTGCTGTGGGCGGGCGAGCTGCTTGGGCGTGGTTTCGCCGCCGGAGGCAGGTACCGTCTGTTCGCGGCGGCCGCAATGGCGGCAATCCTCGCCGGCACGACAACGCTTCTGCTGCCATTCTACGAATATGGGCGGGGGTCCTACGCCGCGATGGTCTACAAAATGACGCGTGACGGCGCAGCGGACTACGCTACCAACCAGGAATTCCGGACCGTCATGACCGTCGATTATTTTGCCAAACGGCTCGGGCGTCAGGCCTCGTTTGTCGCCATGGACAAGATATGTGACGAACATCCCTCCTGGCTGATCCTCGAAGGGGCCATCGACCGGCAGCCGCAATATGTCGACGCCGCGCCGGCCTGCAGGTCGGCCTATGAGCGTGTCGATGCCTCGACGAGCTGGGGTCTTTCAGGCCTGGCCTGGACGCTGTATCGGCGCCGGGATTGAGTGCGAGCCCAGCCAAATTCCGGACGTCGCACGCGGTCCCGGAATGGCTCAGGTGCTGACCGAGGTCGAGGCACGCAGGCTGCAGCCGGTGATCTTGAAACTGCCATCCGCCTGCTGCTGCAGCGTATAGACCGCCTCGTAATCCTTGCCGTCGGGTCCGACGATCAGCACCTGCTGGACGATCGAGCCAGGCCCTGTCTCCTCAACCTTGCCGAAGGAATAGGATTGGGGCTTTCGCACCGGCGCATAGCCGTTCGTCACCATGTTCATGAAGGTGTCGACGGTCGGAAAGATCTGCTTCACGTTCGGCGCGGCGAAACTATAGGCGGCGATGCCGTCATCGGCGATGAAGGCCTTCAACTGGCTGTCGATAACCGTCTGCGCGGCCTTGACCTCCGCATCGCCGGCGAAGGCAAGCGTGGTCATCAACATCGGAACAAGAGCTATTGCGAACAAAGCGCGGCGCATGGCCTGCCTCCCGGAATTCGCTTGGCGATCGAGTCTAACATACGCGTCGCGGCGTGGCGTGGTTTCACCGACCCGCGAAGATTTCGCCTATTTCGGCGCCGGAGGCGGAACCGGGTGCTCTTTGAGCCGCGTGGCGCGTGAAGCTTGAAAGCCGGGCGGCAGTCTGCCACAAGGGCCGCTTATTCATGATGCAGGCGGCAGGACCGGGCAATGAAGGCATTTTTCGTGCAGATTAAATGCGATCTGGGCAAGGCCTATGAGGTCGCCAGCGCGCTTGCCGACGCCGAGATCGCCTCCGAAATCTACTCGACCGCCGGCAATTATGACCTGCTCGCCAAATTCTACGTCGACGACGAGGAGGATATCGGCCACTTCGTCAATGAGCGGGTGCAGATCCTGCCCGGAATCAAAGACACCTTCACCATCGTGACCTTCCGGGCGTTCTGACCGGCCTGGCGATGCCCCGCTGGCAAGCAGGGGCTGACCCGACCTTGCCGCCTGTGCCTTAAATTTAGGCAATTTGCAGAGAGTGGCCGTCACGGCTTCCTAAATCATCGATTGCCCTTGATTTTCTCCGGCGAGGCCAGTGAAATGGCCTCATAGGGGAGTACACGATTGGCAGCGTTCGACGAAATGCTTCCGGAAGTTTCCGGATTGAGAAGACCTTATGAGGCTTACGATCGCTGGCTGAAGGAGCAGGACCCGGCCAGGCTTACCCAGAAAATGCAGGACGCGGAGCGCGTCTTCCGCAAGACCGGCATCACCTTTGCCGTCTATGGCGAGCAGGAAGCTTCCGAGCGGCTGATCCCTTTCGACATCGTGCCGCGCATCCTCTCCGGCCAGGAATGGCGCCGGCTGACGCAGGGCATCGAGCAGCGCGTGCAGGCGCTGAACGCGTTTCTCGACGACATCTATCACCGCCAGGAGATCCTGCGCGCCGGACGGGTGCCGAGGGAGCTTGTCGCGAAGAACGAGGCCTTCCTGCCCGAGATGATCGGGGTGAGGCCGCCGGCTGGCGTGTACACCCATATCATCGGCGTCGATATCGTCCGCATATCGGAGAACGAGTTCTACGTGCTGGAGGACAATGCCCGCACGCCGTCCGGCGTCTCCTACATGCTGGAGAACCGCGAGACGATGATGCAGCTCTTTCCGGAGCTGTTCCAGAAGATCAAGGTGCGGCCGGTCGAGAACTATCCGCAACTGCTGCGCCAGTCGCTCGCCGCGGTGCGGCCGCAAAGCGCGAAGGGCGCGCCGACCATCGCGGTGCTGACGCCAGGCTCCTACAACTCGGCCTATTTCGAGCATGCCTTCCTCGCCGACCAGATGGGCGTGCAACTGGTCGAGGGGCAGGATCTGCGCGTCGTCGACGGCCATGTCGCGATGCGCACGACCGAAGGCTACAAGCAGATCGACGTGCTTTACCGGCGCGTCGACGACGCCTTCCTCGATCCGCTGACTTTCCGCCCGGACTCCGCCCTCGGCGTGCCGGGCATCATGGATGTCTACCGCGCCGGCAACATCACCATCGCCAATGCGCCGGGCACCGGCATCGCCGACGACAAGGCGATCTATTCCTACATGCCGGAGATCGTCGAGTTCTACACCGGCCGCAAGGCCATTCTCGGCAACATCCCGACCTGGCGCTGCTCGGAGCCGGACAGCCTCAAATATGTGCTCGAGCACATCAGCGAGCTGGTGGTCAAGGAAGTGCACGGCTCGGGCGGCTACGGCATGCTGGTCGGCCCGGCCGCGACCAAGAAGGAATGCCAGGAGTTCGCCAAGAAGCTGCAGGCGAAGCCCTCGAACTACATCGCCCAGCCGACGCTGGCGCTGTCGACCTGCCCGATCCTGACCGAAAAGGGTCTGTCGCCGCGCCATGTCGATCTTCGGCCTTACGTGCTCGTTTCCGACCGAATCCAGATCGTGCCGGGTGGCTTGACGCGCGTGGCGCTAAAGCAGGGTTCATTGGTTGTCAATTCATCGCAAGGCGGTGGGACGAAGGACACCTGGGTGTTGGATGACTGAGGAGCGAGTAGCGAATAGCGAGTAGCGAGTAGGGAAAAGAAGGGGATACGACGGCGATCAATTCCTACAGGGATCTCACCGTTTGGAAGGCGGCCCTGAAGTTGGCAGTGAATTGCTATTCGGCCACGAGAGGTTTTCCGAACAGTGAAGTATACGGGATGACTTCTCAGATACGACGCTTTGCGGCTTCCATCGCAGCGAATGTTGCAGAGGGTCATGGAAGAGAAAGTACAGGAGCCTTTATTCAATTTCTTCGCACGGCGCAGGGCTCTCTGAAAGAGTTGGAAACACATCTCATCCTGTGTGGAGAGGTAGAATTAATGGTCGAAGCGGAGGTCGCTGGTTTGCTTGGCCAAACTGATGAAATCGGGAGGATGCTGCGTTCGATGATCAGGAGCCTGCAACAAAAGTCATGAAGTGCCTTTTTCCCTATTCGCTACTCGCTATTCGCTATTCGCTCGACACCGGAGCAAGCTGAGATGCTTTTGGGCCGCACCGCAAACGGTCTCTACTGGATGAACCGCTATATAGAGCGGGCCGAAAACATGGCGCGCCTCGTCGATGCCGGCCTGCGCATGGCGCTGACGCGCACGCAGAACGCGTCGGAGGAATGGAATTCGGTGCTGCTTAGCGCCGGCTCCGACTATGCGTTCTCGCAGAAATACCAGGACTACACTGCTGCCAACGTCTCCGACTTCCTGCTGCGCGACACTTCGAACCCGTCGAGCACGATGTCGTCGATCGAGACGGCTCGCAACAATGCCCGCATGGTGCGAACGGCGCTGACGCGCGAGACCTGGGAAAGCATCAACGAAGCCTGGATGTCGCTGAAGCGCATGCTGGCGAGGCCGATCGACGAGCGCGACCTGCCGACGGTGCTCGATGCCATCAAGCGCGAGACGGCGCTGATCCGCGGTTCGTTCTACGGCACGATGCTGCGCAACGAGATTTTCGACTTCTCGCAGCTCGGCACCTATGTCGAGCGCGCCGACAACACGGCGCGCATCCTCGACGTGAAGTATTATGTGCTCCTACCTTCGCTGTCCTGGGTCGGCTCGACGCTGGACAACTATCAGTGGGAGTCGATCCTGCGCTCGGTGTCGGCGCATCGTTCCTATCGCTGGGTCTATGAAGCCGACTACAAGCCGACGAATATTGCGGACTATCTGATCCTCAATGTGCGCATGCCGCGCTCGCTGACCTTCTGTTATCGCTTCCTCGGCGAGCACCTGAAATTCCTCGCCGACGACTATGGCGAGCGCCATGCCTGCCACGCCACGGCCGAGAAGATCCAGGCGTTGCTCAAGAGGGGCTCGATCAAGGATATATTCGATCACGGCCTGCACGAGTTCCTGGCCGAGTTCATTCGCGACAACACCAGGCTGGGCGACGAGATCGCCCAGGATTACCGGTTCCATTGAGGGGCTGAGGGCGGGCGTCATGCGGCTCAAGATCACCCATCGCACCGAGTACCACTACGATGCGCCGGTGCAATATCTGCTGCAGCGGCTGCGCCTGCTGCCCCTGAGCGGACGTACGCAGACCGTCGGCTCCTGGGCGATCAAGGTCGAAGGCGCGCGCGAGGAGGTGCGCTTTACCGATCATTTCGGCAACGACACGCGGCTGGTGAGCGCCGAGAGCGGCCACAGCGCGATCACCGTTGAGGCGGCGGGAGAGGTGACCACGCATGACACGGCGGGCGTGACAGGCCCGCATCAGGGCTTTGCCCCGCTCTGGCTGTTCGGCCAGCACACGCAGCTTACCGCCGCCGGCGAAGGCATACGTGAACTGGCCGGCACGCTCGGTCAGGGAACCGAGATCGAGCGGCTGCACCGGTTGATGGTCGCCATCCGCGAACGGGTCGCCTACAAGCCCGGCACGACCAGCGTCGTGACGCCGGCGGAGGAGGCGCTTGCGCTGAAGTCCGGCGTCTGCCAGGATCACAGCCATATCTTCATCGCCGCGGCCGTCGCCCTTGGCTTTCCGGCTCGCTATGTCAGCGGCTACCTGATGATGGATGCGGCCGTCGAGCAGGCTGCAAGCCATGCCTGGGCCGAGGCCTATGTGGTGGGGCTCGGATGGGTTGCCTTCGACCCAGCCAACGGTATCTCTCCAGATGAACGCTATGTGCGGGTGGCGACGGGGCGCGACTATCGCGACGCCTCGCCAGTGTCGGGGATACTCTTGGGGCAGGCGCAAGAGAAGCTTGCCGTCTCCGTCACGGTAGAGCAGTAATTTCCGACGGGATTCGCTGTTAAAGAAGAATCATGACCTATTGCGTCGGCCTCAAGATCGATCGCGGGCTCGTGTTCATGTCGGACACGCGCACCAATGCCGGCATGGATTCGATCTCGACCTTCAAGAAGATGCACATCTGGGAAGAGCCGGGCGAGCGCGTCATCGTGCTGATGTCGGCAGGCAACCTTGCCACCACGCAAGCCGTGGTCAGCCTGCTCGACGAACGCAACAAGACCGTTGGTGACCGCCATCCGAAGCTGCTCGAGACGCCGTCCATGTACCAGACGGTGCGGCTGGTCGGCGACACGGTCAAGGAAGTCATCGAACACGCCTCGCCGAACGGCGACAAGGCGGATTCCTACTTCAATGCCTCCTTCATCCTGGGCGGCCAGATCAAGGGCAGCCCGCCCAGGCTGTTCATGATCTACCCGGAAGGCAATTTCATCGAATCGACCGACGATACGCCTTTCTTCCAGATCGGCGAGACGAAATACGGCAAGCCGATCATCATCCGTGCCTATGACCGGACAATGGGCCTGGCCGAAACGGTGAAGCTGCTTCTGGTGTCGTTCGACTCGACGCTGAAATCCAACCTTTCGGTCGGGCTGCCGCTCGATCTGCTGTTCCTGGAGAAGGACAGCTTCAAGGTCGGGCTCAACAGGCGGATCGCCCAGGACGATCCCTATTACCGCACCATCTCCGACGGCTGGTCGAACGCCTTGAAGGCGGCCTTTGCCAGCCTGCCGGATTTCCCCGGCTAGGGTCCGTGCTTCGCAGCCGGTTGCGCGTCGCGAGAGATGCCGGCGTTAGCGTCTCGACCGTTCGCCGCGGCTGGAAGCGGTATAACAAGCTTTATCCCGGCGACCCCATATTCCCTCACGAGGCGGTTTCAAAAAGTCCATGATTTTCTGGAACTGAAACTTGTAGCGCGCCGTCAAATCGTGAGTAACTTAAGCGTCACCCAAAACAAACCGAGGGTGACGAAATGGAACAGACAGACACGGCTAAGGCGTTTAATGCCCGGCTCAGCTTTTGGGCAGCATCCGGCCTCAGCGGCGCCGAGCTCTACGAAGCTCTCGCGACTGACACCACTCTCCCTGCCTTTTTCGATCCGGAAGACCTCGCCTCCATCCAGGGCGTGAAGCCGTCGGCGGTGAAGAAGCATCGCAACCGCGGGACCGGACCGGAATTCATCAGGCTCTCCGCGAAATTGGTGAAATACGGGCGAGCCGACTTCTGCCGGCATTTGGCATCGCGGTTCGTTCGGAGGGCCGCGTGATGACCGCCGCCATCACCCGACTGCCAACGGCAGCAACAAGCTATTACACGGTCAGGAAATCGGGACGGAATTGGGCAGTGGAGCTTGTCACGCCGGCGCCAGGCCGCCCGCTGCGCACCAAGCTCCGGTCTTACAGTGATCCAGCGGCCGCCAATGCCGATGCAGCGGAAACGGCGAAGCGGATGGCGCGCCCCTTCAAGATTGGGGGGCGCGCCGCATGAACGCAAACGACAACAAAGGTGCTCGCCCGCCTTATATCCTGGGCAGCGATCCCGAAGGCGATCTTTGCAATCATAGGCGCACGGCCGAGGCCGCTGCCCAGATTCACGCTGGTCTGAAAGAGGTACTGAACCCTGGCAGTGAATTTCTCGTCGGGCATCTGCACAAAACCACGGCTTACCACAACGGCCTGACGAACATCGAGACCCAAGTCGCCATCATACGCGCTTTGGCCTTGATGCAGATCGACATGACCCGGCGGATCTCCGACATGAACGTCGGGTCTGATGACGAAGACGACGATAGCTGGATTGAGGATAGATCACTATGACCGGCCTCGATCACGAACACAGCGAAGTCATCACCCTCGGCGCCCGTCGTCTTATCGAAGTCCCTCCGCATGTCCGCGGCCGGCCGGCGGTGCCGTGGCTTAAGTCTCAATTTCCGATGACGACGGCCGAGGCGATTGAGTCCATCCGCTTGGCGAATCTGGTCAGAAGCGGAGGTCTCGACGATGGCGCATCCTGACAAACGAAAACCCGCCGACGGGGACCAATCGGCGGGCTTCCGGGGGACCACTCAAGCAGCAAGAGTGTTCATAAAAATAGCGGTAATCACGCCGGATTGTCAAGAAAAGCAGGGGCAATGTCAAACGCGTTTGACTCCTGACCGCTACCAGATCGGCGGTGCCGGATGACCGACCTCGCCTGGATGAAAACCTACATCGGTGACGAGGCCGCCATCACCTTGCATTTGAGCGCTGAAGAGTTCGGCGCCTATGAACGGCTACGCCGGCATTATTGGCAGCACGGCATGTTGCCTGATGACGATGTCCGGCTGATGCGCGTCACTGGCGTCGACGTCGACCGATGGGAGGCAGTGCGCTCGGCCATCTGCTCTTTGTTCGAAGACGGATGGCGGTTGCCGCGGCTCGACAATGAGCGGGAAGCGGCTGCCGAGAAGCGTGAAATTGCCATCGATCGGGCCAGGAAAGGCGCTGACGCCAGGTGGCGCCGAAATGCTTCAAGCAATGCTCCAAGGATGCTTGAAGCAATGCCTAAAGCAATGCTTGAGCAATGCCCACCAGCACCAGCACCAGCACCAGAAGATTCTGCTCCGGAAAGAAAGGAAGAAGGGTTAGCGCTTACGCGCGCGAAAGAGCCGAACGTGATGCTGATGTCGATGGCCGAAGCGCAGGAGCATCTACGCTCGACTGGTGCTCTGTCGGCCGACGAAAATGAAGTCAACGGTTACCTTGCAGCGTCGCGAGGTGGCTGATGAGTGACTTCGATAAGGACCGCCGCCGCCTGCTCAACCTCATCGGCCGCATGGTCAATCTTGGCCATCTTCTTCACGATCCGCCCGCGCAGCATAGCCAGGCGTGCGGCGCGATGGCGATCGATGCGCGTATGGCCGTGCGCGAAGTCCAACGGCTTGAAAATCATCGAGATGCAAGGGAACGGCAGTCGATGTCGTTTGTTCCGCTGAGATACGGGGGCGGGGAGGATCGTTCTGACGGTGTACGAATCCCAGACCGGTCCCGCAGTTTCTCGCGCATAAACCGTAACAATTTTGGTTGCCCGCGTAACTTTTTCCCGCGCTCGGCTGGTGACGCATGAGCGCGGCCGATCGGACATGCCAGCATTGCAACGGCAGCGTCGCGGGCAAGCGCCGGGACGCGAAGTTCTGTTCGGCTTCCTGCAGGGTGAATTCCCATCGCGCAGAGGTCGGCCGCGTCGAGGCCATCCGGGCCGACGTCCTTATCGATCGACAGATGCGAGACGCCTTGGTCGAGAGCCTTTCCTTGAACCCGCAAGATGAGCACGACCCGGCCAAAGTTCGCGAGGCCTTCGCGCGCATGTGCCGGGCGTTCGCCGAGAAGTTCGCCTAAGCGTTACAGTATCCCCGGTTACGCTTCCGGGCACCGGGTTAGAGTATTGCAGTTCGAATTTCCTCTGACCTCGGAGCCATTGAATGCTCGCTCGCCTCAAAGCCGCCGAACCAGACTTCGATCGCCTGCTTACGATCCCCGAGAAACCTGCCAGCATCGCCGCTGCGGAACAGGCCTATCAGGACGCCGTTGCCGCGCGCCAGGAAGGCCAGCAACGCCACGTAGAGGCCGGCCGGCGCCTTGCCGCTCAGCAGCTCGGTCAGCCGCCGCAAATCAGCAGCGCCGACGTCGAAGCTATCGGCCGCGAACTGGCACCTTTGTTCGAAGCCGAGGCCGTCGCGAAAGCCAAGCGCGACGAAGAGAATCAGGCCTACCAGGCGAGCCTTGGGTCAGCCCTTGAGGAGCCCCTGAGGCTGTACCGCGAAGCAGTCGATCAGGCGCTTGGACGGTTGGAAAACCTACTCACCTACGGGCCAAGCTTCAGGGAAAAGACAAAGCAGGCCGGCATCGACATCAACCGCTTTTCGACACTTCCCGGTGTCTGTCCGCAGTTGTGGGAGCGGCTAAACTATGTCCGCGTCGCCTTCGACCGGACGAATTGAGAGGGGGGAGGCAAATGGTAACTCGCCAAGTCTCTCTGAACGGTCCCTTTGTCTCTTCGAAGACCGTCCACACCGTCAAGCTCATCGGGTCTGAGACCAAAGCGGAACGCCGCGCACGGTGGAAGCGCGAAGACCTCCGCCATATCCGCCGGCTCGAGTCGGTGGGCATGACCTCGGCGAACTGCAAGGCGCTCTCGGTTATGCGCGTGAATTTCTGGAAGAAGTACCACGAATGGCCGTGAACACGAAAAAGGTGAAGCCCGTCAAGGCCATCATCGTCGATCCGAAGCAGGCGGCGTTGCACAAGATCGATGTCGATATCGATCGCCTTGGCAAGCAAATCGCCGAGAAGAATACGGCCCTTGAAGCGGACACGAAACTGCATCCACTCGACCAAAGCCAGCCATTGCAGGAGCGGCTTAAGACGCAGATCAGCGAGCTTCGTGGCCATGTCGATCGGCTGCACAAGGAGCGCTTCGACATCGAGCTTGGCGACCTCGCGCCTAAGGCGCCTGGCGCGGCGCCACAAGGCCATTCGAAAAAGAAGTGGGACATCAAGAATGTGCCCGAGCCGACCTATCCGGCTGGCGCGCGTCAGCGTGGCGACAAGGCGGCGCTAGACAGGGCCTTCCTGGCATTTGTGGAATACAACATCGATCAGGCAAAGATCGCCATGCAGAGGCGTGACGTCGATGCCGCCGGCAGAGCATCGATCGAATTGCTGATGGATGTCGCCGGCGAACATCTCGGAATGCATGTCTGGATGAGTGAGCGCGTCAAGGAACTAGAGACGCGCGTCGCCGAACTCGAGAGCAAGCCATCGGTCGAATACCGCGGCGTTTGGAAAGCCGACGAGGCCTACAAGCGCGGCCACCTTTGCACGCATGACGGATCGATGTGGCACGCGGAAGTGGGCTCGCAAGGTCTCCTGCCAGGACAGGGTGCAGCGTGGAAGCTCTGTGTGAAGAAAGGCAGGGATGCCAGATCATGAAGCCAGCACCGACCTTTGAGCAAGTCGACGTGTGCCTGGCTGAAGACCAGCGCACAGTCGTGCTCTACGCCTACGACTGCCACGACAATTGCTTCATGCAGTCATTCGATCCGCTGCCCATGCCGATCGAGGAAGACAGCCTCGTTCATCAGGAATGGCGCTTAGCCGCTCGTCCCCGCGCATGGAGGCCGCTGGCATGAACGAGAGAAGCCCCTGGGGGGGTAGGTCAGTCCTAAAACGGTCGCTCTCGCGCAGACCGCATGCGAACCCATTCGCACATTTTTTTCGGCCATCTTGCAGTTTCCCGGCTGGTGTCTGATGCCGAATGCACCCGCAACACTCCAGAAACATGCGGTTCTGCCCGTTCCGAGGTGGCTAACTCGTGCTGAAAAAGCCCAGTTCAAGCGCGTGTGCGAGCAGATGTCCGCGGCCGGCAGGCCACTTTCGGACGCGGATACCGATCCGATCGCCGATTTGATCACGTTGCGTTCGAGGATCGCCGACACCCGGCGCCTCTACCGCGGCGTGGTCTCCAATCTGAAGGCAAATCCGGCATGGGAGTCGGATCGATAATATGCGCTGTCCCTAAGCCGGCTCGCTGACAGCCAGACCGCGAAGGCACAGCGCATGGCCGCGGCTCTCGGCTTGTTCAATGAGCTGACCCTTCAGGCATCGAGGGCGTAAATAAGATGACCCAGAAAGTAATCACCCGTTACGAAAAGAGCCCAGCCTATCGAACCATCCATGTCGATGGATGCACAGGCTCATTCACTCCACGCGGGCAAATCCAGTGTGCGTTTTACAGTGAGCGTTTCCCTGGTCCGGCCACCGGATCGTTCGAAACCACTGATGGCGTTGCCGCATGGCCTGAAGCTGTTGAGTCGAACGAGGGCAGCGGCGCGCATGTGATCCGTGAGACGGAGGCTAATCTGGTTTTGGATTGGCGCGCCGCAGTGCCGATCTGGCTCTGGCTTGGCGATGTCATCCAAGAGGTCAGGCAGCGCAATGGCATCTCCGATGATGAGTGGCAATCGCTGATGGAAGCCGCCAAGGCTGCGCAGGCAGCGGAAAGGGCCGGCACCTAAATGGGCATCTACGGCATCAATGGTAGCCTTGGATAACTGCTGAGAGAGAGGAATTGGCAATGCCGTTGCTTTCGACGGGAGGATTCTGGGGTACCACGGGCGGCGGCGGAGGCTCCACGCCGACTCTTTTGCAGTTCATGACAGTTGCGTCCGATCTAACATCATCGTCGACCACATTCACCCTGTCGTCGGTGTCTATCGGAGCGGCCGATGCTAATCGAAAGATTTTTGTCAATATAGCTTTCAATCCTGGTTCACCATCGATAACCTCCGTCACGATCGGTGGTGTAGTCGCCAAGACTGTTATTAACAAGGTCCAAAGCGGCGTCGGTCTATATGGTGTCTTCTATGCCGATGTGCCTACAGGAACCACCGCGACGATCATTGTGACGACAAGTGCGTCGGCCTCCAATTGCCTCTGCGCGGTATATAGATCGACAACACCCGGAATTAAGCCGCTGCATGCACTAGCGCTTTATAATGCCGGGGCCTCGGTCACCTTGAGTGGCCTCCAGATCGCCAATGGTGGCTTCGTTCTTACCAATGCTCGCAGCGGAAATATCTCCGGCGTTACAACATCTGGATCTGATACGCTCACTCAGGACGATCTCAGGTCGTTTTCCACATACAAGCTCTACTCGGGATCGATCCTTACGAATTCTGCCGCCACGATCAACATAACCGCGACGGCGCCGTCTGCTATTGGCATAACGGCAGATGGAGCATCATTCGTGCCGCTCTCCGGCTCTGCCTATGCTCCGGTTCTGGCCGGCAGCTTCAGCGACGACACAAACCTAACGACCTACACCTTCAACAGCGTCAATATCGGCACGGCGAACGCGCTGAGGCAGCTCGTCATTTGCTTTTCATGGGGTGCAACAAACGCTAGAACGGTATCTAGCGTGACGGTTGGCGGAGTTGCCGCAACTGTCGTCAATCAGGTCGCAAGCACGTCAGGCGGTACGGCAATCGTTCGCTTCCCGCTTTCGACGGGCACAACAGCCAACATTATAATCACCATGAGTGCCGGCCTAACTCGGCTGTATGGCGCTGTCTACGATACGAGATGCCGGTATTCCTTTACACCAATGGATAGCGCAGTGGTCAATACCACATCGACCTCTGTATCCACTCCTGCCTTGCAGGTGAATGATGGCGGTTTTGCCATCCAATCTTGTTATATGGCAAGCGCCATTGAAACGATAAGCGCGAATTATAGCGGCGCCGATACACTTAACAAAGATAGCCAGGTTACGGCGGAATCATTGGACTCCATAGCGTTCTTCTCGTGCCTGACGACTGAGTTTAATCAAGCCGCGACCGGAGGAATTACAAGCGCGACCAGCAATATAAAGCGGGTCGTGATAGCTTCGTTCTTATAATCAAAGAAAAGGGCCGGCGCGAGGACGCCGACCCTTCCCGAGTTGGGCATGGGTGAAGCTCTGACCACATCCAACTTCACGCGCGCTCTGGGGTTCAGGGCGCGCGAAGCTTGCCCCTGAGTCTTGCCGATAAGTCGCGACTTATATATCAACCAGCGAAGGCGTGGACGATGGCGAAGCCAATGCCGATCGCGATGCCGGTGGCGAGGCTTTCAGCGAGGCGCAGCGCCAACGCGCCATATCGAGCCCGCAGACGCGCTGGCGGGGCTCGTAGGACAGCAGCAATGTCGTCAAATGCCGGTTCCATGGAGAAGATTCTAGATCGGAAACGAGCCGATGTGAATCCCCCTGCTTATGGCGTCATCACACCAAATATTAGCTGTCGCTGGTAATACTCTTGCCGGCAGCGCATCTGGCGAGGAATGAACTGGTGACTCTCTTCGGAGTTTTCATGTGCATTTATTTCGGGCATCCTCAACAACCGGCCGAATGCACCATGGTTGGCAACTGGCGGGGATTTCTCACTCAAGACGAATGTGAGGCAGAACTAGAACGGCTGAAAAAATTAGCGGCGCACGGTTTGTTGCCGATTGATCAGACTGAAAGCCAAGGGTCTATAAATAGAATGACGTGGTATACCAAACTTTCGTGCCAGACGTTTCAACGTGTGAACTGAATAGCTTGCACCAAGTTTGCGCTACCTACCGCAGGCCGTCTGGGCGCATTGGCCGACCGCGGCGCGCTGCTGTTGCATTAGCGTTTCCGCACAGCGTCCCGGCTGACGGTGATGCCTAGATCCCGGCCGCCGACGGTGACAGTGTGCTCGTCAACCCGCGTGACCTCGCCGACAAGATCGATCTTCTGCCCGCTGCCGATGTTGGGCGTTCTGTCCACGATCGAATGCGGTTGGTGGTAGGAGGGGATCAACACACTCACCCGGTCCTCAGTGACGCGCTTACGCACTGTCGCGGTGATCACGACCTCGTCGCCTACCTTGATGCTGCCCTTCGCCATTCCACGACTCTGGCGCGACCGGCGGCTTAGTCAAGCATTTGCTAATGGAACATCGAGCGGCAGGCGAAGTTGATCAAACAGACGGCGCCGGATAGGGCTGCTTTCCATTCGGGCGTCGCGTCGGGTGCTAGGGCTCGCACTCGATAAAGAGCCCGTCTGGCACCCATGGCAGGCGGGCTCTTTCACGATTGCTCTTAACCATGCCGCGTGCTCGAGGGGAACAACGTCGATTAACATTTGTTATGGCCGCATGCAGACAGCAACAGCCGCAACAGACCCTATTCCCGTAAGCATCCTGCTCGCTGCCATCCGGCTCCAGGTTGCGATCGATAGACGTCAGGAGAAACGGGAATCGTTCCTTCGCCATGATGCCCTACAATGCCGAAGGCGGCAGATAGGTTCACAAGCAAAAGCTAATGGAACCTTCCGCTAGCCGCCATGTTGGGTTTTGGCTGCGCTACTCGTGCCGAGTCCCCAGCGCAGCCGGGGTCCACACCCCCCGGAGCCCGTTCGACCCACCCAGGCGAGCGGGCTCTTGCCAACCTCAACGCGGACAGGAATATTGTCCTCGGTGCGGCGACCCTTTTCAGCACGAGGATCGCCATGGGCAAGGAATATCCGTTTTCAGAAGCCACGCTCGGCGGCAAGCTTGCGGGCCGGCACTGGCCTTTCCGTCGATTGCCTGACATGCAGGCGCCGGGCGGTGCTCGACGTCGCTGAACTGGTCAGGCGGTTTGGACCTGATCAGCGCTGCCTGCATTGGGACTTGCTCGAAATCATCTATTGCAGCGAATGCCGCGGCGCCGGCCGCGACGATCGGAACCTGCAGTTCACCAACCACGCCGTGACGCCGGAGCAGCGGAACGGCTGGACGCCGTGCCCATAGTGTCCTGCTCCCGTCGCCGCCGGTACATTCGCAGTCGGCGAGGGAGGTCGGAGGCGGCCCGGCACGCTGACGGGGTAGGCCAGTGAGCGCCGGGCCTAACCGGGGGGACTTCGGCTCGCGCGAATATACGCCTCTGCCCAAATGGGAGGCACATATCCATAAGGACGATGAGGGAGTAGCCACACCGGTCCCGACGAATTCTTCGTGCCGGTGGTGATCCTGTCAATTCCCGGCCAGGCAGACCAAGCGGCGCTTGCGAGCGTAACGCTTGCCAATAAGTCGCGACTTATGCATCATCCGCGCGTTCACACACGAGGCGCGGCATGCTGGCACGGATAGGCGATCATCCTTGCGACATCCATCGGATAGCTCGAGCCTGTGGCGTCACCCTTCACGACGCTGAAGAGAACCGGACCACAGGCCGCAAGCCTGGTCATTGCTATTGCAAACCCGCGGTGCGCGCGATCGGGCGCCGGCACGGTGAGTCTCACCTGGCTCTAGTCCTGAAACTCATCAACCAGACCGGCAACGGTCGCGAGCTCCATGCCGCCACGCTGCAGGCGGTTTCGTACCTGGTGCGGATCGAGGCAATGCCGATCGTTCCGAACTCTTCGATGCCTTGGACCGGATCGACCTCGGCCATGTCCGCCGGCTTGCCAGGGCAATGCCAGGTTCCACCGCGCACAATATGGCGGCCATGCTCTATCCGATGCTCGCCGGTGGTGCGCTGTTCGAAAGGGCCGCGGCATGACTGAGATCGAGGTCGAAGGCGTCGGCACCTATCGCCTGCCGAACGAATGGCAATACGGGCGCCTCGGCCGAATGAGGGGCGAGAAGCGCCACACTGCGGTTCTTGCCTTTGGCTGTGGCATGACCGTCCGCCAGTTCGCCAAGCTGTCCCAGGACCGGCAGCAGGCTGTCCACAGGGCCTATCTGGCGCTGCTGTCGCCACCGAAGCCCGAGCCGGCCGACAACGACGCTGTGGGGCTTCCCAGCGGGCGCTGGTCGACCGATCTCAAGCTCAAGGTCGGCTGCTGGCTGATGCACATGAAAACGACGCTGCCTCGTGGTCATTTCGGGCCGTGGGTGGAAAAGCAGCCGTGCCTGAGCCGCAGCATGGCCCTACAGTGCATGGCGCTGGCCAGGGAAGCCCGCCAGAGGGCAGTTGAGGCAAGGGCTGCATAGGAAGTCAGGCAACCATGCCGGCCGGTTATCGAGATGATGCCTTGCGGGCGCGTGGCAGCAGGCCACCGGCGGGCGCCAGGAGGCACGGAACAGTTCTGCGGCGTAGGGCAGCGGCGGCGAAGATCGGGTGCTGGGCGCTTCTGGCAATGCAAGCGCTGGACGCCTGGGGACCCTTTTAGGCAGTGGTTTAGAGCTTTGGAAACCAAGGACGCGATAAAAAGTTGAGAGAGACGGTGGAAAACCGATGCCGTCGCTCGTTTGACACGGTTGCGACAAAATGAGCATATTGAGACCGCACAATGGCCTTGCGCAGGGTTTAACGTCTGCTTGGGAATGCCTACATCCGACGAGGCAGGTGTCTAATGGCAAAGAGTAAACAGCGACAGCAGCCGGCTCCTTCTTCTCCGGAGGCGCCGCAACTCCCCATTGGAATTCAGTTGGGATACGATCCCAAAGGCCCAAGCGAACCCGTCGACATTGCTTCTTCGAAAGATGGCTGGAGTGAATTCACGCTGTCGGATGGCACAATTTTACGAGCGAAGGCGGTCGTCTTGGACGTGAAAAAGATGCTGGGCCAGTACACACCGGATGGCGATCCGGTTTACGAAATGCAGATGACATTGGTTAGCCAGTCGCGTGTACCTGAGCATTTGAAGAAGAAAGGCTGAATTGATATGAGTCTGCGGATCGCTGATCGCGAAAAGCGCCGTGGTCTCCCTCCGGCGCTTTTGCCGTTGAGAAAGACCGTACCCGGATTTTCGGGGACGCAGGTGCTGACCGCTCTCAGCCAAAATATCTACTTAATCGGTCTCGATGCGGGTCCCGGCGCCCAAGCTCCGATGGACAACTACACGCTTTCCAATGCGCTGGCGAATATCTCTCTGAGCTGCACTTTTTTCGCTGGCACCGCCGGAGGATATAGTGCTGATTTCGTTGCGGATTTGCTGGCTGCTGACGCTGCTAAGCCGGAGGCGGAGTTCGACAATGTGATCGATATGCTCGATTGGCTAAATCGCGAATGAAATCATGGCCGACGAGCCGAAGCGCAACGGCATTAAGTGGGAACTTGCCAGCGGTTTCAAGGATTCATGGGTCAAGCACAAGAGTGACGCGGT
Organism: Mesorhizobium sp. M2E.F.Ca.ET.209.01.1.1; assembly: GCF_004010375.2. Taxonomy (NCBI): domain Bacteria; kingdom Pseudomonadati; phylum Pseudomonadota; class Alphaproteobacteria; order Hyphomicrobiales; family Phyllobacteriaceae; genus Mesorhizobium; species Mesorhizobium sp. M2E.F.Ca.ET.209.01.1.1. Next base: position 136,929 of record NZ_SADP02000004.1, on the reverse strand, counting down.
TAGCGCAGCTATGGGGACGTTCGACCTGTGCAAGCGATCCATACCTCCCGCGCCGCTCCCGGCTACTATGAAGGACCATAAGTTAAGTGGACCCCTGAAAGATTATTATGAATGTCATTTGGACGGCGATGTCCTTCTCATTTACAAGCCGATAGCAGGAGGAGCTATAAAGCTCCTTAGAGTCTGCACCCACGATGACATCAGCGGCCCTAGAGGCGCTGCTTTGGCGAAGATCCTGAAAACCGAATAGCGAATCGGCCAACTCCCCAGAGGGGAGCGGCTTGACGATTTCAGCGATGAGAATTGTCACTAGCGAGCCAGCAGCTTGCGCATGATGAGCGACATGCGTCCCTCCGATCCGTAGGACGAAGGCTTGCGATCGACAACTTCAAACCCGTGCTTGCGGTAGAAGGCCAGCGCCCTGTCGTTGCCCTCGAGCACTTCGAGCGCGATGCTCGGGAGGCCGGCATGAATCGAAAGCACAGCATCTAGCAAGTCGGCCGCCAAGCCGGTACCGAATTCACTCTTTTCGATGTGCAGGCGATCGAGCATGACGTCGCCCAGCGCATCCGTCTTGGTCATCGCATAGCCGGCGAGTGAGCCATCCGGTCGTTCGGCAACTACCGCCGTCTTGTTGGTGTCCGCCAGTTCCTCCACGAGCCGCGGAGGGGCATGATGGACGTCGGAAATCTTGGCCGTTTCCGCCAGGCCTACGATAGGCCCATATGTGTTGCGCCAAGATTCACCAAGCAACTTCGATACAGCAAGGACGTCCTGTTCGGTCATAGGCCTGATGCGCATCGCGTCACTCGCTAGGTTTTGCGGAGCCTCACCCCGGCGCCGCCGCCGTTCTCGGGAATGAACTCGACGCCGGCCGCGATAAGCGTCTCCTGCAGGCGCGTTAATGTGGTGGCATAGGGCGCACGCTTGCCCGCTTCGAAGTCGGCGATCGTCGCTCGGCCCACTTCAGCCTTCTCGGCGAGATCCTGTTGCGACCATCCTATGAGGCCGCGGGCGGCCCTCAACTGACCTGCAGATATCGTCATTACGCTTCTACTTCATGCAAATTGTATTGACTTGAGGCCGAAGTCATTTAATTTGCATGATGTTACAGCAACCATGCTCATGGAGCAATATCATGCCGAACACCCATGTTCCGGCAGCCGGCGGAGCTATGCCCGCTGCCAAGATAGCCATCGTCGGAAGATTTTCCGGCCGTATCCTGCTCGTCCAGCGGAGGCCGTCATGACCTACGCAGCCGGAATAGCATTGCTGCTTGCCTCAGCAGCGCTCAGGACGCGCCTTGCGCGCTCAACCTTAGCATTCCTACTCCTCCGAGCCTCCAACGTGCTCCTAGACCTCGGCAGCAACGCCTTGGACAACTTGACGGAGGATCGCCGCCATGGATGACCTGCAACTCACGAAGAAGGCGGAGGCCTATGTCGCCGCAGCTTCTTTAAATTCTAAAGACCTGCTTACCCTCCAGGTCGACCGCACCAGCCGCAAGTCCCTGGCCGGCTCGATCGAGGCGCTGATCGACATGCTGGACGATCTATCGCCAGAGCCAGACCTCGAGCCGTGGCTGGGCTGGCCCGAAAGCGGCGGACTGGAAGCCGGTGGCGACTCGGACGACCGAGAGGACGAGGACGAGCACGGCGGGGACATCAACGACGAGCCGCAGGCAGGCGAGGGCGGCCGCACATGGGAGGATGATGAGCATGGCCTCGGCTGGACTGAGGAAGCCTCACAGTCGGGCAACCTGGGATGCTACGGCAGCGAAGGCGACCTTGAGCCCGATCTCGGCTGGACGGAGCATGTCAACCAGGCAAGCCGCTCCCGCTATGCCCGGCCGGTGTCTTGGCAGGTCGAAGACGGCGAGCCGCTGCTCGGATGGGCCGAGAGCCACGGCAAAGGGGTCATAGGCCAGCAAGGCTTTGACGATCGCGAAGGCGACGACGAGCGGGAAGAGCTTGCGCACTGGTGATCAAAATAGGCTCGGCTGCTACGGTGGCCGAGCCTTTTTGTCAGCTCACCCGGCCGGGGCGCCGGCGCGCGGTCTCAATGTCGTCACGGGAAATCCCGATGTCGCTGAGCATATCCTCCGGTGACTCGCTCAATTCGTCCGTCGCCTTCAGCTGCGCCTTCTGATCGGCGCGGCGCCCGAGCCAATCGACAAGCGGACCAGCGATGCCGACAAGAGGAAGGTTCCCAAGCATCGGACTACTCCCTTCACCGCTGCAGGAAAGAACTATTCGGTAAGCTTAACCCGATGGTGTCCACGCGTCTGTGACAAGCCTCACAGACTCGCCCGGCTGCTATGTGGCCGGGCTTTTTACTGAGGTGTGCGACGAAAGCCTGCCAGCGCCCAACCGACGGCCGCACCGAGCCCCAGAAGGAGGACCGGCGGGAAAATGCCGAGGTATAGGAAGCTCATGAGGCAGGACGTGCGATATTCCGACTCAATCCGCGCCCGCTCTCCGTCCAGGTATGACCTAACTTTCTGCAATTTGCTGGATTGCGTCGGCACATCGTCACCAGCGTCAGCATAGTAGATGGCGCCTGGGTAAACCGCCATAAATTGTCTTTCCGAAATTCCGCCTTCCGCAGCCGCTTCGAGCGCCTTCACCTCGTCTGACCAAGGTTTCAAGGCGGCGATCCGCCCATCGTGATTCACTGCTATGCGTAGCTCGGGGAAGTAAGGGCTACCCGAGAAATTGAGGAAAAGGGCCGCCCCGACCCAAAGGACGGCGCTCAGAAGCCATAGCCGGAAAAAACCTCGCCCCCATCGCATCGCCGTATTCTCCCTCGCGCCGCCACCTCGCCTGCGAGTTCGGCTTCTGACAGATTTAGTCAATGCCGATGGTGTGGCGTATCAACCGGCTCATTGCCATGATGAAAACTTCAAAGCTTGGCACCAGGAATAGAACTGCGCCGGTCACCAAATAGAACAAGCAAAATCCCGAAGCGACCGGAAACCTCCGATCCGCTACCTCATAGTATGCGGTAAGTGGCGCGACAGCTGATCCGGATAATACCCCCGTTGGCTCCGCCAGCAGGTCGATTTCTTGGTCGGTCACTCTAATACCATAGATGACCCACTGCGCGCCTGCGTCCGGAGGGTAGATCGATCGAAGAATCTTTGCGGCCCGTCTACCCTCTCTCTCGTCCCTATCTCCCGGGACTGCGTCAACGTATTCTCGTCGACTTCGGTAGCGCCGAATCGGGCTAGGGCAGAATAACCAGAATATCATCAGCCCAAAGAGGATCATGACGCCTCCCACATACAAAAAATAAATGCGGCTTAGGGGGGACAAAATCGAAGGACCGCCGAGAGTTGAGAACCTCATTAGGTAATTCTGGAATGTATCTCCCCAGATCACCGCATATCCGAGCACCGGAACTAAGCTGGCGAATTGTGGGAGCCTCGTCCGCGTCAACGCCGAGGCATACGACCATTTAGGAACGCGGTCGCGCTGCTTGAGTGCCAACCAAAACGCATAGCGAGTCTTTACCAATCAGCTTTATCCCTTCTGGCTACCCTGGCGGCTACCCAGTGGCACTTTTGTTTGGGTATCCGAGTGATGTGATAGAAAACGAATAATGCAATCATTTCAACGTGGTGCGGACGACGGGAATCGAACCCGTACGATCAGAGATCGAGGGATTTTAAGTCCCTTGCGTCTACCAATTCCGCCACGTCCGCAGGCGTGCCCTTTTCAGACGCCTGATATGGGCCGTCAAGCGATGTTTCGGATCGTCCGCAGTTTGCGTGGGGTGATCCGTCGCATAGATTTAATATTAGCGATGTTTAAAATGCGGGGTTCCGCAAACCGATCTCATTAGCCTTTGTCTGCGAGCATCGAGCCGGCTTTGGTGCTGGAACCATGCGTGGGGCAGGTTGGATCAGAGGGCTGCGGGAGGCGGAGGCGCGTCAGTTGCGCAGCGAGATCGATCGGCTCGAGCGGGGGCTGATCGAGGCAGCCAATTCGAAGGCAAGATGTAACCTGCACGAGGTTGGGCATACGCTGCGCTGGCAAAAAGCGCGACTTCGGCTGCTGGAGGAGTGCCTGGCCGCGATGCCGGCGGGAAGGCCGGCATCGAACCGATCCTGACCAACCGGTTGCAGCCTCGTCGGCGAAGCGTATCCGCCATGTTCGGTTCCGGCGGGGTAGGTAATTGGAAAGTGGCGCGATCGCGGAATTACGGTCTGCTGCGGGAACGCTCGTGTTTGCCATACGGCGGATCGATCCGCCGAGGCCGGCGTCTATCAGGTCCTACCCATTCCCCCGCCCCCTGCGGGCGCCGGCCATTTGATTTTCAAGAGCCTGATTTCAAGAGGCAATAAGAGACGGAGCCGCCACGACGGCGGCAAGCCTCAGAATTTATAGCTGAAATTCACGCCGAGCGTCTGCAGCTTCACGTCCTGGTCGCGCTCCGTGAAGGTGTCCGAAGCGTCGAAATGCTCCTTGCCGAAATCGTAGTAGCGGTATTGCGCGCCGACGACGACATTGTTGGTCAAGGCGTAGTCGACGCCGGCGCCGAGCGTCCAGCCGGTGCTGGTGCGGGTTCGGGCAAAGGTCGTGCCTGCCGCCTGCGAGGTCTCGATGCCGGCGAAAGCGATGCCGCCGATGCCATAGAGCAGCACGCGATCAGCGGCGTAGCCGGCCTTGGCGTTGATTGATCCGAACCATTTGACGTCGGTGCCGAACGTGCCTGCCGGGCCGGCATCGGCAGTGCCGTCGATCGAGGCGTAGTTGAGGTCGGCCTCGGCGCCGATCACGGCCTGGTCGAATTGCCAGAGCCCCGCGACATGGCCGCCGACAAAACCGCCGTCGATGTCGGGCTTGACCGACCCGCCATCGACCGTGATGTCGGACCGGCCCCAGCCGTAGCCGGCTTGCATGCCGGCATAATAGCCGGTCCAGTCAAAACCAGGCGCGGTCATCGGCAGATCAGCGCCTAGATCCGCCGCCCAGGCAGACCCGGACAGCAGGGCAAGAAAGCCGGCACTGGCGAGCGTCAGTCGACGCATCGAGCACTCCGAAATGGCGGTTCCGAAAGACTCCTTGGGAAAGACTAGCCCCTTTCGCCGCTGAACGGAATTGCATCTCTGCAACAGTGGTTTACGACCTGACGCTCTGGCTCCGGGCGCCGACATTTGCCAAAGTGGCTTATGCAAGAGGACTCGCCCATGACCAACGCCAAGCCGACCAGCGCCGCAAAGCCAAAGCCGTGGACGGAGGTCGCGACACATCTGGTCGATGTCGCGATGGGCCGAAAACCCGCCGATCTGGTCATCCGGAACGGGCGCTGGGTGAATGTCCATTCGGGCGAGATCATCCCCGGCACCGATATCGCGATCGCTGCCGGCCGCTTTGCCTATTGCGGGCCGAACGCCGGGCACGCCATCGGGCCGGGGACCAAGGTCGTCGATGCCGGCGGGCGCTATCTGGTGCCTGGCCTCTGCGACGCGCATATGCATGTCGAAAGCGGCATGGTGACGGTGACGGAGTTCTGCCGCGCGGTGATCCCGCACGGCACCACGTCGATGTTCATCGATCCGCACGAGATCGCCAATGTGCTCGGACTGCCGGGCGTGCGGCTCATGCATGACGAGGCGGTTGCCATGCCGGTCAACGTGCATGTGCAGATGCCGTCCTGCGTGCCGTCGGCGCCGGGGCTGGAGCACGCCGGCGCCGAGTTGACGGTCGCCGACGTGGCCGAGGCCATGACCTGGGAAAACATCATCGGGCTTGGCGAGGTGATGAATTTCCCCGGCGTCGCCGCCAACAATCCGGTGATGTCGGGCGAGATCGCCGAGACGGTCAAGGCCGGCAAGACGGTGGGCGGGCACTATGCATCGCCCGATCTCGGCCTGCCGTTCCACGGCTATGTCGCGGGAGGCGCGGAGGACGACCATGAAGGCACGCGCGCCGAGGACGCGATTGCGCGTGTGCGCCAGGGCATGAAGGCGATGCTGCGGCTGGGGTCGGCCTGGTACGACGTCGCGGCGCAGATCAAGGCGGTGACCGAAGGCGGCATCGACCCGCGCAACTTCATCCTGTGCACCGACGACAGCCATTCCGGCACGCTGGTGCATGAAGGCCATATGGACCGGGTGGTGCGGCATGCCATCCAACAGGGCCTGAAGCCGGTGACCGCGATCCAGATGGCGACGCTCAACACCGCGCAGCATTTCCGGCTGGAGCGCGAGATCGGCTCTATCGCGCCGGGGCGACTGGCCGACCTGCTGATCGTTTCAGACCTTGCCCAGATGGCCATAGACGAGGTCTATGGCCGCGGCGTCAGGCTGGCGAAGGCCGGCAAGCTCGAGATCGACATCCCCGCCTATGACTATCCGCAATCCGCGAAGAACACGGTCAAGCTCGGCAAGAAGCTCGCGGCGAAGGATTTCGACATTTCCGCGCCGCAGGGCGCCAACGAGGTGCGGGCGCGGGTGATCGGCGTGATCGAGAACCAGGCGCCGACGCGGGCGCTGGAGGCCGATCTGCCCGTCGAGGACGGGTTGGTCGCCATGGATCGGCGCAACGACATCTGCCAGATCGCCCTGGTCGAGCGCCATCGCGGCACGGGCGGCGTCACCAACGCCTTCGTCTCCGGTTTCGGCTATGTGGAAGACTGCGCGATGGCATCGAGCGTGGCGCATGACGCGCACCACATCATCGTCGTCGGCACCAACAAGGAAGACATGGCTTTGGCCGTCAACCGGCTGGGCGAGGTGGGCGGCGGCGTGGTGCTCTATTCCAAGGGCAAGGAACTGGCGCTGGTCGAGATGCCGATTGCCGGCCTGATGTCGGACGAACGCGCCGAGATCGTCGCGGCGAAAGCCGAGCAATTGACCAAGGCTATGCGCAAGGTCGGCTGCTCGCTCAACAACGCCTATATGCAACACTCGCTGCTGGCGCTGGTCGTCATCCCGGAGCTCAGGATCTCGGATGTTGGCCTGGTCGACGTGAGAACCTTCCAGAAGGTCGACCTCTTTGTCTGAGCGGGACCGGCGCTATTCGCCGCCGGTGGCTATGGTCAGCACTTTGAACGGCGTGGTGATGACCACCTCGGCCACCGATCCCACGGCTTTACCGAGCCCTTGGCCGATATTGTCCAACCCAGCTCCCTGAGGTTCGCCCGCTCGCAGGGCTGCCGGCGTGCGCAGCCGGTCGCCGAGCAATTGCACCAGGATCGGGTTATCGGCGAATTTGGCATGGTTCAGGCCGCCGTCGCCGCCCTTGGTCTTGGTAAGGTCGGCCACAACCACGCCGTAGCTCGCGAGGTCGGCGGCGTTGCCGTAGTCGCCGACGCGCGGCTTGTCGCCGGAAATGAAGCTCGACAGCTTGAGCGCCCGGTCGTCTCCCGAAAGCAGGATGGCGAAGGGCTTGTCCGGCTTGCCGTAGCGGATCATCTGCTTCTTGAAGACATCGACGTCGATGTCGGGCGAGGCGAGGATGACATAGCCGAGCTTGCCGCCGAGGTCGCGGTCGCCAGTGATGGCGAGCTGGCGCAGCGCTTCCATCGTCAGCCAGGTGCCCATCGAATGGGCGATGATGTCGATGCTCTTGACGCGTGTCTTGGCGAGCATCCTCAGCGTCGCCTCGAGGTCGTCGCGCGCGGCGTTAGCGCTGTCCTTGTCGTAGATATAGCCGGTCGCCTTGGCGCTCGATGCCCATGAGAACAACACCGGCGTTCCGGGATATTTGGTGTCATGCGCTATCTGCGTAATGCGATAGATGCCGTCGTCAAAACCGTTGTTGAAGCCGTGCACGAAGACCAGAGCGCGATCGCCGCGCATGGAAATGTCGGCGCCGACCGCCTTGGCGAATTGCTGCGCGTCGCCATAGTGGACGACATCGGTGGCGGTGAACTGCTTGGCGGGATTGCTGTCGGCCGAGCCCTTGGCGCGCTCGATCGCGCCGACCTGGTGGATCTTCGGCACGGTGACGTCGACGCGGGCATAGCTGGTGGTCAGCGAACGGTCGCCGTCGAACACCTGGCGTGGATCCTTGGTCGCCTGCTGGCGGGTCGTCGCGACGAAGATCTCATGCGTGGCGGCAATGTCGGAGGCTGGCGCGGTAACCGCCTTGCGGTTGAGCAGATCGTGCGTGGGTCCGGCGCAGCCGGCGAGGGCGAGCGCGAAGGCAAGGCCGACAACGATCTTCACGTGCACAGTCACCCGGGGTCCCCCAAGGGCGGCAAAGCTCTCCATTACTCCGATAAAGGCAGAGAGCGGCCGGGTCCAGTTCAAAGTCTATGCAACGCAGAAACTACGCGGTTGGGACTACCGCGCCGCCAGTTGGCGGATGCGGTCGGTGACGTCGCGATCGCTGGCAAATCCATCGTCCTCGCGAAGCCGCTGTCCGATCATCTGCACCATCATCGGGTTGTCGGCAAATTTGGTGTGATTGAAGCTGTCGCCGCCCTTCATCTTGGAAAGGTCGACCACCGTGACGCCATAGGAGGCGAGGTCGGCGGCGTCCCGATAGTCGCCGACGCGCGGCCGCGAGCCGGCGATCAGGCCGGAGAGCCGCAGCGCCCGGTCGTCGTCCGACAGGAGCAGGATGAAGGGCTTGTCCGGCTTGCCGTAACGGCGCATCTGGCTCTTGAAGACGTCGACATCGATATCGGGCGAGGCGAGCACCACGTCGCCGAGCTTGCCGCTCAGATCGCGGTCGCCGGTGATGGCGAGCTGGCGCAGTGTCTCCATCGTCACCCAGGTTCCCATCGAATGGGCAACGATGTCGATGCGCCGGGCACCGGTCTGCGCCAGCATCCTGAGCGTCACTTCCAGCTGATCGCGGGCGGCGGCGGCGCTTTCCTTGTCATAGACATAGTCGGTGGTCTTGGCACCCGAAGCCCAGGAGAACAGCACGGGCGTGCCCGGATAGCCGGAATCATGGACGATCTGGGTCAGCCGGTAGACGGCGTCGTCGAAGCCGGTGTTGTAGCCATGGACGAAGACCATCACACGTCCGCCGCGGGCGTCGATGTCGGCGTTGAGGGCGCTGGTGAATTTCGGCTGCGTGTCGTAGCCGACGACTTCCGAGGCCATGAAATACTTGGTCGGGTCGTCCGACTTGCCGCGGGAGCGGCGCTCGATCTGGCCAGTCTGGTGAACCGGCGGAACGGTAACGTTGACCCGGGCATAGTTGAGCGTCGCGGAGCGTTCGCCGTCGAAGACCTTGTTGGGGTCGTCGGACCGCTTGCGGGTGGTGGCGATGAAGATCGAATGGTTGCCGGCGATCTCGGTCGCTTGCGTCGGCACGACGACGCTGCCCAGGATTTCCTGCGTCTGGGGACCCGCGCAGCCCGCCGTCAGCAGGGCAAGGGCAATAATGAGAATTGTCTTCAACCGCACGTCGACACTTCCACTGCAATTCCACTTTGGCCGCGATTGGCCGTCCACCTCCGCGGAAATCTCCCGGACAGCCGAAGTGCGGCTAAAGTAAGTCGTGTCCAGCGGAAATTAGCTCAGCGCCGGGCGAGGACCATCGTGGTGTTGCGCGAAAGCCAAAAGGGCGGCAGGAAGGTTTGCCGGCACCGGCAGGATGGTGGCGCGTGCCGGCGAGATCGAAAATGAGGGACTTGTCGTGAACAGCTTTTCCGCCCGCGTCGCTGTGGCCGCCGAAGCGATCCGCGAAATCTTTCCGGAAACGCCGCTCCAGGAGAACGACTATCTGTCGAAGAAGACCGGCGCCCGCATCCTTCTGAAGCGCGAGGACCTGACGCCGGTGCGCTCCTACAAGATCAGGGGCGCCTTCAATTTCTTCCGCAAGGCGCTTGCCGCCGGCAACAATGCCGAGCTGTTCGTCTGCGCCTCGGCCGGCAACCATGCGCAAGGTTTTGCCTTCGTCTGCCGGCATTTCGGAAAAAAGGGCGTCGTGTTCATGCCGGTGACGACGCCGCAGCAGAAGATCGACAAGACGCGGCTGTTCGGCGGCGATTTCGTCGAGATCAGGCTGGTCGGCGACTTCTTCGACGACTGCTACCGCGCCGCCTTCGAATTCACCGAAAGCGCCGGCGCGCATATGGTGCCGCCCTTCGACCACAAGGACATCATCGAGGGACAGGCGACGGTCGCCTATGAGATTGCGGCCCAGATGCCGGGTGGGCGTGTGCCCGATATCGTCATGCTTCCCGTCGGCGGCGGCGGCCTTGCCGCCGGCGTGACTCATTATTTCGCCGACCAGCATCGCGACCCGCGCTTCGTCTTCTGCGAGCCGGCGGGCGCGCCGAGCCTGCGTGAGAGCCTGGCCAGCGGCAAGCGGGTCAAGCTCGCCAAGGTCGACAATTTCGTCGACGGCGCCGCGGTGGCCGAGATCGGCCGCGAGCCGCTGCGCCACCTCAAGGACTTCACCGCCGATGCCGTCCGGCTGGTTCCGGAAAACCGGCTCTGCGCCACGATGATCGAGATGCTCAATGTCGAGGGCGTGGTGCTGGAGCCGGCCGGGGCGCTGGCGATCGATGCGCTGAAGGATTTTTCACGCAAGGAGATCAGGGGCAAGACCATTGTCGCGGTTGTCTCCGGCGGCAATTTCGATTTCGAGCGGCTGCCGGACGTGAAGGAGCGGGCGCTGCGCTTCGAGGGGCTGAAGAAGTATTTCATCATCCGCTTTCCGCAGCGGCCGGGCGCGCTGCGCGATTTCCTCGAAATGCTCGGTCCCGACGACGATATCGCCCGCTTCGAATATCTGAAGAAGTCTGCGCGCAATTTCGGCTCGGTGCTGATCGGCATCGAGACCAAGGACCGGCGCAATTTCGACTTGCTGAAGGCCAATTTCGACGCGGAGGGCGTGCAGTATCAGGATATCACCGACAACGAGACGCTGGCGGGCTTCATCATATGAGCGCAAAACAAGGCACGGTCTTCGTCGCGCTGTTTTCCGGCATCAATGTCGGCGGCAACCGCATCGTCAAGATGGCGGACCTCAAAGCCTTCTTCGAAGGCCTTGGCTTCACCGATGTCGCGACCTATGTGCAGAGCGGCAATGTCGTGTTCCGGGCGAAGAATGGGAGCGCGGCGGCGCTGACCAGGGAGATCGAAACGGCCTTCGAGAAGAAATGGGGTTTTCACTCGCGCATCATGGTGCGCGACGCCGGCTGGTTCGAGCGGCTGGTGAAGGACAATCCCTATCCCGAGGTCGCCGGCGAACCGACCAAGCTGCACGCCTATGCGCTGGAGCGGGAACCGACCGCCGAGGAGACGCAGCGGCTCGCCGACAAATGCACCGGCCCCGAGCGTTTCGAGATCAAGGGCGACGTGCTTTATCTGCACGCGCCCGACGGGCTCGGCAAATCGGTGTTCGCCAATCTGATCCCGCGCACCTTGAAGGTGCCGGGCACGGCGCGCAACTGGCGCAGCGTGCTGGCGTTGCTCGAGATGGCCAGCAAGGCCGACGGCTGATCGCCGATTGTCAGGCGGCCTTTTGCCAGTCGAAAGTCAATTCCTCACGGAAGGCGAAGCGCTTGATATGGTCGGCGACCACGCTCTCCAACCGGACGAGCGAAGCTTCATCGTCGGCGGCCAGAGCGATGTGCAGCGCCTGATCGTCGGCGTCCATGACGGTGCGGCCGAGCGAGAGCTGGATGGCGCCGTGATGCGGGTCGAACTCAACCGGGAATTTGTGCGACCAGTGCTTGCAAAGCTGCTGCAGGTAGCGGCTGGCATGTTCGGTGGCGACATCGGCGCGGCTGGTCAACATGAAGTTCTCCTGGCGGATGAAGAAACGCCAGCCTGGATGAGGCTGGCGCCAATTCCCGGTAGATAGGCGGTATCTGGCGAAACGCCAGCGGCGGCCGGTCAAATCGGTGCGGGACCGCCGGTTCTACCAGACGCCCGTGTTCGCCATCGAGGCCCATGGCTCGGCCTTGGCCTTGGCGGGGCCTTTCTGCAGCAGCTCGATCGAGATGCCGTCCGGCGAGCGGATGAAGGCCATGTTGCCGTCGCGCGGCGGGCGATTGATGGTCACGCCATTGTCCATCAGCTTCTGGCAGGTGGCGTAGATGTCGTCGACCTCATAGGCGAGGTGGCCGAAATTGCGGCCGCCCTTGTAATCTTCCGGGTCCCAATTGTAGGTCAGCTCGACCAGCGGCGCCTTGTCGTTGATGCCGCTCTGCTCGTCTTCGGGCGCGGCGAGGAAGATCAGCGTGTAGCGGCCCTGCTCGTTTTCGTAGCGGCGCACCTCCTTCAGGCCGAGCTTGTTGCAGTAGAAATCGAGCGATTGGTCGATATCGGCGACGCGGACCATTGTGTGCAGATAGCGCATGGCGGCTTCCTCGGCTTGTTGGGGTTGCCGGGCACCATAGGAGCCACCCGGCAAAAGGGCAATCGTCCGACAATTGCGGCGGCGGAGTCGATTGTGAGGCCTCGCCAATCGTCTTCGGGACGCGCCGGCAAACAACATTTCAGCCTTTCCGGTGCTGAACGGTGAAAAAAGGCACGTCAGCCCTTGCACACCCCGGAAGCCGCAGTGTTAATCTCTCGGCAAGAATCAGTTGCAGTTCGATTTGAAAAGGGGGCATTCTTATGGGGGAAAAAGCCTCTTTCACGAGGCGGGACGGAAGCCTTGACGACGCCTTGAAGCGGGACAATGGCGGCGACTCCGCCGAGCTTGTCGAAATCGCCGGGGCTATCAAATGGTTCGACGTGGCCAAGGGCTACGGCTTCATCCTTCCGGACGACGGCGTCTCGGGTGACATCCTCCTCCATGTGACTTGTCTTCGAAAGGACGGCTTCCAGACGGCGCTCGAGGGCGCGCGGGTCGTCTGCCTGGTGAAACAGGGCGAGCGCGGGCTGCAGGCTTTCCGCGTCCTGTCCATGGATGCCTCGACGGCGGTGCACCCGGCAGAGCAGGAGCAGCGCACCCACGTTACCGTCAGCCCGGAGAGCGGCCTCGAGCGGGCTCTGGTCAAGTGGTTCAACCGCACCAAGGGTTTCGGCTTCCTGACCAGGGGCGAGGGGACGGAAGACATCTTCGTCCACATGGAGACGCTGCGGCGCTACGGCATAACCGAGCTCCGGCCCGGCCAGGTCGTGCTGGTGCGCTTCGGACGCGGCGACAAAGGCCTTATGGCCGCCGAAATCCACCCCGATATGGGTACCTTGTCGGTCTCGCATTAAGGGTTTCTCGACGCAGTCGAAGAGCCCTTTGCCGCGACGTGACTATCTTGTCCGAAAACCGGTTCCACTTCCGCGGATCATGGTTTAGGACGAGCGTCTGGACGAGGTACCCCATGGCTCATCGCAATTGGCTGACTGCGGGCGCGCTCTGCGCCGCGATCGTTTTCGCTGCCTGTTTCATGGCTGCGAAGCCGAGTTCGGCGGATGCGATGCTGCTGCCCATCGACCGGACGCCGCTGATAGTGTCGACCGGTTCGGGCGAGCGTTCCTTCTCCATCGAGATCGCGGATACCTCCGCCGAACGTGAAGCGGGATTGATGTTTCGCCGGACGATGGCCGACGATCACGGCATGTTGTTCGTCTTCGACAGAACCGGCGAGGTGGATTTCTGGATGAAGAACACGCCGATGGCTCTCGACCTCGTCTTTGTCGGCGAGGACGGCCGGATCAAGGCGATCAAGCCTGGCGAGCCCGAGTCCGAGGCGATCATCTCACCCGGACAGCCCGTGCGCTTCGTGCTTGAGTTGAAGGCAGGCACCGCCGCCAGGGACGGCATTAAGGAAGGCGATCTTTTGCGCCATCCGGCCATCGGCGCCCAATCCAACTGAAAAGCAGCCGATGCAATTCCTTTCGCATGACGGTTTCGAACTCGCCTATCTCGATCGCCAGCCGGCCTCGGGACAGGGCGACCCGGTGCTGATGATCCATGGCTTTGCCTCCAGCCACTATGTCAACTGGGTCTCGCCGGGCTGGTTCAAGACGCTGAACGACGCCGGTTACAGGGCGATTGCCTTCGACAATCGCGGCCATGGCTCGTCGTCGAAGAGTTATGACGAGGCCGATTACACGCCGGCCAAGATGGCTTCCGATGCAGCCGCGCTGCTTGCTCACCTCGGCATCGAACGCGCCCATGTCATGGGTTATTCTATGGGCGCGCGGATCTCGGCCTTCCTGGCGCTCTCCAACCCGCAGAAGGTTGCGACGCTGGTGTTCGGCGGCCTCGGCATCGGCATGGTCGACGGCGTCGGCGACTGGGATCCGATCGCGGCGGCGCTGCTGGCGGAGGACCCCTCGCAAAACACGCATCCGCGCGGCCGCTCCTTCCGCGCCTTCGCCGACCAGACGCGCAGCGACAGGCGGGCTCTCGCGGCGTGCATTGCAACTTCGCGCGAGCTGCTCAGCGAGGACGATATGGCGCGCATTACCCAGCCGACGCTGATCGCGGTCGGCACCAAGGACGATATCGGCGGCTCGCCGGACGAGCTCGCCGCCCTGATGCCCAACGCCAGGGCGTTCCACATCGAGGGCCGCGACCACATGCTCGCCGTCGGCGACAAGAGCTTCAAGCAGCGCGTGCTCGAATTCTACGCCGAAAACCCGCTCTGAGCGCACTCGCTCTCCGCCGGACAATGGTCGATCTTCTCGTCACTTATATGGAGATGTCCGCGCCGCCCCAGGGCGTGCTGCGCGCGTCACCTTTGCCCGGCGCCATCGTGGCGCGCGAAAGGCTCGATCTTTCCTTCTATCTCGATCTCTGCCGCGCGGTCGGCGGACCGGTGCAATGGGACCAGCGGCTGCGCATGGCGGAAGCGGAACTCGAAATGCGGCTCGCCGACGATGCCACGCATATCCACGTGCTGCGCCTCGGTGGCGAGGCCGCGGGCTTCTGCGAGTTCAACCATGTCGGGCAGACGGCCATCGAGCTCGTTCACTTCGGGCTGGTCCCGGCCTTTCAAGGAAAGCGGCTGGGGCCGTTCCTGCTCGACCGGGTGCTGCGCGCGGCGTGGTCGCATCGGCCGGAGTGGGTTTGGCTTCACACCGATACGCATGACCACCCGGCCGCTCAGGCGGTCTATGAGCGCGCCGGCTTCAAGGCCTATGCGCGACGGATGGAAACTTTTCCAGACTAGGCTTTGTTCGGCTGCAGCGAAGCCAGCGAGCGCTCCAGATTTTTTCGTGCCCTTGCCTCGAACCGATCGCGGAACGATTGCGTGTAGAAAATATGCGGACGGGCGAGGAAGTTCTGCAGGACGGAAGCACGGCCGGCGCGCCACATCGGCTCTTCCACCCAGCCATATTCCAGCCGGACCGCCTTCTCATAGGCATCGAAGACCGCAGGTTCGGCGCCGAGGATCGCCAGATCCATGTCGAGCAGAAGAGCGGCATCGTTGACCGCGTCCGAATCGCGCAAAGGCGGCAGCTGGTGCGTGGCGGTGGCGTTGATCATGGCCGCTATGCGGGCGAGGCGACGAGGATCGACGCGCCCGGCGAGCCTTTTCTCGGCCAGTTCAGCGCTTTTCGCCTCATTGTCCTTGGCGCGGCTGTCATAAATGGCATCGTGGAACCAGATCGCCGCCTCGACGGCCTGCGGATCATCAAGAAGGTGCCGGTATTCGGTTGCCAGCGCCAGCATCGCTTCGATGTGGGCCAGGCCGTGGTAGTGGCGATCTTCGGCGCTATAGAGCGCGGCAAGCTCGCTTTTTAGCGCTTCGTCGATCAAGGATCGTTGCATGGCTGGCCTTTCCAGGGAGCATTTGGCGCGAGCGAGGGAGAATGTCGCCCAGCACGGCCGCAAACGCCAGCCGGCATCGGCGAGCGGTTGACCAAACGACAAGACAGCTGGAAGCTGCCGCGTCACTCAAACCGGAGGAGTTTGGCATGACCAGCACCGAGAAAGCGAAACCAGGCACGATCGACATGAAGCTGGAGGCTGTCGTCATCCCCGTCTCGGATGTCGATCGGTCCAAGAATTTCTATGCAGGGCTAGGCTGGCGGCTCGACGCTGATTTCGTCGTTGGCGACACGTTCCGCGTCGTCCAGTTCACGCCACCCGGCTCACCGTGCTCGATCCATTTCGGCAAGGGATTGACGCCGGCGGCGCCCGGCTCGGCAAAAGTGCTTTATCTGATTGTGACCGACATTGAGGCGGCTCGGGCGGAACTGGCGGCGCGCGGCGTCGAGGCAAGCGAGGTGTTCCATCGCAACGGCCCCGGCCAGCCGGCGATCAAGGGCCGGCATCCGGAGGGGCGCAGCTATTCCTCGTTCGTCACCTTCAGCGATCCGGACGGCAATGGCTGGCTGCTGCAGGAGATCACCCAGCGGTTACCCGGCCGCGTCGATGCGCGCGATACGGTGTTCGCGTCGTCGGCCGAGCTTGCCGCCGCGCTTCGGCGGGCGGCGGCCGCCCATGGTGAGCACGAGAAGCGAACCGGCGGGGAATACGACAAGAATTGGCCCGACTGGTACGCCGAATACATGGTTGCCGAGCACGCCGGCGCAACGTTGCCGACCTGATCCTTGAGGTGCAGCCGGGGCCATTTTTCGACAGGCGGGCGCCGAAGGCAGGACATTTCGGCGCCTATCCGCCAGCAAGGGTTCGTTTTCCATCGTCGCTTGAATTTGCGTGAACCAGGTCCATTTGAACGATCACTAAGGAAAATTGAGTTCAACCGTGCTATGATCTGGCCTATATGTGCCGCCGGAGAATGAGCAAGGCCGGAGAGCGTCGATGAACAGCATTACGATTGCCCGCCCCAGCATGGTGCAGCCGGTCGATCCGATCTGGCGGTCGATCCGGGACGAAGCGATGGAGGCGGTGAACCGCGATCCGTTGCTTGCGGCCTTCCTCTATTCCACCATCCTCAACCAAGAGAGCCTGGAAGAAGCGGTGATCCACCGGCTTGCCGAGCGCCTGGCACATCAGGACATCGGGTCCGACCTCATCCGCCAGACCTTCAAGGCGATGCTGGACGACGACCCGGATTGGAGCACCACGGTTCGCGTCGACATCCAGGCCTATTACGACCGCGACCCGGCCTGCGACCGCTTCATCATGCCGGTCCTCTATTTCAAGGGTTTTCACGCCATCCAGACGCACCGGCTGGCACACTGGCTGTGGAACCAGGGCCGCAGGGATTTCGCGCTCTATCTGCAGAGCCGCTCGTCCTCCGTGTTCCAGACCGACATCAATCCGGCGGCCCGCATCGGCAAGGGCATCTTCCTCGACCACGCCACGGGCTTGGTCGTCGGCCAGACGGCCGTCATCGAGGACGACGTCTCGATCCTGCATGGGGTGACGCTGGGCGGTACCGGCAAGGCCAGTGGCGACCGCCATCCGAAGATCCGCCGCGGCGTTCTGATCGGCGCCGGCGCCAAGATCCTCGGCAATATCGAGGTCGGCCATTGCTCGAAGATCGCCGCCGGCTCGGTGGTGCTGTCGCCCGTCCCGCACAACAAGACGGTCGCCGGCGTGCCCGCGCGTGTCGTCGGCGAGACCGGCTGCGACCAGCCTTCGCGGCAGATGGACCAGCTCCTGCCGTCGCAGAGCATGGATCACGTGGTCAGCTTCGACATCTGACCGACCGCTTACCGCTGGCGGCCGAACGGGTCGCCAGTTCCGCCTGGCTGTTCTCCCATGTTATCCTGCCGGCTTGCCTTTACATGGCCATTGTTGGCGTGTCAGAAGCGCGTTCCCACGAACAAGGCCGACATTTCGGAGAAGACTTTTGAAGCCTGACGAAATTAGAAAGCTGGACGCCTATTTCAAGCGCGTCTTCCAGAACCCCAAGCTGCAGGTCAAGGCGCGCCCGCGCAAGGAAGACTCGGCCGAAGTCTATGTCGGCGACGAATTCCTCGGCATCGTCTTCAAGGACGAGGACGACGGCGACTACAATTTCTCGATGGCCATTCTCGACATCGACCTGGGCTAAGCCGGCAACAAAATGCGGCCGGTGCGCGGCAACGCGGCCCGGCCGGCTGCAACCGATAGGCGAGTTTTCGCCTAATCTTGGCAATGCCGGGGAATTTGCACCCGCCGCCAGCTGGTCGAGCCTTCCCGCACCACCACTCGGCGCGCCACTGTTCCATAGGAAGGCGGGATTTCCCGGATGCGGACTTGCTGCGGCCGCACCAGCACTTCGTGGGCAACCGCTTCATATTCCGCCGGCTGAACGACGCGCCGGACGCGCCCCGGCTGGACCACGACCGTTTCGGCCACACGCGCATAGCGGGCCTTGCGCCAGACCTTGCACAGCACCTTGCGACCATGGATGACGCGCCACTCCCAGGCATAGCCGCCATCATCGACCTTGACCGTGTGGTAGACCGTGCGTGTCACCGCCGGCATGGTCTCATAGGTGACGCGCGGCGGCGCGATCTGGTCCACGCTTTGATAGGCGCCGAAGATCGGCGCGTCGTAATCGACCACCTGTCCGCCGGGGCTCACCATCACATCCTCGTAGACGGTGTCATAGAGCGCCGGCCTGTAGATCGGCTCGTAGCATTCGAGCGCGCGGCCACCAGCGGCGGTTCCTGAGACGCTGGCAACCATCGCGACCGCCGCCAGCGATGCGGAGTGTTTGCGGATCATGACATTCCCCCGTTGAAAAAGGACGCCTTCACAACGCAGGACTGTAGCGGAAGGTCCGGGGTCGGACAGTGATTTCAAGGCTTTTCGTTAAGCGGCGCGGTTAAGGAATTGCTACCTTGCGGATGGCTTCGTCCGGCCAACCAGGACCGAAGCCGTCTCGCGCGATCAAATCGACCGTGGTTCTCAGGCCCGCAGCGCTTTACTCGACTTAACCAGATGGCTAGGAGAGGCGACCTTGCGCTAGGGTGAGCCGGCATCCTATTTAGGTCATAACCGATCCAGAACGATTCCGCGCCATTGCTCGTCTACCAAGGTGCCGGAAATCCATCTCCAACAAGGGTAGTCCATGAAGAACCCCGTTGAAACCTACATGAACCTCGTTCCGATGGTGGTCGAGCAGACCAATCGCGGCGAGCGCGCCTATGACATTTTCTCGCGCCTCTTGAAGGAACGCATCATCTTCATCACCGGCCCGGTCGAGGACGGGATGGCGACGCTGGTTTGTGCACAGCTTTTGTTCCTCGAGGCGGAGAACCCCAAGAAGGAAATCAACCTCTACATCAATTCGCCGGGCGGCGTCGTCACCTCGGGCATGGCGATCTACGACACCATGCAGTTCATCAAGCCGGCCGTGTCGACGCTCTGCATCGGTCAGGCAGCCTCGATGGGATCGCTGCTTCTAACCGCCGGCCACAAGGACATGCGTTTCGCCACGCCGAACGCCCGGATCATGGTCCATCAGCCGTCCGGTGGCTTCCAGGGTCAGGCGTCGGACATCGAACGTCATGCGCAGGACATCATCAAGCTGAAGCGCCGCTTGAACGAGGTCTATGTCAAGCATACCGGCAAGAGCTATGAGGAGATCGAGCGGACGCTCGACCGCGACCACTTCATGACCGCGGACGAGGCCAGGGACTTCGGTCTGATCGACAAGGTCATTTCGAGCCGCGAAGCGGCCGAGACGGTCGCTGCTTCGGCCTGACATCAGCAGCAAATGACGGCATAACGCGGTTTTGGCGCGCCTTGCGGCATTTCGGCCACATTTGGCTGTTCCCTCAGGCGTCGGGATTGCCTACGTTAAGGCTATGTTGATTTTCGACGGCTTAGCTTTGAATGGGGTTGCAGCGAATCATTGCCGCGTTTTCTGATTTCGTGTTTCGTACGGAACGCGCTGTGTGAGCCGGGACACTGGCGGTGGCGGATTCCCGCGATAGATTGGTGAGACGTCACTGAAAGCCAGACCACCGGCGGGCGTTGGTGAAAGGACAGAAAAATGAGCAAGGTCGGCAATAATGGCGGTGACTCCAAGAACACCCTTTACTGCTCGTTTTGCGGCAAGAGCCAGCACGAAGTCCGCAAGCTGATCGCCGGCCCGACCGTCTTCATCTGCGACGAGTGCGTCGAGCTCTGCATGGACATCATCCGCGAGGAGAACAAGACCTCGATGGTGAAGTCGCGCGAGGGCGTGCCGACACCGCAGGAGATCCTCAAGGTCCTCGACGACTATGTCATCGGCCAGCCTTACGCCAAGCGCGTGCTGTCGGTGGCGGTGCACAACCACTACAAGCGCCTCGCGCATGCCGGCAAGAACAACGACGTGGAGTTGGCGAAGTCGAACATCCTTTTGATCGGCCCGACCGGTTGCGGCAAGACGCTGCTGGCGCAGACGCTCGCCCGCATCATCGACGTGCCCTTCACCATGGCCGACGCCACGACGCTGACCGAAGCCGGCTACGTCGGCGAGGATGTCGAGAACATCATCCTGAAGCTGTTGCAGTCGGCCGACTACAATGTCGAGCGCGCCCAGCGCGGCATCGTCTATATCGACGAAATCGACAAGATCTCGCGCAAGTCGGACAATCCCTCGATCACCCGCGACGTGTCGGGCGAGGGCGTGCAGCAGGCGCTCCTGAAGATCATGGAAGGCACGGTCGCCTCGGTGCCGCCGCAGGGCGGCCGCAAGCATCCGCAGCAGGAATTCCTGCAGGTCGACACCGCCAACATCCTGTTCATCTGCGGCGGCGCCTTCGCGGGCCTCGACAAGATCATCTCGGATCGCGGCCGCAAGACCTCGATCGGCTTCGGCGCGA
Source organism: Mesorhizobium sp. M2E.F.Ca.ET.209.01.1.1 (assembly GCF_004010375.2). Lineage (NCBI taxonomy): Bacteria > Pseudomonadati > Pseudomonadota > Alphaproteobacteria > Hyphomicrobiales > Phyllobacteriaceae > Mesorhizobium > Mesorhizobium sp. M2E.F.Ca.ET.209.01.1.1. The sequence continues at coordinate 116,339 of NZ_SADP02000004.1, read as the reverse complement.
CCGTTGCCTCGCCCGAGGATCGGCGCACCGGCGACCTGTTCCGCCAGGTCGAGCCCGAAGATCTGCTGAAATTCGGCCTGATCCCGGAATTCGTCGGCCGTCTGCCGGTCCTGGCGACCCTTGAAGACCTCGACGAGCCGGCGCTGATCCAGATCCTGACCGAGCCGAAGAACGCGCTGGTCAAGCAGTATCAGCGGCTGTTCGAGATGGAGAATGTCGACCTGACGTTCCATGAGAACGCGCTGTCGGCGATCGCCAAGCGCGCCATCGAGCGCAAGACCGGCGCGCGCGGCTTGCGCTCCATCATGGAAGCGATCCTTCTCGACACCATGTTCGAGCTGCCGGCGCTGGAAGGCGTGCGCGAAGTGGTGATTTCGGAAGAGGTGGTGTCCGGCAACGCAAGGCCGCTCTACATCTATTCCGAGCAGAAGGAAAAGAAGGGCAATGTCAGCGCCTGAAATGGCACTGGACCCGTCATTTTTATGGAACGGCGCCCGCGTGGCGCCGTTTTGCTGTCAACGGGGCAGGGATATGCGATGGAACGGGTCGAGCGACCGTGTTAACCCTTGATCTTTGCCCCGGCTGCATCCACCTAACAGCAGAAGGCCGAGGCGCCGAATTCTGTGCTGTAAAACTCCCGTCACAAACGGTGGTAGGCGGAACGACACTCGGTCGTTAATATGAGATTCGCGGTTGGCTAAAATAAGCGGCCGCGACATGAAAGGTTGGACAATGGCCAAGATATCCAAGGCTTCCGGCGACGGCGTTTTCGCAGTCCTCCCACTGCGCGATATCGTCGTGTTCCCGCATATGATCGTTCCGCTCTTCGTGGGTCGTGAAAAGTCGATCAAGGCGCTGGAAGAGGTGATGGGTCAGGAGAAGCAGATCCTGCTCGCCACCCAGATGAATGCAGCCGACGACGATCCTGAACCCGATGCGATTTTCGACATCGGCACGCTCGCCAATGTGCTGCAGCTCTTGAAGCTGCCCGACGGCACCGTGAAGGTTCTGGTCGAGGGCGCCTCGCGCGCCAAGATCGTCTCGTTCACCGACCGCGCCGATTTCCATGAGGCCCGCGCCACCGCGCTCGCCGAACCGGAAGAGGAAGAGGTCGAAATCGAGGCGCTCGCCCGCTCGGTCGTCACCGACTTCGAGAATTACGTCAAGCTGAACAAGAAGATCTCGCCCGAAGTAGTCGGCGCGGCCAGCCAGATCGACGACTATTCCAAGCTCGCCGACACGGTTGCCTCGCATCTCGCCATCAAGATCCCCGAGAAGCAGGAGATGCTCGCGACGCTTTCCGTGAAGGAGCGTCTGGAGAAGGCAATGGGCTTCATGGAAGCCGAGATCTCCGTGCTCCAGGTGGAGAAGCGTATCCGCTCGCGCGTCAAGCGCCAGATGGAGAAGACGCAGCGCGAGTACTACCTCAACGAGCAGATGAAGGCGATCCAGAAGGAGCTCGGCGAGGGCGAGGACGGCCGCGACGAGGCCGCCGAGATCGAGGCGCGCATCAAGAAGACCAAGCTTTCCAAGGAGGCCCGCGAGAAGGCGGAAGCCGAATTGAAGAAGCTGCGGTCGATGTCGCCGATGTCGGCTGAATCGACGGTGGTGCGCAACTATCTCGACTGGCTGCTGTCGATCCCGTGGGGCAAGAACTCCAAGGTCAAGCAGGACCTCAACTATGCGCAGGACGTGCTCGACGCCGATCATTTCGGCCTCGACAAGGTCAAGGAGCGCATCGTCGAGTATCTCGCCGTGCAGAGCCGCCAGAAGAAGATCAAAGGGCCGATCCTGTGCCTCGTCGGACCGCCCGGCGTCGGCAAGACCTCGCTCGGCAAGTCGATCGCCAAGGCGACCGGCCGCGAGTTCATCCGCATGGCGCTCGGCGGCGTGCGTGACGAGGCCGAGATACGCGGCCACCGGCGGACCTATATCGGCTCGATGCCCGGCAAGGTCATCCAGTCGATGAAGAAGGCCAAGAAGTCCAATCCGCTCTTCCTGCTCGACGAGATCGACAAGATGGGCCAGGACTTCCGCGGCGATCCGTCATCGGCCCTGCTCGAGGTGCTCGATCCGGAGCAGAACTCGACGTTCATGGACCATTACCTCGAGGTCGAATACGACCTGTCGAGCGTGATGTTCGTGACGACGGCGAACACGCTGAACATCCCTGCGCCCCTGATGGATCGCATGGAGATCATCCGCATCGCCGGCTACACCGAGGACGAGAAGATCGAGATCGCCAAGCGTCACCTGATGCCCAAGGTGATCCGTGATCATGCCCTGCAGCCGAACGAATTCTCTGTCGGCGAGGACGCGATCCGCGGCATCATCCAGACCTACACGCGGGAAGCCGGCGTGCGCAGCCTGGAGCGCGAGCTGATGAAGCTCGGGCGCAAGGCGGTGACCGAGATCCTGCGGACGAAGAAGAAGACGGTGAAGATCACGGCGGAAAACCTCGCCGATTATCTTGGCGTGCCGCGCTTCCGCTTCGGCCAGGTCGAGGCCGACGATCAGGTCGGCGTGGTCACGGGTCTTGCCTGGACGGAAGTCGGCGGCGAGCTGCTGACGATCGAAGGTGTCATGATGCCCGGCAAGGGCCGCATGACGGTGACGGGCAATCTGCGTGACGTGATGAAGGAATCGATCTCGGCGGCGGCTTCCTATGTCCGCTCCAGGGCGATCGATTTCGGCATCGAGCCACCGCTGTTCGACAAGCGCGACATCCACGTCCACTTGCCGGAAGGCGCGACCCCGAAGGACGGCCCGTCCGCCGGTGCCGCGATGGCCACGGCTATCGTGTCGGTGCTGACGGGTATTCCGGTGCGGGCCGATGTGGCGATGACCGGCGAGATCACGCTGCGTGGTCGCATCCTGCCGATCGGCGGCCTGAAGGAGAAGCTGCTCGCGGCATTGCGCGGCGGCATCAAGAAGGTCCTGATCCCGGAAGAGAACGTCAAGGATCTGGCGGACATTCCGGACAATGTGAAGAACGGCATGGAGATCGTTCCGGTCTCGCGGGTCGGCGAGGTGCTCGCGCACGCGCTCACCCGGATGCCGGAGCCGATCGAGTGGGTCGAGCCGGTTAATGCGCCGGCCCCGGTCGACAGCGGCGACGATGCCGGAAAGTCGCTGGCGCACTAACAAAAGTTAAGGTTGCAGTGCACAAAGAGAGAGCCGGGCTTCGAGCCCGGCTTTTTCATGTGAAAAAGCCACGAAAAAATGCAAAAAAGCCCGGAATTCCGCGGTTTTTGGGCTTGGGTTCCGGGACGCTTCTTTCTAAAGTCCGTTTCCTGCCGGGATGAGTCGTAAGTTCCGGTTTTCTCATGGAAGGGAATTTTTATGAACAAGAACGAACTGGTGTCCGCTGTCGCCGACTCCGCAAGCATTTCGAAGGCTGATGCTCAGTCCGCCGTCGATGCGGTGTTCTCCGTGATCACTGGCGAACTGAAGAAGGGCGGCGATGTCCGGCTTGTCGGCTTCGGAAATTTCACCGTGTCAAAACGCGCTGCTTCGACCGGCCGCAACCCGCAGACCGGCGCGGAAGTGAAGATTCCGGCGCGCACCGTGCCGAAGTTCTCGGCCGGCAAGGGCCTCAAGGACGCGGTCAACTAAGACCTTTTTCTTTAAGAGCAGAAAAGCCGGGCTTGCCCGGCTTTTCTTTTTTGCAGCTGATGGAGGGCGGCAGCTCAGGCCGTCGGCGCGTCGGCGCGCATCAGGCCTTCCTGCTTCAAATCCGCCCACAGCGCCGCCGGTATTTTGGTGTCGAGCAGCGCGCGGTTGCTTTCCACTTCGGCCGGCCGCTGGCCGCCTGGGATCACCGACATCACCGAAGGATGCTGCAGTGGGAATTGCAGCGCCGCCTCGATCAAACGCACGCCATGGCGCTTGCAGACGGCCTCGATACGCGCCACGCGGTCGAGGATATCCTTCGGGGCCTCGCTGTAATTGTAGAAGGCGCCAGGCTTCGGCCCGGTCGCCAGCACGCCGGAATTGTAGGGGCCGCCCAGCACGATGCCGATTCCGCGCTTCTGGCAAAGCGGCAGGAAGCTCTCAAGCGCCTCCTGCTCGAGCAGCGTGTAGCGGCCGGCGAGCAGGAACAGGTCGAAGTCGCCGCGCTCGGCGAGCGTCTGCGCGACCTGCCACTCATTGATGCCGCCGCCGAAGGCCTTGATCACGCCCTGGTCGCGCAGCGAAAGCAGCCCGTAATAGCCGGACGACATGAATTCCTCGATGCGGGCATCCGAGGCTTCCTTGCTGCCATGGGTGAAGATGTCGACGTCATGGACGAAGAGGATGTCGATGCGGTCCACGCCCAGACGTTCCAGCGACGCCTCGAAGGAGCGCATGACGCCGTCATAGGAGTAGTCGTAGACTTCCCGGCGCGACGGAGTCTCGAAGAACTTGCCGATGCCGGTGCGCTGGTCCGGCGGGGCGACGCGCATGATGCGGCCGACCTTGCTCGACAGCACATAGTCGTCGCGCTTCCTGCCGCGCAGGAAAGGATTGAGGCGGGTTTCCGACAGGCCGAGGCCGTAAAGCGGTGCCGTGTCAAAGTAACGGCATCCGGCCGCCCAGGCCGCTTCCAGGGTGGCGTTGGCGTCCTCGTCGGAGATGGCACGGTAGAGATTGCCGAGCGGCGCGGTGCCGAAGCCGAGCTCGGTGAAGGTGATGCCGCCATTGCCAATGCGGTCGAAATGCCGTGTCTTCATGTCTGACGATGTCCCGGAGTGATTTGTCTGACATGACACTATCACGCTCGTGGCCCAGCAAAAGTGCCGAGGCTCGTTGGACAGCGATTTTCGCGGTGATAGCATGAACAAAAACAAGCCTTTCGCCGGAAACGCGCGGCCACTCGCGCTCGCAATCCAGTCCGCGACAAGCGTAGGTAGATCTCAATGACGCAAGCCCGATCAGAGATGTTCGCGACCGCGCTGGACGAGCTTGGCGCGGTGCTGGCGCGCACGGAGGAAGCTCGGATCGATGCCGCCTGCCAGATGCTTGCCGGCGCCGGCAGGGTCGCCGTCTATGGCTGCGGTCGCGAGGCGCTGCAGGTGAAGGGTTTTGCCATGCGGCTCTACCATCTCGGCCTGCCGGTCTCCGTGGTCGGCGACATGACCACGCCGCCGCTGGGGCAGGGGGACGTCTTCCTGGCGAGTTCAGGGCCGGGCGAGACCACCACGGTGCTGACCTTGATGCGGGTCGCCCGCGCGGCCGGCGCGAAGGTGCTGCTGTTGACGGCCGAGCCGACAGGCAGCGCGGCGAAACTCGCCGACTTCACGCTCGTCATTCCGGCCCAGACCATGGCCAGCGACCAGGGTGCGGCAAGAAGCTCGGTGCTGCCGATGGGCTCGCTGTTCGAAGGCGCGCTGTTCCTTTTGTTCGAGATCATGGGGCTGAAGCTCCAGGCGCTGACCAATGCAACGCCGGAAGCCATGCGCGCCCGGCACACCAACATGGAGTAGGGGATGCGCTACGAGCTCATGCTGCCGCACCAGATCCGCAAGGCAATCGAGGAGAACTGGCCGGTCGTGCTGCCGCTCGGCGTGCTCGAATATCATGGCGAGCACATGGCGGTCGGCATGGACACTTTAGCCGTCATCAAGACGGTGGAGCTGATCGAGAAGGAGAGGGACCTCGTCATCCTGCCGCCCTTCTATTACGGCGCTGCGAGCTATGCGGTGGCGGCGCCGGAAGGCAGCGGCTCGGTGCAGGTCGGCGGCCCGGTGCTTTCGCCCTTCGCGGAGGAATTGTTCTACGGGCTATTGCGCATCGGCTTCCGAAACATCCACGCCATCATCCACCACCAGACCGAGAATTTCGTGGCCGGCATGCCGACCGACCTCGCCTTCAAGACTGCCGGCCGCCAGGCGATCTTCCGTTTCCTGGAAAAGGAGCGCGGCGAGGGCTGGTGGGGGTCGAACACCATGGCGGACTACTATGCCGGCCATGCGCAGGGCGAGAATGTCTTCAACTGGGTGCAGGTGCACCCGCTGATGCCGGCCGCGATGAACGGCAAATACCCGTTCGACCATGCCGGCAAAGGCGAAACCTCGCTGATGCTCGCGCTGTGCCCCGAGGCCGTTGACGAGACGCATTACGCCGACAACACCGGCTGGTACACGAAAGACGCGGCGGAGGCCTCGGCGGGCCTCGGCAAGATCGGCGTCGCCATGATCCTCGATCATTTAAAGGCGATCCTGCGAGCCTAGCTTCCCACTCTCCCCTTGTTGGAGCCTAGGGAATCCACACATCTTGCGTGACTGGCGTGACTGATCGGGCGGAGGCTTGATTGCCAGGTGGTTCCGCCAATCCGTCGCTGCTTCGCAGCGCCACCTTTCCCCCCTCCGGAGGGAAAGGAAGGGAGCGTTGCTGGACGAGCGTTGAGGCCAAAAAAGCTTGGCGCCTTTCCTCTACCCCGTCGATCGGGGGAGAGGTGGCTCGGCGAAGCCGAAACGGAGTGGGGTCGACCAGCGCTACATAAGACAATGCATGCGCCAAGCAGCCATGCACGCTATCGTCAAAGGCCAGCCGCTTGGAAACGTGTGCATGCCGTAGCCTCGGGGGAAGGAGAGGTCTAGCTACTTCACCGAGCCGGCCGTCATGCCCATGATCAGGTAGCGTTCGAGTGCGATGCCGATGATCGCCAGCGGCGCGATCGCGGCGGTTGCCAAGGCTGCCATCGACCACCAGTTGATGCCTTGCGAGCCGGTCTGGCTCGCCACCATGACGGGGATGGTCTTGGCGTCGGTCGACGTCAGAAGCGCGGCGAAGAAATATTCGTTCCAGCACAGCACCATTGCCAGGATGAAGGCGGCGACCATACCCGGCAGCGCGATCGGCATCACGATGCGGAAGAAGGCGCCCCAGATCGACAGGCCGTCGACCAAGGCCGCTTCCTCCAATTCGACGGGAATCGAGTTGAACTGGTCGCGCATGATCCAGATGACGATCGGCAGCACCATCAGCGTGTAGAGCAGCACGAGCCCGATGCGCGTATCGAGGAGGGCGACTTCGCGGTAGAGCACCAGGAAGGGGAGCGCCAGCACGACCGGCGGCAGGATGAGCTGCGACAGGAAGAAGAAGGAGATGTCCTCGTTCCTGAACCAGGCGAATTTGTAACGGTAGCGGACAAGGCCATAGGCGGCGAGGCTGCCGATGATGATGGCGAGAGACGACGCGCCGACCGAGGTGATGACCGAATTCATGAAACGCTTGAAAAACTCGTCGCGCACGGTCGACGTCTGGAAGATCGAATCCGGCGACAGGCCGAGCGAGCGCCAGCCCTTCCAGTCGGGCGTGAAGTCGACGAAGGGAATGAGATGGCCTTGCGTGACGTCGACCGCCGATTTGAACGAGGTGGTGATCGTCCAGTAGATCGGGAACAAGCAGACGAAGGACCAGAACACCAGCGCGCCATAGATGAAGACGCGGTTGGCGAGGAAAGCCGCCGGCGAGCGGATTTCGGAGACGGTGTAGTCGGTGGTCTGGACGCTCATGGTGTCGCTCAGTTGACGTTGCGCACGAAGCGACTGGCGACTTTCAGCAGCCAGGTCACGAACACGACGATGATGATCAGATAGGCCATGGCCAGCATCGTGCCGTAGCCGACATTCGAGCGGTCGCGATATTCGCGATAGATGAAGCTCGACACGGAATCGGTAGCGCCGCCGGGGCCGCCGGAGGTCAGCGTGATGATGATGTCGGCGAGCTTCAGCTTGAAGATGATACGCAGGATCACGGCCGTCACGGACACCGGCAGCATCAGCGGAAAGGTCACCTGCCAGAAGGTCTGCCACGCGGTCGCGCCGTCGACGCGGGCGGCTTCCAGCACCTCGCGCGACATTGCCTGCAGGCCGGCAAGCAGCATGATCATCATGAACGGGATGAAGGTCCAGGCGTCGAGCATCATGATCGAGATGCGGGCGGTGATCGGGTCGGAGAAGAAGGCGGGATTGTCCCAGCCGAGGTGACGCGCCAGCGTTGCCGCCGGCCCGAACCGGTACTCCATCAGCGATTTGCCGACCATCCAGGACACCGCGACCGGTGACAGCATCAGCGGCAAAAGGAAGACGACGCGGAAGAACTTTCGCGCCTTGATCTGCGCGTTAAGCAGCAGCGCCAGGCCGAAGGCGATGACATATTCGACCAGCACCGCAAGCACATAGAGCACCATGTTAAGCAGCGCGTTGCGGTAATAGGGGTCGGCGAGCATCTGCCAGAAATTGTCGAGGCCGTTGAACCTGCGTCCGGTAAACGAACTGAGGTTCCAGTCGGTCAACGCGATGTAGAAGCCGAACAGCGTCGGGAAGATCACCATGGCGATGGTGAAAAGCAGCGCCGGCAAAAGGAACAGCGCGCGCTGCCCATCCTCGCCGCGCGTCAGCACCTGCCAGGCGCCGAGTGCCGCGCCCCACAGGACATAGGCATAGACGACCGGGCGCCAGGTGTCGAAACCGACCGTGTCGACTTCGGTCTTGTAGAGGATCTGCATCACGATCGCCGCCAGCAGCACGAGCGTCGCGGCAGTCAACAGTGCCCAGCCGAGGCGCTTGCGGCCGGGCGGGATCAGATCGGCCGCTGTGGAATTTGCCGGCCACGCATTCGCGGTCGAAGTCTGCTCAGCCACGCTTCTCGCCTCTTCGAGTCAGCCTAAATATGCGGCCCGGCGACGAGGTGTCGCCGGGCCGCGACTTGGTCGAGACAGCCTACATGCCGAGCGAGGCTTTGTAGAGCTTGACCTGGTTCTCGCGGCCGATCTGGTCGGTCAGTTTCTCCCAGGCGGCAGCGATGGCATCCGCACCTTCTTGCGCCTTCATCTTGCCGGCGAAGGTATTGGCCAGGATGTCCTCGGCGGCGCTGTAGTACTGGAAGATGCCAGGGATGCGCGGCTCGATCGCGGCGTTCGGATGGTTGTAAGAGTCGCCCTCCGACTTCAGATACGAGCTGATGAAGGCCTCGTCATAGCCTGCCGCCACCCATTCGGGAATGTTGAAATGGGAGTTGCGGTAGGGCTGGAAGCCCGAAGGATAGGCCGCGCACCACAGCGACAAATCCTTGCCGCCGAGATGCGCGGCGGCCGACCATGCGGCCTTCTTCTTTTTCTCGTCCTTGTCGACACGAGCCATGACATAGACGCCCCAGCCCAGATAGGCGCAGTTCGGCGCATAGTTCGGGCCGCTGGCAAGCTTGTCCCACTTGCCGGTCTTGGAGTTGTAGACATCGTCGGAGCCCGGCAGGATCGAAAAGCCGGTGACGTCGCCGATGACCGAGGAGTCATTGGTCTTGACGTTCGAGCCGACGTCACCCCACCACGGGATCATCGAGCCGGTGCCGGCCAGGAACTGCTGGAAGGCAGTCGTGTTCGGATCGGCGTTGATTTGATCATTTGGCTCGGAAGGCAGCGCATCGATCACGTCCTGGATGGCGCGCACCCAGGCCGGATTGTTGATGCGCGGTTTCATCGTGTCGGCATCGAACAGCCAGGCCTTGTCATCGGGATGCTTGGCATAGGCGGAGGCGCGGCTGCCGAGGAAGTAGAAGCCGAAACCGCCCCAGGGCTTGGGCGCGTCGAGATAGCCATAGACGTCCTGGCCCTTGAATTTCTTGCCCTTCAGGAACTTGGTTACGGCCTGCACCTGCTGCCATGTCTTCGGCACGCCCCATTCCGTCAAGCCCGCCTTGTCGCCGCTGTCGGCCTTCCAGGCTGCCGCCAGCTCAGAGTCGGCGAACACGTCGGTGCGGTAGTTGAAGTTGTGCGTGTCGCCGTCGATGGTCACCCGATACTGCTTGCCGTTCCATGTGCCGACCGGAGGCTTCAGATAGGCCACCAGGTCATCCATATCGATCTGCTTCCTGACCCAGTCCGGCATCTCGGAAGTCAGCCCCTTACCGCAGACATCGCCCTCGAAGGGCGCGCCCATCTCGACGATATCAAAGTCGATCGTATTGGTGGCGATCGCCTGTTGCAGGCGTGGGTTGTAGTCGGCCTGCGCAAGGTCAATCCAGTTGATCTTGGCGCCGGTATAGGCCTCCCACGGCTTCAGGAAGCCGCGGAACAGCACGTTGTGCAGGTTCTGGTTGTTAAGACCCATGAAGGTCAGCTCGACGCCGGCGAACTCGCCTTCCTTGACATTGGCCTTTGTCGCTTCGAGGCAGAGCTCGCCGACCTTCTGGAAGTCGGCATCGGTCGGCTGGCCTTTGCCGACGCCTGGAATCTGCAGGATCTTGGCCCGCAGGCTGTCATCGGCCGCGGCGGGCCTCGTCAGTGCGCCGAGCCCGGCGCTGGAGGCGGCGGCGATTGCCGCCATCGAGGCAGCACCCTTCAGCACATCGCGGCGGCTCGCGCCGGCGCGCATCAGTTTTTCATACAGATCGACTCTCATCTACAGGTTCCTCCCAGAACAACAGCGATTGAATTGAAGTGCCAATCTCTCGGACGTGGAAACGTCTCTCGGTTCTCCTCGATCATACGGGGACGTGGGACCCCACCCTGCGTCGCCGAAGCTCCGATCTCAGGGTAACAGGCCTGCGTCGGATTGGCACTCGCCACTATTTGGCGTAATCGATTACCTTGTCAACAAGATTGGGTTTTTATCTATAAGATACCGACTTGCCGTTGCCCTTGGCAATGGCTAGCTTCACCGCAAAAGATCAAAAGATAAAGGGGAGACGATGGCTCAAGTCGCGATCAGCAGTGTGGCCAAGGCGTTCGGAACCGTCAAGGTCCTGCATGAGGTCAGCGTCGATATCGCCGACGGGCAGTTCGTCGTGCTGGTCGGCCCTTCAGGGTGCGGCAAGTCCACGCTGCTCAGGATGGTGGCCGGGCTGGAAACGGTTTCCGGCGGCACGATCTCGATCGGCGATCGCGTCGTCAACAACCTGCCGCCGGCCAAGCGCGACATCGCCATGGTGTTCCAGAATTACGCGCTCTACCCGCACAAGACGGTGGAGCAGAACATGGCCTTCGCGCTGAAGCTGCGCGGCACCGATCCGGCCATCGTCGCCGAACGTGTCAAGCGCGCCGCCGAGATCCTCGACCTCGCGCCCTATCTCAAGCGCTATCCCCGCCAGCTTTCGGGCGGTCAGCGCCAGCGCGTGGCCATGGGCCGCGCCATCGTGCGCAATCCGCAAGTGTTTCTGTTCGACGAGCCGCTTTCCAACCTCGACGCCAAGCTGCGCGTGCAGATGCGCACCGAGATCAAGGAACTGCACCAGCGGCTGAAGACCACGACGATCTACGTCACCCACGACCAGATCGAGGCCATGACTATGGCCGACAAGATCGTGGTGATGCGCGACGGCCGCATCGAGCAGATCGGCGCGCCGCTCGAACTGTTCGACCGGCCCGCCAATCTGTTTGTCGCCGGCTTTATCGGCTCGCCGGCGATGAACCTGCTCAAGGGTACGGTGAGGAAGGGCGAGAGACCGGTCGTCGACATTGCCGGCACAGCCTTTCCGATGCCCGCCAACAGTTCCGGCGAGGACGGTCAGGCCGTCGTCTACGGCGTGCGCCCGGAGCACCTGGAGATCCATCCTGACGGCGTCGCCGCCAACATCTCGGTCGTCGAGCCGACCGGCTCGGAAACCCTGGTGTTCGTGCGCTTCGGCGAGGGCGAGATGGTGGCGCTGTTTCGCGAGCGCCACGACTTCAAGCCGGGCGATGCGCTGAAGCTCAGGCCGCGTCTCGACCAGGTCCACCTCTTCGACGCCGAAACCGGCAAGCGACTTTAGAGCTTTACGCAATTCCGGACGGAAAACCGCTCACACTTTTCCTGGAATTGCTCCAGGCCGCACACAGACTTCCAGGAGGGAACCATGCTCAAAGGGATCAATCCGCTGCTCAATGCCGATGTGCTCCAGGCGCTGCGGGCGATGGGCCATGGCGACGACCTGATCATCGCCGACACCAATTTCCCGTCCGATTCGGTGGCGCGGCAAACCGTGCTCGGCAAGCTCTTGCGCATCGATGCGCCGGCGGCCGATGTGGTGAAGGCGGTGCTGTCGGTCTATCCGCTGGATACTTTCGTCAACGATGCGGCGGCGCGCATGGAGATCGTCGGCAAGCCGAATGAGATCCCGCCGGTGCAGAAGGAGGTCCAGAAGGAGATCGACGCGGCCGAGGGCAAACCCTGGCCGATGATCTCGATCGAGCGCTACGCCTTCTACGAGCGATCCAAGAAGGCCTATTGCGTGATCCAGACCGGCGAGCGCCGCTTCTATGGCTGTTTCGCCTTCCGCAAGGGCGTCGTGCCGCCGGATGCGGAGTGAGACCATGGCCGCCGCCAAGCCTGTCGTGATCCTGGGTGTGTTCGTCGCCGACACCGCCTATCGTGCCGACCGCCAGCCGCGCATGGGCGAGTCGATCCTCGGCAATTCCTTCAAGCTCGGCCCGGGCGGCAAGGGCTCGAACCAGGCGGTCGCAGCCGGCAAGCTCGGCGCCGACATCACCTTCCTCACGAGGCTCGGCGTCGATGCCTTCGCCGACATGGCCAAGCAGACCTGGAAGGCTGCCGGCGTGAAGAGCGCCGTCATCGACACGCCGGACAGCTATACGGGTGCTGCCTATATCTTCGTCGAGGAAGGGACTGGCAACAACGCCATCATCGTCAGCCCGGGCGCGGCGATGCTCATCTCGCCTGCAGACATCGAGGCGCATGCCGAGCTCATCCGGTCCGCCGGCGTCTTCGTCACCCAGCTCGAACAGCCGATCGACGCAGCCTTGAGAGCGCTGGAAATCGCGCGCGGGGCAGGGGTGACGACCATTCTCAATCCCGCGCCGGCCGCCAGCCTGCCGGATCGCATCTACACGATCTGCGACTATGTCACGCCCAACGAGACCGAGGCCGAAGGGCTGACCGGCATCAAGGTGTCGTCGGTCGACGACGCCCGCCGCGCCGCCGACGCTTTGCTGGCCAAGGGTGTCGGCACCGTCATCGTGACGCTCGGAGAAAAAGGCGCGCTGCTGCACACCAGGGACCGCTCCGAACATGTCGGCGCCGTCAGTGCCGGTCCGGTGGTCGAGACGACGGGCGCGGGCGATGCTTTCAACGGCGGTCTCGCCGCGGCTCTGGCAAAGGGCGTCGAGCCGCTGGAGGCCGTGCGCTTTGCCTGCGCGGTCGCCGGCATTTCCGTGACCCGCCCAGGCACCGCACCGTCCATGCCGACCCTCAAGGAGGTCGAAGCGCTGCTCGCGAAGGCATGAACTTGTAGTTCGCCTGGTTTATTAGCGGCCTCTTGAGCCGGAACGCTCCTGAAGCGAGCGCGTTCATCCTCCTGGTCGGCAACGCCGGAACGGCAGGATGAAGAAACCTTACGAAAAACCCACGCTTGTGAAGCGCCAGAGGCTCACCGAGCGTACGGCCCAAATCATCGCTTCCGGCGTGGTCGTGGGCGAATGATTCGCTGAATCGGGCTCGGACAGCGCTAAAGAATCCTGCTTGTCAGCTCCAGCATTGTCGTCGCGTCTTGCTCGCTGCCAGGCATATGCACGACGCGAAGCACGCGAAGGTCCTGGTTCGATCCTTCGACCGGCATCGACACGCTTTCGCCAACCCGCGGCAATTCCTGGAAGGCAAGCTCGTCCACATCCCTGGCGTCATCAATCGAAATGCGACATCTCACAGCCATCTTGATCTCCGTCTTTTTCGCCCGTGGGCTGAACGGGACAAGATTGGAATGGTTCCGAGAGGGTGCCGGCACCCCTTGTGTTATGACGAGTGTTCTCAGGACATGAGAGAGAACCGCGCTAAGACGCGCTCTACACACCGATTTTTCCGATTGATCCCGTGAAGGAAATGGCGCGAGTGACGGGGCTCGAACCCGCGACCTCCGGCGTGACAGGCCGGCACTCTAACCGACTGAGCTACACCCGCGCACTGACGAGCACGTGTCAGGCGTGTTCGTCGTTGGGGCGCTGGATAAGGGGTTCGCCTGCGGGTGTCAAGCGCGGCATTGAAGCATTACAGCAATCAGGAGAAGGTTTTTTGACAGTGGCGTCGAACCTGGGGAAATCCGCGCCGCGACGGGCGCACCGCCGGTTCATTTGGCCTTGCGAATGCGATCCTAACTGCTTAAAGGTCCGCGCTCAGGCGGGCGATTAGCTCAGTTGGTAGAGCGCTTCGTTTACACCGAAGATGTCGGCGGTTCGAGCCCGTCATCGCCCACCATGATCCAAGATGCCGATTGCGGTGGGGCGATCAAATGACCGCCCCACCATCGTAGTCGACTACTGCCTCACGTAGCAGCGCTTCTGGACATCCGGCGCCGGGTCTTCGCCGAAGGCGTCGTTGCTGCACTCCACACCGTTCCTGAAGACGTCCTGCGTGTACTGGCCACGTGCTCCGTATCGGACCACAGCGCGGCCGCGGAAATCGCAGAAATCGCCTTCCTTCGCGCAGGGGACCCACCCGCCGCGGCCCGGGCGCGAACCGTAATCGTCGCCGCCGTAGTTGTCGTCGTCGCCGTAGTTGTTGTCACCGCCATAGTCACCGCGACCGCGCGCGACAAAATAACAGGCTTTCTCGCGACCGGGGGCCGGGTCGCCAAAAACGCGATTCGAGCAACGGACGACGGGACGATCGAAAAACCGGGAGGTCATTCGACCGCGCGCGCCATAGACCACTTCCGTGGGGTAGGGCAGGCGGCAAACGCCGCCTTCATTGGCGCATCGCCGCAGCTGCTGGGCCGACGCGGTGGCGGGGAAAAGGGTGGACGCCGCGGCGACCAGGCCGGCCAGACATATGAAGGCCAGCATCGTTCGGATCGAGACGTGAAAAGTTTTTAGCACGAATTGTCTCCCGGTTTGGTTGTGCGTCCGCATCCTACCGCAGACGGGTTGAATGCGCGATGAATGGCCGATTGCGTCGGAAAGCTATCGCTAACTCGACGTGCGAGTGCAGAACGCCGGCCGGTCTCACCGATGGCACGGTTCAGTATTTGATGATCCGCCGTTCAACAAGAACCACCAGGCAGAACAGCGCGATCGACAGCGACGACGACAGCGCGATCGCAGCATAGAGCCGGTCGGACTGGTAGTTGAAGGTGGCCTGGATGATCAGCGCGCCGAGCCCTTTGTCCGAGCCGATCCATTCGCCGACGATGGCGCCGATGACGGCTGTGGCCGAGGCGATCCCGAGCGAGGAGAACAGCATAGGCAGGGCGCGGGGCAGGCGCAGGCTCCAGAAAATCTCCGAGCGTGTCGCCGACAGCACCCGGAACAGCTCGTGTTCGTTGTCGCTTGCCGAATCAAGGCCGCGGATCATGTTCACCAGCGTCGGGAAGAAGCAGATCACCGCGGCAATCACGATCTTCGGCGTCATGCCGAGACCGAAGATCAGGATGATGATCGGCGACAGCGCCAGGATCGGAATGGTGTTGAAGAAGAGCACGATCGGGAAATAGGCGGCCTGCAGGACGCGGCTGTGGACGAAGAGCACGGCGAGCAGCACGGCAGCGAGATTGCCGATGACGAAACCGGCCAGCGCCTCGATCAGCGTTGGCCGTAGATTGTCCATGAGGAGGGTAAAATTCTTCTGGAAGACGCCGAAGATGGCCGTCGGCGTCGGCACGATATAGGCCGGCACGCCAAGCAGCGGGAGGAGATATTGCCAGGCAAGCAGGATCGACGCCGCGCCAAGGACGGGAAGCGCGACGGTCATTTGCGGGGAGAGCGGCGCCTGTCTCACGATGCGCGCTCCAGCGCCACGCGCAGATCGGCCATGGCCGCGACAATTGCCGGAGCCTCGCGCTTGCAGCGGTTGCTTTCCTGCTTGAAGGGCCGCATGTCGAGGTCCTTGACGACGCGCCCGGGATTGGCGGCCAGCACGATGACGCGCTCGCCGAGATAGGCGGCTTCCGCAATCGAATGCGTGACAAAGAGGATGGTCGTGCCGCTGCGCCGCCAGAGCGCCAACAGCTCGTCGTTCAACCGGTCGCGCGTGATCTCGTCCAGCGCGCCGAAGGGTTCGTCCATCAGAAGCAGTTTCGGTTCGCCGAGCAGGGCACGCGCGATCGCCACGCGCTGGCGCTGGCCGCCGGAGAGCTGGTGCGGCAGGCGCTCGCTGAGGCCGCCGAGCCCCATCAATTCCAGCAATTCCGTGCTGCGGTCCTCGATCTTGCGGGTCAGGCTGCGCTGGCCGACGCCAAGCGGCAGGCGCACATTGTCGCGCACCGTGCGCCAGGGCAGCAGGGTGGGATCCTGGAAGACGAAGCCGACATCGCGGCGCGAGCGCACCGTATGCGGCGTCTCGCCAAGCACGCTGATCGTGCCGCCGAGGGGATCGAGCAGGTCGGCCACCACGCGGAGCAAGGTCGACTTGCCGCAGCCGGACGGCCCCAGGATCGACAGGAAGGAACCGGCCGCGACGGTCAAGTCGAGGCCGGCGAGCACCTTGACGGCCGTCTGCCGGCCGCCATAGCCGACATCCAGCTGTCGCGCTTCGATCGCGTTAGCCATTAGATCAGCATGATCTTTTCTGAAAACCGGTTCCCACTTTTCAGGATCATGCTTTAGGCCGCGGGCGCGTCGAGTTTGGGCCGGTCGGCGGCCGAGAGTTCGAGTATCTTGGTGGTGTAGACATCGGCGGCCGCCGGGCGTCCGTTCGGATATTGGCCAACCTTGTCGAGCAGCGCCAATTGCTCCTCGATCGAGGCGGGATCGAACGTGCCCCAGCCGTCCTTGGCGGTGGCGCCGTCGAAGGAGAGCTTCAGCACCAGGTTGATGGTCTTTTCTTCCCAGCCGAGGTCCATTTCCGGATAGGCGGCGACCATCTTCTTCACCGCTTCCTGCGGGTTGGCATGCACCCAGCCCCAGCCCTTGCCGACGGCGCCGATGAACTTCGCCAGCGTCTCAGCGTCCTTCTCGATCGCCGCGTCGGTGGCGAAATAGACGTCCGCATAGGAACTCAGGCCGAGATCGCGCACCAGGAGGTCGATGCGATCGTCGCCGACCACGCTCAGCGCCTGCGTGTTGGTGATCCAGCCGCCGATCGCGTCGACATCGCCGCGCACCAGCGGCGCCTTGTCGAAGCCGACATTGACGATGGTCACCTCCGAGGGGTCGATGCCGTTCTTGGCCAGGATCTCGTCGATGACGAAGCGTGCCGTCGGCTGGATACCGATCTTCTTGCCCCTGAGGTCGGCGACGCCGCGGATCGGCTTGGCAGGTTTCGAGGTCAGCGCATAAGGACCGGTGCGGAAGCCGCAGGCGATGATCTTGATCGGTACGCCGCTGGCGCGGGCAGAATAGAGCTGCGGTGTTTCCGAGAACTGCCCAAGCTGGGCGGCCCCCGAAATGACCGGCGGCACGGTCGACGCGTTGGGGCCGCCGGGGCTGAACTCGACCTCGAGGCCGGCATCCTTGAAGTAACCGTTGGCGACGGCCGCGATGTCGCCGATCTGTCCGTTGGACATCAGCCAATCATACTGGATGACGACCTTGCCCGCGGCCCTGGCGCCGGGCGTCAGCACCAGCTGCATGCCGGCAGATGCGGCCGCAACGGCTGCGATGCCGCCTTTTACAAACGCACGGCGATTCAATTCGAAGTCCCTGTTCCCATTCATTTTTCGCTCCTGTTGCAGACTTTTCTCGTCTCTTCTTCAGGCGCCGCTCCCTTCAGTGCGGCGTCGTCTACGGCTGTTCGTCGTGATAGTCGCCAGGGCCGCCGTCGAGCCAGGCGTAAAGCTCCCAGAGCGTGTCGTCCGGGTCGGTGAAATAGGCGCAGCGCGCGTTCCAGACGTAGTTTTCCGGCGGGCCGTAGAAAGGCACGCCTTTGGCGCTCAGCTCGCCATGCAGCCGGTCGATGTCGGCCGGCGTGTCGAGCTGCACGGCGACGCAGACCTTGTGCGCGTGGCGCGGCGATCTCAGCTTCGACACGCCGGTATGCCGGTTGATGTGGTCGAGCTCCCAGGCGGCGAGTGTCACGCCCTCGCCATGGAAATCGGCAAAGCCTTCGGCGCGGCGGCGCAGGCGGAAGCCGAGTTTCTCGACATAGAAATCGACTGTCCTTTCGATGTTTTCCACCAGAAGGCAGACGTCTGAGATGCGCGTGATGCTCGCAGACATGGCTATTTCGCTCCGCCGGCTTTCGAGAGCGGCAGCTTGACGCCGACGCGGTTGGCGGCGCCGACGATGTGCGCCCGCATTGCCGCTTCCGCCGCTTCCGCATCGCCCGCCACCAGCGCCTGATAGATGCGCACATGCTCGCCGACATTGATCTCGACGAGATCGTGCAGCGGATTGGTCATGCGCGCGTAGTGGATCGAGTGGCGAATCTGCTCACAGACGAACGAGATGAAGGTGTGGATGTAGCTGTTGCCGGTGGCGCGGGCGATCTCGCGGTGGAAGAGCAGGTCGGCGTCGATACTGCCTTCTTCCCAGCGCTCCTCGCCGCCCATGCGGTCGAGCGCAGCCTTGATCGAATCGAGATGCCCCTGATTGCGGCGCGCCGCTGCGAGCGCCGCCGATTCGGCCTCGAGGATGCAGCGCAGCTCGAACAGCCGCTCCATGTTGTGCGTGTCCTTGAGCGCCTCGCGGTCGATGCGGATCGCCGCCCGCTGCTCGGGCGCCAGCACGAAGGCGCCGATGCCTTGGCGCGCCTCGATCATGCCGTCGGCGCGAAGCTGGGCGATCGCCTCGCGCACGACATTGCGGCTGACGCCGAATTTTTCCGACAGCTCCTGCTCAGTCGGGAGGCGCGCGCCGGGGTTCAGCTCGCCGGATTCGATCTCGCGGCTGAGGAAGGCGGCGACCCGGTGCGGCAATGTCTCGACAGTGCCGATGGCGGCCAGTCTCTGCTTCATGGAAAAGTCTCCGTCGCGGGCAACAGGCAGCCGGGATTCATCAGGCCCTTGGGATCGAGGGCGCTCTTCAGCGCCGTGACCATGCGGCGATGCGCCGGCGAGAGCCCGGCCCAGAATTCCTTGCGGCGGCTGCGGCCGATGCCGTGCTCCGCGCTGATCGAGCCGCCGAGACCGATCGCGATTTCATAGAGCCCGGCGATGACCTCGGCACCACGTGCGCGGGCCTCGTGCTCGGCAAGGTCGAGCGGCGGCAGCACGTTGAAGTGGATATTGCCGTCACCGGCATGGCCATAGGCGAGGGGGACCCAGCCTGGATGGTCAGTCGCGACGAAGCAGCGGGCCCGTTCGATCAGGCCGGGGATGTCGGAAATCCTCACCGACAGATCGGTGCGCACATGATAGCCACGCTTGGCCTGGCCTTCGACCAGACCTTCGCGGATCGCCCAGAAACTCCTGGCCTGCGCGGTGCTCGCGGCGAGAACCGCGTCGGTCACCAGGCCATTTTCCATGGCATCGCCGAGGAGGCCGGCAAGCAAGCTGTTGAGGTCGATAGCAGCGCTGGACGACAATTCGACCAGCACGTGGACGGGCTCGGCGACCGGCGCTCTCATTGCCGGGTCGATCAGCCTGGCAAGCTCGATGCATTCGGCGCCGATGATCTCGAAAGCGGAGATGAGGTCCGAGCAGTCGCGGCGCGCCTGGTTGAAGAGCGCAACGGCCGCCTCGAACGAGGCCAGGCCGAGATAGGCGGTCTCGGTCTGCACCGGCTTCGGAAACAGCTTGACCTCGACACCCGTGATGATGCCGAGCGTGCCTTCCGAGCCGATGAAAAGCTGCTTCAAATCATAGCCGCTGTTGTTCTTGCGCAGGCCAGAGAAGCCGTTCCACAGCTCGCCATCCGCCAGCACCACTTCGAGGCCCAGGATCAGATCGCGCGCCATGCCGTAACGCAGCACGTTGACGCCGCCGGCATTGGTCGCCGCATTGCCGCCGATCTGGCAGCTGCCTTGCGCGCCGAGCGCGAGTGGGAAGAGGCAATCCTGCGCCTCGCAGGCGTCCTTGATCGTCTGCAGCACGCAGCCGGCATCGGCTTGCAGCGTGAAGTTGCCCGCATCGATATGCCGGATGGCGTTCAGCCGCTCCAGGCTCAAGACAACCAAGCCGCCCCCCTTGCTGTCGATCGCGCCTGATACCAGCCCGGTGTTGCCGCCCTGCGGAATGACGCCGACCCCAAGCTCGCTGCACAAGCGCATCAGGGCCTGGACTTCGCCGACCGAGCCGGGCCGCAGCACGGCAAGCGCTTCTCCGCGATAATCGCCCGCCCAGTCGCCGAGATATTTCGCCATTCCAGCCGGCTCGGCGGCAATGCCGTTTCGGCCGACGGCGCCTTCCATGGCGCTGAGGATCTCCGGCGAGAAGCGATGAACGGTCATGAAGATTGATGTCTGGATATCGGGTGATACATATCATCCTACAACTTAATTCGAGTCAATCGCTCTCTGTCCGGCGAACAGATCCCCGGCTCGTTCAAGGCAGTGGAGCTGCCCATGTCGCGGGCAAGCAGAGCCTGTTCGGCTAGGCCCTGCTTATGCATCGTCCTGGCCGATTGTCGTCCGTCAAAACCACCGCAATGGTGGACAACAGGGCTTCGTCCCCGACCAGATCGATCCCGCAAGGAGAAGAGATGATTGAACTGCCCTTTGCCCGCGCCGAGTACCAGCAGCGGCTCGGAAAAATCCGCGCCGAGATGGCCAGGCGCGGTATCGAACTCCTGATCGTCAACGACGTCGCCAACCAGCATTACATCACCGGTTATGACGGCTGGTCATTCTACACGCCGCAGGTCGTTCTTGTTCCGATCGAGGATGCCGAGCCGGTCTGGATCGGCCGCGCCATGGATGCCGCCGGCGGCTTGCTGACGGCCTGGATGAAGCCGGAAAACGTGGTCGGCTTCCCGGAGGACCATGTCCAGCGCGCCGACCGTCATCCCATGGACTGGATCGCGGCCTGGATCGTCGCCAAGGGCTGGGGCAGCCGTCCCATCGGCATCGAGCTCGAAGCCTATTACTTCTCGCCGAAGGCCCATGCGCGGCTCGTTGCCGGGCTGCCCAATGCGAAATGGCACGACGCCGACCTGCTCGTGAACTGGATCCGCGCGGTCAAGTCGGCGCCGGAAATCGCCTATCTGCGCAAGGCGTCGGGGCTGGCCGAGGCGGCGGTCGCGCGGGCCTACGAAGTCATTGCGCCGGGTGTGCGCGAATGCGACGCGATTGCTTCCATCCAGGCGGCGCAGATCGCCGGCAGTCCGGATTTCGCCGGAGATATCACGGCGCTGCCACCGACAATCCTCGGCGGCGAAAATGCTTCGGCACCGCACATCATGTGGAGCGACAGGCGGTTCGGAAAGGACGAAACGATCGCGCTCGAACTGGCCGGCGTCTGCCGCCGCTATGCCGCCGGGCTCGCCAGGACGATGCAGCTCGGCAAGACACCGATCCGCGTCGCGGACACGGCAAAGGCAGTGATCGAAGGCATGGACGCGGTGCTCGACACCGTACGGCCAGGCACGACCGCCGAGGCGGTCGAAGCGGCCTGGCGCAAGGTCATAGAGCGCCACGGGCTGAAGAAGGAATCGCGCATCGGCTATTCCATCGGCGTTGCCTATCCGCCGGATTGGGGCGAGCATACGATCAGCCTGCGACCCGGCGACAAGACGGTGCTCCAACCCGGCAATGTTCTTCATTCGATTCTGGGCATGTGGATGGATGGCTGGGGCATCGAGATCAGCGAGACCATTCTGGTGACCGAGACCGGCAACGAGACGCTGACGAAGTTCCTGCGGGACATCCATGTCAAAGCCTGACCAGCCGCCTTCAGCGAGCGATACCGCGCCCGGCATCGATGCCGGAATTCTCGATCGGATGATCGAGATCCGCCGCCATCTGCACCGCCACCCGGAGCTGTCGAACCGGGAGGCGGGCACGCAGCGTTATTTGCGCGAGATGCTTGCAAAGGAAGGAATCACCGAGATTCGCGACGTCGCCGGCTACGGGCTTGCCGTCGACATCGTCGGCACCGGCCGGCCTTCGAACCGTAAGGTGGCTATCCGCGCCGATATCGACGCCCTGCCGATCGAGGAAGAGTCGGGCGTCGACTTTGCGTCGGAAAATCCGGGCGTGATGCATGCCTGCGGCCACGATGCCCATGCTGCGATGGGTTTTGCGGTGGCCGCGCATCTGCATGGCTCGCGCGACAGTTTCGGCGGAACCGTTCGCCTCATCTTCCAGCCGGCCGAGGAGGACGAGCCGTCAGGCGGCAAACGGGTGGTGGAGGAGGGGCTGCTCGACGACGTCGATGCCGCGATCTGCGTCCACGTCGATCCCTATACGCCGTCCGGCAAGGTCGCCGTCGGTTCCGGTCCCTACACCTTGGCGTGCGACACGTTCGATGTGCTGGTCACCGGCTCGGCGGCGCACGCCGCAAAACCCTACGAAGGTATCGACGCGCTGACTGTCGCCTGCTCCATGGTGAGCGAGCTGCAGAAGATCGTCTCGCGCGAGACCGATCCTTACGATCCGCTGGTCATTTCGGTGACCGCCATTTGTGGCGGCAATGCCTACAACGTCACCGCCGGCAAGGTCGCGTTCAAAGGCACTATCCGCAGCGGCAACGACGCCACTCGCGAGCGCGCTTGGCGCCGGCTTCGCGAGATGCTTGAAGGAATGGCGGCAAGCCACGGCGCAAGCGTAAGGATCGACATCCACCGTGGCGAACCGGGCGTCGTCAACGATGCCGATATGGCGGCGCTCATCATGGCCGGCGTCAAGGCCAGCATCGGCGCGGACAATGCTCTCAACATGCCTGGATGGAGCATTGCCGACGACTTCGCTTACTACAGCGAGAAACGCCCGTCGGTGTATTTCCGGCTCGGCATCCGCAATGAAGCGGTGGGGTCGGTCTATCCGCTTCACCATTCCAGGTTCCGCGTCGACGAGGCCGCGTTGAAGAACGGCGTCCTTACCCTGGTGTCGGCGGCAACGATGTACCTGGCCGGGCAGGAGAATCCAAGCGCTTAGCGAGCTCGCGGGCGCCGGCTTTGGATCGACCGGTCAAAGATATTGCGCCACCTTCTTGCCGACGGTCAGGAAGCGCAGCGGGTCGACCGCCTCGCCGTCGTGGCGCACCTCGTAATGAAGGTGCGGACCGGTCGAGCGGCCGCTGCTGCCGGTCTTGCCGATGACGTCGCCGGCGGCAAGCTTCTGGCCAACCGTGACGTCGATCTCGCTCAGATGTCCGTAGCGTGTGGCAAAACCGTTGCCATGGTCGACCTCGACCATGCGGCCGTAACCGCCAGCCCAGCCGGCCCTGGTGACGATGCCGGCGGCCGTGACCTTGGCCGGCATGCCGATCGGCGCCCTGAAATCCATGCCCGTATGCAGGGCGGCGCTACCCAGGATCGGGTCGGTGCGCACGCCGAACGGGCTGGTCACCGGATGGCCAGGGGCGGGGTTGGCGAGCGGCAGCTTGCGCGCCTCTTTCTTGACCCCGTCAAGCGCGTCGAGCGCCTCGTCCAGTTCCTTGACCTTGCTGTCGAAGGCCATCGATGGATCGAGCGGCACCAGCGGGCCGCCGACATCGCTCTTGTTAAGTTCGCTGTCGACCGGCAACCCCGCCGCTTCCAGCGCCTGCGCGATCGCGTCGGCGTTCTTGTAGGCATTGTCGGCAAGCATGGTGATGCGCGAGAGCTGCTGGTTCTCGATGGCCTTCAGCGATGCGTTGATCGAGACGAACAGCTTGTCGGCGCGGTCGGCGGCCGTTTCGCCATCGAGCGGATCGGACCGTGTCGACCAGAGCGAGAAGGGCCTGGTGTCGCCGGCGCTCAAGGATGCGACGGAATAGGTCGGCGCCTGGGAGAGGCTGCCGGTGACCTCTGCGTGTTCATCGGGTTTGGCGGGCGCGTCGCCGACCTCGTTCTCGGCGCGCTCGAGGATCGGGCCGAGCCGTCCGTGGCGCTCGCTGAGCTGGGTCTGCCTGGCCAAGAGCTCGCTGACCTTGGTTTCCATCAGCTGCTGGTCGAGAAGCTGGCGGCTGGTGATGCGGTCGACCTGGGCGCGCAACGCCGAGATGCGGTCTTCATAGGCCTGCTGCATGCGCGCCTGCCTCGCCGTGGTGGCGCCGATCAAATCATCGCGCAGCACAAGGTAGGAGGTGGCGAGCAGATAACCGATGGCAATCGCCGCCAGCGCCGAGCCGATGAAGGCGGCGAGCCAGGGCCGGATGGTGAAGTGCCTTATCTCGTTGCCCCGGGCGATGATGACCGTGTGCGGTTCCTTGCGCCTGCCGAAGACAGCTGACTGACCGGTTGGTTTCACGGGGACCAGGCTTTCGTTACGGGACCAACGACAAGCCTGATTACACATTATTAGGGTTAACAAAGTTTTGCCGGCCCGATCCGGGCGCTGCCTTTGCCCGTAACGCGGGTACCGGATTGCAGCGTGGCGACGTCGGCGCCTCAGAGCGCGCGCACGGCCTCGAGCACCTCTTCGGCATGGTCCTTGACGCGAACCTTACGCCAGACGCGGGCAATGCGTCCGTCCTTGCCGATCAGGAAGGTGGCGCGCTCGACACCCATATAATTGCGCCCATACATCGTCTTTTCGACCCACAGATGGTAGGCCTCGATCACCTTGCGCTCCTCGTCAGCGACGAGATCGACGGTGAGGTCGTGCTTCGCCTTGAATTTGTCGTGTTTCTTCACGCTATCGGGGGACAGCCCGATCACCACGGCGCCAGCCTTCTCGAATTCCGGCTTCAACTGCGAAAAGCCGATCGCCTCGTTGGTGCAGCTTGTGGTGTCGTCCTGCGGGTAGAAGTAGAGTACAACGGGCTTGCCCCGGAACGCGGCGAGGCTGAGGGAGCCGCCGCCGTCACGCGGAAGATCGAATTGGGGCGCTGCGTCGCCCACCGCGAGATCAGCCATATCGATGCCCTTGTTTGCGGTTACGCGCGGGAAAGCATCGTTATAACGTGAGGCGGGGATTCGTCCATGACGAGTTCGTCACAACGGAAGATTGCTTGGATCAGGAAGACCCGCAGCACGAGAAGATCAGGTTCAGGCGTGACGAGATCACCGACCTGGCGAAGCTCCCGTCCGCTTGCAGCGTGCCGCCGCTTGGCCGCGCGGTGGTGCGGCGGCGCTTCCGTGTCCTCGGCCGCGTGTTTGCCGGGCTTTGCGCGCTCGTGCTTCTGGTGGCGGCGGGCGTCTATGTGCTCGGAGCCTCGGGCATCGGCACGGAACGGCTCCGGGCCGAGGCGGAGATCGCCATCGAGAAGCTGGCAGGCGTCGATGTCAATGTCACCGTCGGCGCGGCGCGGCTGACGCTGGACGGATCGAGCTTCGTCGCCCTGCAGGTGAACGATGTCAGCCTGAAGACGGCCGACGGCAAGCCGATGGCCGATATTGGGCGCGTGCGTTTCGGCATGCGCCTCTTGCCGCTGCTTTCGGGCGATGTCCGGCTGACCAGCGCCAGATTTTCCAACGCCCACATCGTCGTGGCCGCCATGCCTTCCGGCGGCGGCGACTGGACGGCGGCGCTGCGCAACGAGGACGGCCTTGTCGACCCGGAGAAAGTGTCGGCAGCGGTGTTCGCCAGCGTCAATGACGCGCTGGATGCCGTGCGCGAGGACTCGATGCGCCAGATCGATTTGCGCAACGTCGAGTTCGAGCTGCCGGACACAGGACTGGTCAAGCGCGTGACCGTCGCATCGGCAACCGTCGAGCAGACCGGTACGGGGCGCATGCAGTTCTCCTACGATGCCAATGTCGACGGCCGGCACGCGACTTTAACCGCCTCGGCGACCCGCGATGCAACGGCAAGGCGGATCGCCTCGCTGGACGCCAACATCGCGATAGAAGGCGCGGGCAACTCCGGCGAGGGCGGCTCGACCGAGGCTACTCCCGCGACCGATGGCGCCCGGCTGGGTTCGATCGCGCTGAAGCTTTCGGGCTCGGAAGCGTCGGGCGACAGTCCGTCGCGGCTGGCGGCCTCGCTCTCGCTCACCGGTTCCGTGCTCGATCTTGGCGAACGCGGCCTGCTGCCTGTCGATGTCGATACCGACGCCACTTTGGTGACCGGCTCGAACAAGATCTCAGTCGACCGGCTGCTGATCAAGAACGGCCGCTCCAGCTTCGACTTTGCCGGGTCGATCGGGCCGAAGCCGGCAGCCGCGGGAGAGGAGCCCGCATACCGCTACGACCTCACCAGCGACGGCTCGACACTGGCACCCTCGGAATCGCCTGAACCGGCGCTTCGTTTCCTCGCCCGCATCGCCGGCGTCTATCAGCCGAAGAGCCGCAAGCTCATCGCCGAGCAGATCGGTGTGCGTTCCGGCGGACCGGGCGAAGTGCTAGGCGCGGCCACGGTCGCCTTCATCGACAACGGCCCTCCGGGCATATCGCTGTCGCTCAACGTTCACGACATGCCGGTTTCGCACGTAAAGCAATTGTGGCCATGGTTTTCGGCCCGCAACGCGCGGCTTTGGGTGTTGGGCAACCTGTTCGGCGGCACGGTGACCGACGCCAACCTGCAGTTCCAGGTCGCGCCGGGGCGCCTGGGCAACGGCGTGCCGCTTACCGGCGACGAAGTGTTCGGTCGTTTCCAGATCGACGGCTCGCGTTTCGATACCGCCGGACGCATTCCGCCGGTCCGCGATGCCGTCGGCGTCGTCGCGTTCCACGGCAACGATGTCGACATCAGCCTCTCATCGGGCAGCGTCTATATGCCGAGCGGCCGCACCGTGGCGGCAAGCGGCGGCACGCTGACGATCAAGAACGCGAACCGACCGATCGTGGTCGGCGGGCTCGACATCGACGTCGCCGGTGAGGCGCCCGCGATCGCCGAGCTTGCCTCCTATGAGCCGATCAATGCCATGCGCCATGTCGGGCTGGCGCCCGAGGACCTGTCCGGCACCGTCACCGGGCATGTCAGGGCGGACATTCCGCTGACGAAGGGCATGGACACCTCGAAACTGGATTGGCTGGTTTCCCTCGACTATCAGGACCTGTCGTTAGCCAAGCCATTCGAAGACCAAACCGTGACCGAGGCGGACGGCTCGATAACAGTGGGGCCAAAGCAGGCGGTGATTTCGGCGGAGGTCAAGCTCAACGGCATTCCGGCCGAGCTCGATCTGGTCGAACCGCTCGCCGACGACGGGCCGGCGCGAAGCCGCAAGGTCACGTTGATCCTCGACGACAAGACGCGTGACGCCAGCATGCCTGGACTGTCGGACCTGCTGTCTGGAACCATCAAGGTGGCGATCGACAAGAGCGGCGAGGGCGCCCAGCAGGTCTCGGCGGACCTGACCAATGCCAGGCTCGACATTCCCTGGGCGGGCTGGAGCAAGGGTGCCGGCATTCCGGCCAAGGTCGCTTTCAACATGGCGAAGTCCGGCAGCACCACCACGTTGTCGGATTTCGCTCTCGACGGAAAAAGCTTTTCGATCGACGGCAATGTGACGCTGGTCAACGGCGCGTTGTCCGCGGCCCGCTTCAGCAAGGTTGCGTTGAATCGAGGCGACGACATTGCCGTTTCGGTCAAGCGCGCCGGCAAGAGCTACGCTGTCGACGTCAGCGGCGCATCGCTCGACGCCCGCTCGCTGATCAAGCAGTTTACCTCCGATGTCGACACCGCCACCAAGGGCGCCGGCAGCGACGGGATCTCGGTGAGCGCCGATGTGGCATCGCTGACCGGTTTCCACGACGAGGTGCTTTCCGATCTGAAGCTCGAATACAGCGCGGCCGGATCGCGCGTGAACGGGCTCAACGTCACCGCCGCGGCAAGCTCGGGCGCACCGATTTCGATCAGCAACACCACCAGCGAGGGCGGTCGGGTGCTCAGGGTGAAGTCGGCCGATGCCGGCGCGATCCTGCGTTTCCTCAACGTCTATGAGCATATGGAAGGCGGCGCGATCACGCTGTCGCTTTCCGGCACCGCCGACGGGCCGATGAGGGGGCAGGTGGATGCCCGCAATTTCTATGTCGTCAACGAGCCCAAGCTAGCCTCGATCGTATCGACCACGCCGGCCGGCGATACACGCAGTCTGAACGAGGCCGTCAAAGGCAAGATCGACACGTCCAGGGTGCAGTTCGAGCGCGGCTTCGCCGAGATCGACAAGGGTTCCGGCTATCTGAGGCTGGCGAACGGCCTGCTGCGTGGTCCGCGCATCGGCACGACCTTCCAGGGAACGCTCTACGATCAGAACAACAACATGGACATGACCGGGACCTTCATGCCGGTCTATGGTCTCAACCGCATCTTCGGCGAATTGCCGCTGTTCGGGCCGCTGCTCGGCAACGGTCGCGACCGTGGCCTGATCGGCGTCACCTACCGGCTGCGCGGCAACGCCAACAAGCCGACGCTCAACGTCAATCCGCTGTCCGTGGTGGCGCCCGGTATATTCCGCTCGATCTTCGAGTACCGCTAACAGCCACCCCGGAAACCAGAACCGGTTTCCGTCGATCATCGCGGCCAGGAAGGGCGCTATGATCAGCTCGGCCGCACCAGCACGTGCTTCTTCTTGCCGAGCGAGAGCTTCACGACGCCTTCCGGGCCGAGGTCCAGGGACGTGACGATGCGCCGGTCGTCGGTCAAGGGCTGGTCGTTGATGCGCACCGCGCCACCCTGGATATGGCGGCGCGCTTCGCCGTTCGAGCCGGCCAGCCCGGCTGTGACGAACAGCGCCAGGATGCCGACCCCGGCTTCGAGATCCGATTTGGCGACTTCGACGCTGGGCAGCGTGTCGGCGAGCGCGCCTTCCTCGAAAGTCTTGCGCGCCGTTTCGCTTGCCGTCTCGGCCGCCTCGCGGCCGTGCAGCATGGCGGTGATCTCGGTGGCGAGGATCTTCTTTGCCTCGTTGATCTCCGAGCCGCCGAGCTTTTCGAGCCGCGCCACTTCGTCCAGCGGCAGCGTGGTGTAAAGCTTCAGGAAGCGGCCGACATCGGCGTCCTCGGTATTGCGCCAGTACTGCCAGAACTCGTAAGGCGAGAGCATGTCGCCGTCGAGCCAGACGGCGCCCGAGGCCGACTTGCCCATCTTGGCGCCCGATGAGGTGGTGAGCAGCGGCGTGGTCATGGCGAAGAGCTGCACACCTTCCATGCGGTGGCCGAGGTCGATGCCGTTGACGATGTTGCCCCACTGGTCCGAGCCGCCCATCTGCAGCCGGCAGCCGACCCGCTTGTAGAGCTCGACGAAGTCGTAGGCCTGCAGGATCATGTAGTTGAATTCGAGGAAGGACAGCGACTGCTCGCGGTCGAGCCTCAGCTTCACGGAATCGAAGGCGAGCATGCGGTTGACGGAGAAATGCCGGCCGACATCGCGCAGGAAGTTGACGTAGTTGATCTGCATCAACCAGTCGGCGTTGTTGACCATGACCGCGTCACCGGGGCCGCTGCCGAACTTCAGGTAAGGCGCGAAATTGCGGCGAATGCCGACGAGATTGTCCTCGATGTCCTGCGGGGTGAGCAGCTTGCGCGCTTCGTCCTTGAAGGACGGGTCGCCGATCATCGAGGTGCCGCCGCCCATCAGTGCGATCGGCCGGTGGCCGGTCTCCTGCAGCCAGTGCAGCATCATGATCTGGATCAGCGATCCGGCGTGCAGGCTCTTCGCCGTGGCGTCGAAGCCGATATAGGCGCTCACCGTTTCCTTGGCGAAAAGCTGGTCGAGGGCGGATTCGTCCGAAATCTGGTGGATGAAGCCGCGCTCGCTCATGATGCGCAGGAAATCGGATTTGAACGCGGACATGTTTTCTTCCTGGAGGTCGCCGGGCACTTGGCCATGCTGGATATGAAGGCGCGCGTTTAGCATCCAAGCGCGATCAGCAAAAGTGGTTTCCGGTTTTGCGTCCGATCGCGCTTCAATTGGCAAACCAGCGATCAGCAAAAGTGGTTTCCGTTTTGCGTCCGATCGCGCTTCAACTGGCAAACCAGCGATCAGCAAGAGTCGCTTCCCGTTTTGCGACCGGGCGCGTGCCATCCACGCATCCTTGCTTCACCCATCTTGCTGGCGTAATGAGGCGCCGCGCAAATCTAAAGACATGGAGCATGATGTCGTCCGAAAGCCGCTTCGCACTTTTCGGCATCATGCTCTAGACAGGCGCGCACGCGCCGCGACGGGGCCATCCCGCAGTTTCAGATCGGACGAGCTCCCGCGATGAACAGGAACTACCTCTTCCTCTTTCTGTTCAGCATCGTCATGACCATCAGCGGCCTGGCCAGCGTGCCGCCGGTCGACCGCGACGAATCCCGCTTCGTCCAGGCGACCAAGCAGATGGTCGAGACCGGCGACTATGTCGACATTCGCCTGCAGGACGTCACACGCTACAAGAAGCCGATCGGCATCTACTGGCTGCAATCGGCGGCGGTGGCGCTGAGCGGCGAGGGGGCGGCGGCGCCGATCTGGGTCTATCGCCTGGTTTCGATGCTGGGCATCGCGATCGCGGTCGTCGGCATCGGCTGGACCGGGACAAAGCTTTTCGGCGCCAATGCCGGGCTCGCCGCCGGCCTGATGATGGCGGCGATCTTCGCCACCGCCTTCGAGGGGCGCGACGCCAAGACCGACGCCATGCTTCTCGCCTGCTGCGTGATCGCACAAGGCGCGCTGGCACAGGTTTATATGGCAGCCAAGCGCAACGAACCGGTTCCCGGGCATCTGCCCTGGATATTCTGGATCGCGCAGGGTCTGGGCATCCTGATCAAGGGACCGGTTTCCCCGCTCTTGTCGCTGCTGACGGCCGCGGCGCTCTTTGCCTTCGACCGCGACTGGCGCTGGCTCACCAAGATGAAGCTGGTGCGCGGCATGGCGATAGTGCTTGTCATCGTGCTGCCTTGGCTCATCCTCATCACCTGGAAGAGCGGCGGCGCCTTCTTCCAGGAAGCGGTCGGCAAGGACATGCTGAACAAGGTGGCGCAGGGCGAGGAGTCGCACGGCCTGCCGCCCGGCTTCTACATGCTGACCTATTCGCTGTTCATGTGGCCGTTCGGGCTGATCGCAGTCGGCGCCGGGCTGCAGGCGATCAACCGGTTCTGGGACGACCCGCGCCTGCGCTTCTGCCTGGCCTGGTACATTCCGTTCTGGCTGGTCTTCGAGGCGATCCCGACCAAGCTGCCGCATTACGTCATGCCGGCCTATCCGGGCATGGCGCTTTTGATCGGCTGGCTGCTCACTCTGCCGGCGGACCAGGCCAACGCGCCACTGAAGCGCTGGCAGACATGGCTGTGGTGGGCGACCGCCTTCGGCCTTGCCGTTGTGGCGATCGGCCTCGCCGTGGTCTGCGTCGGCGCGCCGCTTTATGTGGCGAAGACCTTCTCCTGGTGGAGCATACCGGCAGCGATCGCCGCCCTGGTCACCGGCTATCTCGCTTTCCCCAGGCAGTTGCAGGTGTCGCTTGCGCGCATCGCCGCGATCGCGGTCGGCGCGGGCATCACCTTCAGCCTGCTGTTCGGCGTCATCGCGCCGTCGCTGAAGCCGATCTGGCTGAGTCCTGCGGTCAAGGCGGCGGTCGACGCCAACCGGCTTTGCGACACAACCGTGCTTGCCTCGGCAAAGTTCCAGGAGCCCAGCCTGGTCTTCCTGGTCGGCACCAAGACCGTGCTCACCGACGTCGAGGGCGTGGCGCGGCATCTGTTGGCTGATCCGGGCTGCGCGCTTGGGCTGGCGCCGATCAAGGACGAGCAGAGGCTTGCCGATGTGCTGACCGCCCAGGGCAAGTCGGCCAAGCGCCTGACCGAGATCGACGGCATCAACTATTCGTCAGGAGACAAGCTCGCGCTCGGGCTTTACCGGATGGCGCCGTGATGAATAGCCTCAGGCATCGAATGCCCCTATAGACTTTGCGCCAAAGCCATGTCCGTAGCGCCCCTTGCCCTCTACCG
Source organism: Mesorhizobium sp. M2E.F.Ca.ET.209.01.1.1 (assembly GCF_004010375.2). NCBI lineage: Bacteria > Pseudomonadati > Pseudomonadota > Alphaproteobacteria > Hyphomicrobiales > Phyllobacteriaceae > Mesorhizobium > Mesorhizobium sp. M2E.F.Ca.ET.209.01.1.1. The sequence goes on along the minus strand of NZ_SADP02000004.1, from coordinate 84,610 downwards.
CCGCTCGCTCGGCAATTTCCGCGACACGATGTCGATCGTGAGGCGGCGCTTTGCCGTGCGGCCCGCGCGCTATCCGAGAATTCCATGGGCCGTCTGGCTCATGGCCTGGGTGCTGCTCACCGTGGCGGTATTCCTGTGCCTCGACGCCGCCGCGGGCGGAATGCGCGGCGAATGGTCGCCCGGCTTCGTGCGCTTCACCGATTTCTTCACGCAGTTCGGCCTTGGCGGCTGGTGCCTCATTCCGGCGGCGCTCTGCCTCATCGCCGCCAACCTGACGGATTGGCGCGGCCTTTCCCGGCAAGGCCGGATGCTGGTCTACAACTGGACCTGCTTCGCCTTCCTGGTGCTTTGCGCCGTCGGCCTGTCCGGCATCGCGGTCAACCTGTTGAAATACGGCATCGGCCGGGCCCGGCCGTTCTATTTCAACGATTTCGGTGTGCTGTCGCTGCATCCATTCGCCATGGATGCGCGCTTCGCCGGCTTTCCGTCCGGCCATGCCACGACGATGGGCGCGGTGTTCGGCATCCTGCTGCTTTTGTTCCCGCGGCGCTGGTATGTCGCGCTGGCGGTCACCGCCTGCATCGCCTCGACACGCGTCTTCGTCGGCGCGCACTATCCCAGCGACACGGTCGCGGGCTTCGGGCTCGGGCTGGCGTTCTCGGTGGTCTCCGGGCTGGTGTTCGCCCGGCTCGGTTTCATCTTTGGCCAGACAAGCTCGAAATTGCCGGCGCGCAAGCGGACATTCCGGCTGGCACCGTTCCGCGCGCCGAGAAGCAAGATGTCGAGGGTCGGCCGGGTCGAGAGCGGTGAGATCCGTGCCGACCGAGCCCAGACTCCTTAAGGCGCCCCGGCCGGCACTCTCCGGTGCTTAGCGCAGGCGCTTCGGCCTCGGATCAGCGAGCTCGCCGGCGAGGCGCCTGTCGAGATAATCGGCGCATTCATGGATCAGCAACTCGGCGTCATTCGCGAAGAAATGGTTGGCGCCGGGCAGCGTCTTCTGGGTGATGGTGATGCCCTTTTGCGTGTGCAGCTTGTCGACCAGGCCCTGCACGTCCTTGGGCGGCGCCACCTTGTCGGCATCGCCATGGATGATCAGGCCGGATGACGGGCAGGGCGCCAGGAACGAGAAATCATAGGTGTTGGGCTGCGGCGCGACCGAGATGAAGCCCTCGATCTCGGGCCGGCGCATCAGAAGCTGCATGCCGATCCAGGAGCCGAAGGAATAGCCGGCGACCCAGCAGCTTTTCGAATCCGGATGCAGCGACTGCACCCAGTCAAGCGCGGCGGCAGCGTCCGACAACTCGCCGGTGCCGTGGTCGAACTCGCCCTGGCTGCGGCCGATGCCGCGGAAATTGAAGCGCAGCACGGTGAAATCGCGCTTCTGGAACATGTAGAAGAGGTCGTAGACGATCTTGTTGTTCATCGTGCCGCCGAATTGCGGGTGCGGGTGCAGCACGATGGCGATCGGGGCGCTCTTTTCCTTCGAGGGCTGATAGCGTCCCTCCAGGCGACCAGCCGGACCGGCGAAAATGACCTCAGGCATAAAATACTCCACGTGGCATACGAAGGCGCTTGCCTGGAACTCTTCTGGCCCAGCTCTCCTGCGGCCATGCCCTCTGTGGCCTTGACGCAGGGCGAGCGTCTTCCTAGAAGCTAGTTTAGAATTGTTCAAAACTGGGAGGCCGAAACCCGATGGTTCGGCCGCCCGCGCCGCAAGCCGGGTAAATAGGACGGCTTGCCTTGCAATTTCAAGGAAATAACGCGCTATCCTCGCGGGATAGTCGGCGGAAGGACGAACTGAGCGAAAATGGCCGCAACCCGCGCCTATCTCGACTACAACGCCAGCGCGCCGCTCATTGCGGAAGCACGCGCGGCGGTGGTCGCCGCGCTCGATGCCGCCAACCCGTCATCGGTCCACACCGAGGGCCGCGCCGCGCGCCGGCTGGTCGAGGACGCGCGCCGCGACGTGGCGCGGCTGGTCAATGCCAGGCCGGAGCATGTCGTCTTCACCTCCGGCGCCACCGAAGCCGCCTCGACGCTGCTTACGCCCGACTGGCAGATGGGGCGCGGCGCCATCCGCATGAGCCACCTCTACGTCTCGGCAGCCGACCATCCCTGCATCCTGAATGGCGGGCGCTTCGCGCCGGCGCAGGTGACGAGGATCGGCGTCGACAGCAACGGCATCGCCAATCTCGAGGCGCTTGCCGCCGCGCTCGCCCAGCATGACAAGGCGGCAGGCCTGCCGCTGGTGGCGATCCACGCCGCCAACAACGAGACAGGCATCGTCCAGCCGGTCGGGCGCATCGCCGAAATCGTCAAGGCCGCCGGCGGGGTGCTGGTCGTCGATGCCGTGCAGGCCGCCGGGCGGATTCCGCTCGATATGTCAGCTCCTTATGCCGATTATCTGATCCTGTCCTCGCACAAGATCGGCGGCCCCAAGGGCGTCGGCGCGATCGTCGCCGCGTCCGACCTGATGATGCCGCGGCCGCTGGTCAATGGCGGCGGCCAGGAGAAGGGCCACCGCGCCGGTACCGAGAACGTCGCCGGGATCGCCGGTTTCGGCGCCGCCGCGCGGGTAGCACTTGCGGGCTTGGACGACATGCACGCCATCGCGCGCCGACGTGACGAGGTCGAAGCCATCGTGACCGAACTGGCGCCTGACGCGGAAATCTTCGGAAATGGCGCTCAGAGGCTTGCCAACACGACATTCTTCGCTATTCCCGGCGTCAAGGCCGAAACGGCGCAGATCGCATTCGACCTTGCCGGCGTCGCGCTGTCGGCGGGCTCGGCCTGCTCGTCGGGAAAGGTCGGGCCAAGCCATGTGCTGAAGGCCATGGGCCATGGCGACAGCCTGGGCGCCTTGCGCGTCTCGATCGGCCGCGCGACCGGCGCCGAGGAGATAGAGGCCTTCCGGGCGGCGCTGGCGGGCATCGTCGCGCGCCGGGCGGGCAAGGAAGAAGCCGCCTGACGGCGGCAAAAATGAATTCAGGCCCTGCGGCCTGGTAGAGTGGTGCGTTTTGTCCTGGCCGGGTGAATTTCCGGCGGACACGCACTATATGGAGCTTACTCCGCTGCGCACCCCTGCCGGGATGCGATTACAGCGGTGCCATAGTTTGAAAACTGCCGGGCCTTGACCCCGGCGTGGATGGAGAACGCTTATGCCTGCTGTGCAGGAGACGATCGATCGAGTCCGAAAGATCGACGTCGACCAGTATAAATACGGATTCCAGACAGAGATCGAGATGGACAAGGCCCCCAAGGGCCTGAGCGAAGACATCATTCGCTTCATCTCGGCCAAGAAGGATGAGCCGGACTGGATGCTGGAATGGCGTCTGGGGGCCTATCGCCGCTGGCTGACGCTGGAAGAGCCGACCTGGGCGCGCGTCCACTATCCGAAGATCGACTTCCAGGACATCCACTACTACGCCGCGCCGAAGAGCACGCCGGGCCCGAAGTCGCTGAGCGAGGTCGACCCTGAACTGCTCAAGGTCTACGAGAAGCTCGGCATTCCGCTCAAGGAGCAGGAAATCCTGGCCGGCGTGCAGAAGCCCGCGGTGGCGGACGAGGAAGCGGAGATAGGCGACAACGTCTACAAGTCCGGCCGCGTCGCGGTCGACGCTGTGTTCGATTCCGTCTCGGTGGTCACCACCTTCAAGGAAGAGCTCGCCAAGGCGGGCGTCATCTTCTGCTCGATCTCGGAGGCGATCCGCGAGCATCCGGAACTTGTGCAGAAATATCTGGGCTCGGTCGTGCCGACCTCGGACAATTTCTACGCGACGCTGAACTCGGCCGTGTTCACCGACGGCTCGTTCGTCTTCGTGCCCAAGGGCGTTCGCTGCCCGATGGAGCTGTCCACCTATTTCCGCATCAACGAGAAGAACACCGGCCAGTTCGAGCGCACGCTGATCATCGCCGAGGAGGGGGCCTACGTCTCCTATCTCGAAGGCTGCACCGCGCCGCAGCGCGACGAGAACCAGCTGCATGCCGCGGTGGTCGAGCTGATCGCGCTCGACGATGCCGAGATCAAATATTCGACGGTGCAGAACTGGTACCCGGGCGACGCCGAGGGCAAGGGCGGCATCTACAATTTCGTCACCAAGCGCGGCGATTGCCGCGGTGACCGCTCGAAGATCTCGTGGACGCAGGTCGAGACCGGCTCGGCGATCACCTGGAAATATCCGAGCTGCATCCTGCGCGGCGACGATTCCAGCGGCGAGTTCTATTCGATCGCGGTGTCGAACGGCTATCAGCAGGTCGATAGCGGCACCAAGATGATCCATCTCGGCAAGAACACGTCGAGCCGCATCATCTCCAAGGGCATCGCCGCCGGCTTCTCGCAGAACACCTATCGCGGCCAGGTCTCGGCGCATCGCAAGGCGGCCAACGCGCGCAACTTCACCAATTGCGACTCGCTTCTGATCGGCGACCAGTGCGGCGCGCACACCGTGCCTTACATGGAAGCCAAGAACGCGACGGCGAAGTTCGAGCACGAGGCGACGACCTCGAAAATCTCCGAGGACCAGAAGTTCTACGTCATGCAGCGCGGCATTCCGGAAGAGGAAGCGATCGCGCTGATCGTCAACGGCTTCGTCAAGGATGTCATCCAGCAGCTGCCGATGGAGTTCGCGGTCGAGGCGCAGAAGCTGATCGGCATCAGCCTCGAGGGGAGTGTGGGGTGACAAAGTCGCCCAAGCGCGAACCCGCGGAAAAGCATGTCTATCTGCAAGATCGGATGGACAGTTGGTCTGCGGGTTTGGAACTGGCGCTGTATTTGGGCGCGGTGGGCGTTGCCTTGCTCGCCGCGGCCTACTCGCCAGCTGGCTTTTGGCACGGGTTTCTGGAAACCCTGAAGCAGTTGTTAAATCAAGTTTAGCCGAGCAGACGGCTACGCATAGGACGAAATAGAAATGCTTGAGATCAAGAACCTTCATGCCCGCATCGTTGATGACGGCACCGAGATCATCCGCGGCCTGAACCTGACGGTGAAAGCCGGCGAGGTCGCCGCCATCATGGGCCCGAACGGTTCGGGCAAGTCGACGCTGTCCTACATCCTCGCCGGCCGCGAGGACTATGAGGTGACCGAGGGCGACATCCTCTATAACGGCCAGTCGATCCTCGAAATGGATCCAGCCGAGCGCGCCACCGCCGGCATCTTCCTCGCCTTCCAGTATCCGATGGAGATACCGGGCGTGGCGACGATGGAATTCCTGAAAGTGGCGATGAACGAGCAGCGCAAGGCGCGCGGCGAGGAGCCGCTCAAGGTGCCGGAATTCCTCAAGCGCGTGAAGGAAGCGGCGGCCTCGCTCAACATGGACATGAACATGTTGAAACGGCCGCTCAATGTCGGCTTCTCGGGCGGCGAGAAGAAGCGCGCCGAGATCCTGCAGATGAAGCTTTTGGAACCGAAGCTCTGCGTGCTCGACGAGACCGATTCCGGCCTCGACATCGATGCGCTGAAGATCGTGTCCGACGGTGTCAACGCGCTGCGTTCGCCGGAACGCGCCATCGTCGTCATCACCCACTATCAGCGCCTGCTCGAGCACATCGTGCCGGACTCGGTGCACGTGCTCTACAAGGGCCAGGTCATCAAGTCGGGCGACAAGTCGCTGGCGCTCGATCTCGAGGCCAACGGCTATGCCGGCGTGATCGGCGAAGCCGCGTGAAATGGGAGCGGTCGAGGCGAAAGTCATGAACATGCACGCACAGCCCCAGCGGACATTGGCCGAGACGGCGCTGATCGACGCCTTCGGCGAGCGGCTGTCGCTGCTGCCCGGCGACGGCGCGGTGATGGTCAAGCGCGACGACGCGATCGAGGCGATCAAGCACGGCCTGCCGACGCGCCGCGTCGAATCCTGGCACTATACGGACCTGCGCCGGCTGCTGACCTCGGTGCCGGCTTTCGAGGCCGGCGCGGTCGTCAAGGCGCTTGTGCCGGTTCTTGAAGGGTCGGCCGTGCTTCCGGTGCTGAACGGAGTTTCGCAGACGAAACTACCGGAGATCGAAGGCGTCACCGTCCAGCGCCTGTCGGAGAAGCTGACCGACGGCAGCGTCGCGCCGGGGCTCGATCCCTATGGCGATGACGACGCGATCGGCGCGCTGAACACGGCCTTTGTTGCCGACGGCTATTTCGTCGATATCGCCGACGGCGCAGAGCTGGAAAAGCCGATCGAATTGCAGAACCTGCAGGCCGGCGGCCAGTCGCATGTGCGCCTCTTGGCGCGTGTCGGGGCCGGCGCAAAGGCGATTGTCGTCGAGCGCCAGACGGGCGTGGGCGACGAGGCGCTCGTCTCTTCGGTCAGCCAGCTCGTGGTTGGTGACGGCGCCGAGGTGACCTGGCTGATCGTGCAGGAGCAGCCGGACACGGCCACGCATCTCGCCCAGTTCAAGGCGCATATCGGCAAGGACGCCAAGCTGACGCTGTTCGTGATGAATGCCGGCGGCAAGTTGGTTCGCCAGGAGGTCGTCGTCAGGACGACAGGCGAGGGCGCTGACTTCAAATTGCGCGGCATCAACCTTCTCGCCGGCGACACCCATACCGACACCACCATGGTGCTCGACCACGCCGTGCCGCATACGACGTCGACGGAAGTGATCCGCAACGTGGTGACCGGTAAGGCGCGCGGCGTCTTCCAGGGCCGCATCAATGTGCATCAATACGCGCAGAAGACCAACGCCAAGATGGCCTGCAACACGCTGCTCCTGTCGGATGACGGCGAGTTCTCGACCAAGCCGGAGCTGGAAATCTTCGCCGACGACGTGGTCTGCGGCCATGGCGCGACGGTCACCGAGATCGACCACGACCATCTGTTCTACCTGATGGCGCGCGGCATCGACGAGAAGAGCGCGCGGGGCCTTCTGGTGAAGGCGTTCGTCGCCGAAGTGATCGAGGAACTGGACGACGAAGCGCTGGTCGAAGCGCTCGAAGAGCGGCTCGACGGCTGGTTTTCGACGCACGGGTAGCGCTTAACCTTCTCCCCTTGCGGGAGAAGGTGGATTGGCGCGGAGCGCCAAGACGGATGAGGGGTGCTGGACGGAGTGAGGCGTTGCCTCGGAAGAGCTTGTGATGGACCAGAAGATCGAAACCACCCCCTATGACGTCGAGGCGATCCGCCGCGACTTCCCGATCCTGTCGCGCCAGGTCTATGGCAAGCCGCTGGTCTATCTCGACAATGGCGCTTCGGCGCAAAAGCCGCGGGTGGTGCTCGACACGATCCAGCACGCCTATTCCCAGGAATACGCCAACGTCCATCGCGGCCTGCATTTCCTGTCGAATGCCGCGACCGACGCCTATGAGAATGCGCGCAAGTCGGTGCAGCGGTTTTTGAATGCGCCGAGCACCGACAATATCGTCTTCACCTCCAACACCACCTCGGCGATCAATACGGTCGCCTATGGCTGGGGCATGCCGCGTATCGGCGAGGGCGACGAGATCGTGCTTTCGATCATGGAGCACCATTCCAACATCGTGCCGTGGCATTTCATCCGCGAGCGGCAGGGCGCCAAGCTGGTCTGGGTGCCGGTCGACGATCTCGGCGCCTTCCATATCGAGGAATTCGAGAAGCGGCTGACCGCGCGTACCAAGCTCGTCGCCATCACGCAGATGTCGAATGCTTTGGGCACGGTGACGCCGATCAAGGAGATCGTGCGCATCGCGCATTCGCGTGGAATTCCCGTACTCGTCGACGGCAGCCAGAGCGCCGTGCACATGCCGATCGACGTGCAGGACCTCGACTGCGATTTCTTCGTCTTCACCGGACACAAAGTCTACGGCCCGTCGGGCATCGGCGTGCTCTACGGCAAGAAGGACAGGCTGGAGGAGATGCGGCCCTTCATGGGCGGCGGCGAGATGATCGAGGAGGTGACGGAAGAAATCGTCACCTACAACGATCCGCCGCACCGTTTCGAGGCCGGCACGCCGCCGATCGTGCAGGCGATCGGGCTTGGCGCGGCGCTGGACTATATGGAAAAGATCGGCCGCGAGCGCATCGCGGCGCATGAAGCCGACCTCAAGACCTACGCGCATGAGCGGCTCAGGGCCATCAACTCGCTGCGCATCTTCGGCGACGCGCCCGGCAAGGGCGCCATCATCTCGTTCGAATTGCAGGGTATCCATGCGCACGACGTGTCGATGGTGATCGACCGTCAGGGCGTCGCGGTCCGTGCCGGCACCCATTGTGCCCAGCCGCTGTTGAAACGCTTCGGCGTCACCTCCACATGCAGGGCGTCGTTCGGCATGTATAATACCAGGGCCGAAGTCGACGCTTTGGCCGAGGCGCTGGAAAAGGCGCGAAAGTTCTTCGGGTGATGATGATGGACGATGTGAGCGCGACCGCAGAGACTGTTCCGGAAACGGCCAGCAACGGCATCGTCTCGGCCTCGGCTATCCCCGCCGACGAACTGGCGCGGCTGACCGACGACATCGTCTCGGCGCTGAAGACGGTCTACGACCCGGAAATCCCCGCCGACATCTATGAGCTCGGCCTCGTCTACAAGATCGACATCGAGGACGACCGTTCGGTCAAGATCGACATGACGCTGACCGCGCCGGGCTGCCCGGTGGCGGGCGAAATGCCCGGATGGGTCGAGAACGCGGTCGGCGCCGTCGAAGGCGTGTCCGGCGTCGAGGTCAACATGGTGTTCGATCCGCCATGGACGCCCGACCGGATGTCGGAAGAGGCGCAGGTCGCGGTCGGGTGGTACTAGGCAAGCACAGGCTGGCGCACTTGCGCCTGCGGTAAAACTTCACCATTTTAGGTGAGAATCATTCGGCAGGCCTTGAACCTGCATGGAATGGAGAAGGAAAAACATGGGACGCTTCGCCGTCATCACGATGACCGACAAGGCCGCCGACCGCGTGCGCGAGATCGTGGCTGCGCGCGACAACGCGCATGGCATCCGCCTCGGCATCAAGAAGGGCGGCTGCGCCGGCATGGAATACACCGTGGATCTGGTGACCGAGCCGAACCCCAAGGACGACCATATCGAGCGTGACGGCGCGCATGTCTATGTGGCGCCGGAGGCAGCACTGTTCCTGTTCGGCACCGAGATGGATTTCGAGCAGACAACGCTGCGCACAGGCTTCACCTTCAAGAATCCGAACCAGAGTTCGGCCTGCGGCTGCGGCGAATCCGTCGAGCTGAAGCCGGCCGACCTCAAGGCGTTGGCCGAGGCGCGGGCCTCAAGCGCTGCTTAGGTGAGCGCTGAGGCATATCGTTGGCGATGTGCCTGCTGTGATCAGGAATATACCGGGCTTCCCACAGACATGGCCTTCGGCGCGCCGGTGAATCCGGAGGCGCTTGACGAAGTGGCTCGATCGACCTTCCGCAAGAACGACGATTTTTGTGTTGTGACCTACGCCACGGGGCAAACAGACCGGTTCATTCGTTGCCTGCTTCCTTTGCCCGTGCCTCAGTTGTCCGAAGAGTTCTGTTTCGGCGTTTGGATGTCGGTCTCGGAAAGAAGCTGGAATGTCTATCGGGACGGATATGACACGGGCGAGTATGGGGATGACCTCTGCTTCGGTTATCTGATGCACGACATTCCCGAGTATCCAAGCTCGATGCACCTCCATGCCAATGTTGTGTTCCAACCTAGCAATCAGCGTCCCAGGGTGTTTCTGCATGATGCAGACCATCCCCTGGTGGTCGCGCAGCGCGAAGGAGTGGATGTGACGCAGATCGAGCGCTGGGTTGCGCTTACGCATCGCCCTGAAGCCTAGGCTAATCAACCCACATCCCAGTCCGTTTGTGCCAGTCGGCGATCGATTCCTCTGGATAGACGCCGCGGCGGAACCCGCTCCGCCCGTCATCCGTTTCCTCGGGCAATCATCCCAACCGATGGGGGAGGACAAGATGACCCGCAACGAGATCATTTCCGTGCTTGGACCGGTCGACGAGGCCGTCATTGCCGACATCGCGCTCACTGGCGCAAGCCTCGAGGAGCTGCGTGAGGCCTTCGCCTGGATCGGCGCCGACGAGGCGCTGGTGAATGAAGGTCACGCCCTGCCCGGCGCCCGCGTGGCGAAACTGATCGAGATCCTCGAACCGCCGGAGGACGAGCCCGAGGCGCCGCGCGCGGCAGACTAGGGCGCGGGTGTCGTCGAGGCCATCATACTCATTAGTCATCGCTAATATATGCTGGAAGCGAGCGCCTATCGGGTGTATCTTTCGCCTTATCGGCGCGGCGTGCCTGATGAGGCCGATCGGTTGAACGTGATCGCCTATCTTAGAACACTCGCCGACGCACCGGTGCCACTGCCCGTAGGGGGGGTGCGTTTAGCACGGCCATGTGTAGGTTGATCCTCACCCTTGCCTTCCTGCTCACCTGTGGCCCTGTGTCCGCGGCAGAGCATTGGTCTGCTGAGGACGGCGACACGCTGTGGCACGACAAAAAACGAATTCAATTGCTCGGTTTTGATGCCCCCGAACTTTCGCAGGTGTGTTTTGATGCCGCTGACAAGATCTGGCCCTGCGGCAAGTATGCGCGTGACCACATCCAACATCTTATTGCCTCAGGCGATGTATCCTGCCTCATCGAGGGCAAGGACGGTTACAACGACGACGTCGGCGTCTGCTTCGTAGGAGGCATCGATCTCGGACGGGACCTGGTGAAACACGGATTGGCGGTAGCCGACACTCGATACCTTGCCGAGGAGCAAGAAGCCCGCATTGCCAAACGCAACTTGTGGGCAGGGAGCTTTATCAAGCGGCGATAGCAGCTAGCGCGCACGGGAAGCGTATGCGTTCACATCCCTGAAACAAAGGCCGCGCCCCGGCGTTTGCGAATGCAAACTCGCAAGGTGCGCCATTGCCATCCACCTCGATCAAGAAAACAGAGTACGATCCGACCAGCAGGATCCTCTCTGTGTGGTTCGTGGCCAGCGGCAAGCGCTACGATTTTGAGGGGGTGCCGCCTGAGACCTATGCAGCTTTCCGGTCGGCATTCGTCAAGGGTCGCTTTTTCAACGACCACATTCGAAATCATTTCCCGTATCGCCGCGTTCCGGACTAAGCGTCCATATCAGGCAGGCTTGCCCTGACCCCTTTAACATTTGTGGGCGCGGCCTCGACCCGTCCTGTGCACATGATTGGTCGCTCGGTCCTGGCGGGTCCGAGCCCAACCACCTCTCACCCGCTGGCTTCGGCCGGCGGGTTTTTTGTTTCGCGCTCTCGCGGAATGTAAAGGGCCTCTCCTGATGGCACCTTTGCAGCGAACTGGAGAGTGAACAGAAGCCGATTTCGATCATCCGTGACATTCATGATCCAAGGGGTCATATGCTCCCAGAAAGACCTCTTGCTGTCGTTTATCATCTCGCTGGCCGCGCGCACTGCTTCCTGGCGCGCGGCATCGAGATCGGGGAGATCGACGCCTTCGTCATCGGGGGTGAATTCGCCGTTGTCGACGTGGAAATGAAAAATGGGCATGCCGCTAGCCTTGTTGAACAGCAGAACAACGTTCGCTCCATCGCTTTGTTTCGCAGCGGTTGCGACTTAACCCACGAATAGATTCGGCGCCTTTGAGGGCCATCCTGGGCGCTGGCAAGAATGTTATTCGCGGCTGGGCGCCGGAGCCTGAAATTTCTCTCCACAGGCCTTACGCTGTAGCCGCGATAGATGCACGCGGTGCAGCATTTGCACCTCTTCGAGCAGATGCAGGAACTCGATGGCATCGACGGTCGAGTGGCCGTCATGATCAAGCTGAGCGATAAGTTGGTGTTGGCGGGTCAAATGACGCTCTCCCAGCCGGACGTGCCGGGCCGACATGGCGATGTCATCCGCAAGTGTCATCGGGCAGAACGCGCCTTAATATTGCTGGTTCCGCTTGTCCGGCGAGGGCTATTTGAACGTATACCTGAAAACCGCTTGCTTGCCCTCTTCGGTGACGCGAACCCATAGACGTTCGTCGCTGCGAGCCTTGACCTCTCTCTTGGTGCCTATCGTCGCGGCCTCCCATGGCGTGGTTGCGATCACGGTGTAATGGGATACTGGCGTCTCGCCAGCCATCTCTTCGACCCGGTAGGTTTTCATCCAACTCCAAGGCGTTTAATCGAACTTTGCCCCCGCCTTCATCCTCCATCATATGAGGTTGGCGCTGGCATTAACCCACGTTAGTTTAGCAACATGGCAGATGATGAAACCGAACTGGCGGCTGTTGATCGGCACATCGTTAACGGTATGCGCCACATCGAGCACCAGCGCAAAGTTGTCGCGAGGCTCCGCGCCTATGGCTCTAAAACCAAAACAGCAGAAGAATTGCTAAAAGTGTTTGAAGCCGTCCAAGAGACCCACATAGCCCACAAAAGCCTGCTCATCCGAACGGACGACCTTCTGAGGAACGCGCGCTACCCCGGCCCCAGCAAGGGTTGACTGAGCCAGCCGCGTATTTTGGCTAAGTTTTGATGCTTGGTGCTGGTGGTATCTCTCGGGGCTCAAAGCTCAGCCGCTCGACCGTGGCAACAATCGCAACCGACAATGCCTCGGCCTCGTCGAGCACCGACGGGCCATAATGCCCGTTCACCTGCTCCTCGCTCATCAGCACGCCCGGCGGGCAGTGCTCCTCGATCGTCGCTCGGATCATGCGCAGCGCGGCGCGGCATTCAGGATCGTTCTTCATAGCCAAATAAACATTCAATTTTGCTAAAATGTTCCGGAACCAAGGCAGCGGCTGGCGCCTTGAATTGCGTTGTGTTGGGGTTGTGCGTTGCGTCTCTCTTTCATCAGGCCGATGGAGCCGGAGCTTGTCGACCAGCCGCCGGCAGGCGAGGGCTGGTCGCACGAGATCAAATTCGACGGGTACAGAACGCAGCTTATCAAGGATGATGAAGGCGTTCGCATCTTCACAAAGTCAGGCATTGATTGGACCGCGAAGTACAAGCCGATCGCCAACGAAGCCGAAGGACTGAGGGCCGAAAGCTTCATCATCGAAGGCGAGATGATTGTGCTCAACGAAAAGGGCCTGTCCAACTTCGATGCGCTTCGCTCGGCCATTACGCGGCGGCCTCAGGATCTCTATCTCGTTGCCTTCGACCTCTTGAACCTCAATGGCCATGATTTGCTTGATATGCCGCTCCAGGACCGCAGGGAGGTACTGCAGGCGCTTATCCCGGCGGGCGGGCACATCCAGTTCTCAGAGGCCTTGCCTGGTGCTGGCGACGCCGTTTACCACCTGGCGTGCGAGACAAACCTGGAAGGCATCGTTTCGAAGCGCCTCGACAGTGTCTATCGCTCTGGCGCGACCATGAACTGGCGGAAAATCAAGTGCTACGTCGAAGCCGAAATGGACATCATCGGCGTGCAGCGAGAGGCTGGGAAGCCTGCCATGGTGCTGATGGCCCATGAGGGCCGCTATATGGGCGGCGCCTTCGTGACGTTCAAAGCCGACAAACGAAAGGCTCTCTGGGATCGCGTGCAGGGCAAAGCTGGTGCTCCGCCTCCAAAGGGATTGGCAAAGCAGAAGGCGGAATGGCTGAAGCCGGGCCTGGTCGGACGGGTGAAGTTCCTCAAGGGCGAGGAGACGTTGCGTCATGCCTCGCTGAAGGATTTTCGGGAAAAGTAGGTGGAGTTACTGCGATGCCAATCCGCCAGAAGGCACAGGACGCCGGAATTTTCGAGCCTCAAGAATTGGAGTTCCTGGCAAGGGTGTTCGACCGCCTGAAATATGAGGAGCAGACTGCCGAAGAACGTGAGGCTCTGGCGTCCCGGATCCTCGCGAACTTCATGGCCGGCATCGAGGATGAGGAAGAGCTTGTTTCGCTGTCACGGCTGCCTCTGGGCCGCTCACACATGTCGTAAGCGGCATCGCGGTCGTTGCCTCATGAGCCGCGCTAGCTGTTGCCGCCAAGCTACAGTCCTTTACCTGAAATTCCATTAGGAAAGGCTTGTGCGGGGCTTCCTGGGTTTCGGGCGGACCATCCGGGGAAAGGGGCGCACAGCAGTTTGAGGGAAGATGACCCGTCGGCTTAGGTCGGCGGGTCTTTCTTTCGAGCCACGGCTCTCATTTGGGATCGCCCCTCGGATCGGTCGCGAGTCAAGGAGCGGTCCGCCAGCCGTCGGCGCCACGTTCTGTTGTCGGCAGTGATCTGGCCTTTCGGATCCACTATTGAAGCGCGCCCGTCCGGCGCAAAGACAATTCCCCCAGCCTCTAAAGCCAGCCGCACAGCAAGCACACTGCTGGGCCGGGTGTTCTTTAGGCCGTTTTCGATTCCGCTGATCGTTGCTTCGCTGAGGTTGGCCTTGGCAGCAAGTCGCACCCGCGACCAGTTCAAAAGGGCCCGGGCGAGTCTGACCTGCTCTGCGGAGAGTTCATGTCGGCTGTCCATACGTCTGGAACATTCAATCTCGCTAAAATGTTCCAGGCCGATTTTACAACCAAGTCAGGTGGGCAACACGGCTACAGGTTTTAACATTTGACATCGCGGTCTTGGTGGCGATGCGTCAGTATCGGGCCCGTTCCATTTCTACCCAGGAGTGGACACCGGTCTGCGATCGAGTGTCACGGCAAAATCGCAGACCGGCCCCTTCGGGCCGGATCAGCCCTGCCTTCACTGGGATTTGCTGAAGATCATCTATTGCCACGAAAGCCGCTCTGCCGGCCGCGACGATCGGAATTTGCAATTCACGAACCTGGCTTTGACGCCGGAGCAGCGGAAGACGGCTTGTCCGTAAAAGTCTTGGCACGGGCAGCTTTCAAGTCCGGTTGCTTTGCCTTGCCCGCCGCTGCAGGCAGCTCTGCCGCGCTCGCAAGGATCTCTCGGGACCGCTCTATGAGTCGGCGGTTCTCCTCTATGAGTTCCTCAGCTTCCTCAATGCGCGTGATGGTTTGCTGCTCCATCTCATCGAGGGACTGAACTGGGCTGTTGGACTCGCCGACCTGTTGCATGACCATCCTCAATCTATGAGTCACCCGCGATCCGCCGGCGACAAAACTCGTGAGGACTGGAAACAGTTCCCTAAGAGGCCCGAGAGTTCCGCGTTCGGTCGAACCGCCTGGGGGGAATATAAGGCGCCGGCGCTCCGTTCCGCCCCACGCTGTCAAGCATAGGTGCTTCTCCCTACTTGCCCCTCCAACCCCTCCCGTCATAGCTTTTGCCGCTTTGGCGGGAGGAAAAAGGCGTTTGGAGACCAGTGTCGTCATTGTCGGCGCCGGCCCTGCCGGGCTCGCCGTCGCGGCCTGCCTCAAACAGGCGGGCGTCGATTTCGTGATCCTCGAAAAGGCCGGCGAGGTTGCGCCCTCCTGGCGCCGGCATTACCGGCGGCTGCATCTGCACACGGTGAAATCCTTCTCCTCCCTGCCTTTCGTGCCGTTCCCGAAGAGCCATCCGCGCTACGTTCCGCGCGAAAAAGTGGTGGCCTATCTCGATGCCTATGCCGAGCGCTTCCGCCTTGAGCCGCGCTTCGGCGTCACGGTCAAATCCATCCGCCGCGAGGGCGATCGCCTGCTGGTGCAGACCGATGCCGGGCTGTTCAGCGCCCTCAGGATCGTTGTCGCCACCGGCAACAACGCCCAGCCGATCATGCCGGATTTCCCGGGTATCGAGGATTTCAAGGGCAAGGTGCTGCACAGCGCCGCCTACACCGAAGCGGCCCCCTATGTTGGCAAGGACGTGCTGATCGTCGGCATGGGCAATACCGGCGCGGAGATCGCGCTCGATCTCGCCGAAAGCGGCGCCCGCCCGACCATCTCGGTGCGCAAGGGCGTCCACATCGTGCCGCGCCAGCTCTTCGGTGTGCCCATCCAGATGGTGGGCATCGCGAGCCGGACAATGCCGCGGTCGGTCAATGACTGGATGTTCCCGAAGATTCTCGACCTGGCACTGGGCCGGCTCGAAAAATATGGCATCGTGCGGCCAAAGCAAGGCATCCTGCAAGGCATCGATGCCGGCCGCATCCCGGTGATCGATGTCGGCACGGTGGCGGCGATCAAGGCGGGAAGGATCGGGATTGCGCCGGACATCGCAAGCTTCGCCGGAGCCGGCGTGAAATTTGTCGATGGCGTGGAGAAGAAATTCGACGCTGCGATTTTCGCCACAGGCTATCGTCCTGCTTATGACGCCTTCCTGCCGGCGGAGCTCAGGCCGGACAAGAGCGGCGTGAACGCGCGGGCAAGCGAGTTGGGCGTCTATCTCGTCGGCTTCCACAACCCCGTCACCGGCCTGCTGCGCGAGATCGGCATCGAGGCGCAGGCGGTGGCGAGGGATATTGCGGCGAAGGGCTGACAATCGCAGGGACCGCGCTGGCCGCTCGCACGCCGGCTCTCGTCTTCCCTACGTTGGCGATCGGCGAAGGCCGGCGCGACATCTGATCTCCCCCCTTGCGGGGGAGATGGCCGGCAGGCCAGAGGGGGGTGCCTCGCGCTGACTTTGGGCGGTGCGTCGCGCAGACCTTCGCCCCTTTGGCGCCGTGAATGCTTGAATCGGGTGGCGCATCCCACCACCCCATGCGAAGCCATGCCCATTACACCAGGGGATCCGCGCCATGCTCACGCTCTACGATTATCTCCCGTCGCAAAACGCCTGGAAAGTCCGCGTCCTGCTCGGCCTACTCGGCATCACTTACGAAACCCGCATCGTCTCGATCTTCGAGGGCGAGAGCCGCACCGAGGCCTTCCTGAAGCTGAACCCGGCGGGCGCCGTTCCGGTGCTTGCCGTGGAGAATGGCCAGGCGATTGCCGAGTCCAACGCGATCCTCACTCTTGTCGCCGAGGGTACGCCCTATCTTCCGGCGGACCGGCTTGCCCGCGCCAAGGTGATGCAGTGGCTGTTCTTCGAGCAGTACTACGTCGAGCCGGTCATCGGCTCGTTGCGCTTCTGGACGCTGACCGGCCGGCTGGAGCGCAACCAGGCGCTGGTTGCCGGCAAGCGCGAGGCGGCCGCGCGGGCGCTTGGCGCACTGGAGCGCAGTCTTCGGAACACGCCTTTCCTGGTCGGCGATACGCTCACCATCGCCGACATCGCCGTCTATGCCTACGGCCACCGCGCCGAGGATTGCGGCTTCTCGTTCGCCGATTATCCGGCGGTCGAAGCCTGGGTGGAGAGGGTAGGCGAGGCGATCGGGCCCGGCTATCCGGTGCATCCCTACAGCATCGATCCGCATTCGGGCGGCTGAGCCGCCGGAACACGGCGGCGGGCAGGGCGTTTCCCAATAGCGGCATGTCGGCGTCGCCTCAATCCGGCGCCCGCCGCAGCGCTCCAACCAGAGCCATGGAGGTCCGCTATGGTCCGCACCCTCGCCATCGCAATCCTCGCCACTGGTATCGTCAGCCTGCCCGCCATGGCAGCCGAGAAATATTGGGTCGCCAGGGATGCGGTCTCGAAGCAGTGCGAGATCGTGCCGAAGAAGCCGGATGGCACGCTCGTCGTCGATCTCGACAAGAAGACATACGCCAGCGAGGGCGAGGCGAGGAAAGCGATGGAGGCGAGGGCGGATTGCAAGAATAAGTAGGGGCGTTCAGAACCGCCCCTACCGGTCCACCAGCGACATCGTGCGCTCGTTGTACCTTGGCCCGGACACCTTGTCGGGCGTCAGCGCCATGTCGAGCCCCAGCATCTCGGTCGCATCGAGCGTGATGTCCGCCGCCGCGACATTTTCCTCCAGATAGCTCCGCCGCTTGGTGCCGGGGATCGGCACGATGTCGATGCCGAAGTCCGGCCCCTTGGCGAGCAGCCAGGCGATCGCGATCTGGCCAGGCTTCACGCCCTTGGCGTCGGCGATGTCGCGCACCGTGCTTGCCGCGGCGACATTCAAGTCGAAATTCTCGCCCTGGTAGCGCGGGTCGCCGCGGCGGAAATCGCCTTCGGGATAGTCTTCGGCGCGCTTGACGTCGCCGGCAAGGAAGCCGCGGCCGAGCGGCGCGAACGGCACCAGGCCGATGCCCAGCTCCTTCAGCGCAGGGATGATCTCGGGCTCGAGGTTGCGCTCCCACAGCGAATATTCGCTCTGCAGCGCCGTAACCGGATGCACGGCATGGGCGCGGCGGATGTTGGCAATGCCCGCTTCCGACAGGCCGAAGAAGCGCACCTTGCCCTCGGCCACCAGCTCGCCGACCGTGCCGGCGACATCCTCCATCGGCACGGCGGGATCGACGCGGTGCTGGTAAAGCAGGTCGATGCGGTCGGTGGCGAGCCGTTTCAGCGAAGCGTCGACCACCTCGCGGATGTGTTCGGGCCGGCTGTCGGTGCCGGACTGCTTGCCGTCGACGATGCGGAAGCCGAACTTGGTCGCGATCGTCACCTTGTCGCGCCGGCCTTGCAGCGCGCGTCCAAGCAATTCCTCGTTGACGAAAGGCCCATAGACCTCGGCCGTGTCGAGAAAGGTGCAGCCGACCTCGATCGCCCGGTGGATCGTCGCGATCGATTCCTGTTCGTCGGCCGGGCCGTAGGACTGGCTCATGCCCATGCAGCCAAGGCCGATGGCCGAGACTTCGAGCCCCTGGCTGCCGAGTTTGTGTCTGCCGAGGCTCATAAGTCCTTGTCTCCCGGGAAAGATCAGCGCTCGCGAAATTATAGGGCGGGGACAGGACACGTCCAGCGCTGGGCCGGCGGCGCTTGATCCAGGTCAAGGAAACCGCGAGACGGCGCCGTATAGTCGGCACGTCTTGGGAAGGACACAAGGCGGGCGGGTGGTTCCGCCGACTCCACGGGGACCCGGCGGAACCACCCACACCGACGTTTGGACAAAGGCCTTCAACGCGTCGCCCGAACTTGTTTCGGCGCGACGCGCTTTTTCATGCATCCACAGCCCACGCCGCGCCCGGCTCAACCATACGGCGACCAGCACTGCTGGCGAGGACCGTCATAAGGCTGGTAGCTGTTGTCCCAGGCGCGGTAGGAGCGGTAGCGGTCATAGCACCAGCGCACATGGGCGGCCGCCAGGCGCGCCGCGGGGGGCGGGGGTGGCGCGACCGTGGCGGCCGCCACGCCGGCCGCGAAGGCGGCGGCCGGGAACCAGTAGCCATTGTAGTAGCGGTAGCCGGGCCGCATGCGCCAATAGCCCCTGAAGCCGTTGTAGTAGTGGGCGCCGCCGACGACGTAGAAGCCGCGCCGGTACCAGATGGGCGTCGCCTGGCTGGTCACGAATGCCTGGCCCGGGGCGGGCATGATCGGGACGGCTTCGGCCGGCGAGGCCAGCATCGATACGCCGAGCACCAGGCCGCATAAGGCCGTCGATATCCATTTCATCTCTCTCTCCTTTGTCTCGTGTCCTGGGGATCACGGGCGCTTCAGCGCCCGCAATTCGGAAATCGAAAGCGCGCCGTCGCCATCGGTGTCCGCCTGCAGCAGCCGGTCGGGAATGGCGGCCGTGAATTCGTCGCGCGAGATCCTGCCGTCGCCGTTGCGGTCCATGCGGCTCGCCTCGGCCTGCAGCCCTGCGAAACGCGCGGCCTGGATGTCGCGCTTCGCCTTAACCTGCGCCACGGCCGCCTGCACCTCCTCGGGGTCGAGCACGCCGTTGTGGTTGGCGTCCAGCCGGTCGAACATCCGCGCCCGCGCTGCCTGGATCTCGCTGAATTCGAGCTTTCGGTCGCCATTGGTGTCGATGCGCCGGAACGCTTCCCGGGCGCCGGTGTCGGCGGCGAACGCGCTGCAGCCGCACAAAAGCAGCCCGGCGAGGGCGATCACGATCTTGGTCATCTGGGTCTCCGCTGAAATCGACGACCCGCCGCGGACCGTCCTTGCAGCGTCTCCTACGCGGGAGTTCGGCCGCTCCTACGCGCCGCCCGCGAATTTTCGGGACAGAGATGCTCGCGACGCCCGACGCCGTGGCGGCCCGCGAAAAATTCTTGCCGCCGGGCGTAGGAGCACGGGCCGGGCTGCGTATTGGCCGACAGTCGCCCCCCGCGACGTGACAGTCGAAAGGACCAACCATGAAACGCTCAGCAATCCTTGCGGGCCTGCTTCTCGGGCTCGCTCCGGTCTGCGCCGCCGTGGCGCAGGACATGCCCGGCCAGCGCATCCTGCAGCGCCTCGACACCAATGGCGACGGCGCGATCTCGAAGGACGAGATGCTCGCCGCCCGCGAACGCCTCTTCAAGAGGCTCGACCGCAATGGCGACGGCGCCATTGACGAGAAGGAGATCGAAACCGCCCGCCAGGCCATCGAGGACCGCGCCCAGGCAACCGAGGCCCGCCTCGGCACTCGCTGGCGGCGCATGGACAGGAACGGCGACGGCAAGGTCACCGAGAACGAGTTCCAGGCAAGCACGCCGCTCTTCGATCTCGCCGACCGCAATGGCGACGGCAGGCTCTCCGCCGACGAGATCGCGGCCATCCGCAAGATCGTGGCTGCTCACGCCAATTGACCAACCTGCCTGCCAGAAAGGAAAATGACTATGCTTTCAAGACTCAAACTTCCGCTGCTTTGCTTCGGCGCTATGGTCGTCTGGTCGGCCGCTTCCCCGGCATCGGCCGAGGAGTGGACGCGCAAGACGGTGCATGGCGGCGAACTGAGCCGCAGCATCGACCGCGACGGCAATATCTACACAGGCTCGACCACGCGGACCGGGCCGAACGGCGGCACCTACACGTCGAATTCAACCTGCAAGGCCGGCGTTGTTGACCGCTGCTCCAGGAGCTATTCTGCCACCGGGCCGAACGGCAAGACCGTTTCAGGTCAGCGTTACAGCGCGGCCGGACCGTTTCGCGGCCGTTCCGTCGGCAGCTTCACGGGCCCGAACGGCAACACGGTTCACGGCTTTCGCCGTTGGCGCCGCTGACATCTGGTGGTGGACTTGACGTCGGAATTCGCTTTTCTCCCGAGCCGGATCGTCGCGGATTTCTCCCTCGTCGCCGGAGGCTCGCCGATCGGTGCCCGCCGCCGTGCGGGATGAAGGCGCCGATGGCGACGAGGAGCTTCTGGCCCGCATCGCCGGAGGCAGCCAGGCGGCTTTGTCCACGCTCATGGCCCGCCACGGCCGTGGGCTGCGCACATTCGCCGCGCGCTATCTCGGCCATGCCGCCGATGCCGAGGACGTGGTGCAGGAGGTGTTCGTGACCGTCTGGAAACAGGCCGCGCGCTTCGATCCCGGCAGGGCGCGCGCCTCGACATGGCTCTACCGAATCACGGCCAACCGCTGCATCGACCAGCGCCGGCGCCGCGGGCTGCGCAATTTCTTCGGCCTGGACGACATCGCGGAGGAGCCGGCCGCGCCGGAAGCGAATGCCGAGACCGCGACGGCGGCGCGGCAGGAGCTGGCGATCGTGCGCGATGGCCTGTCGCGCCTGCCGGAGCGCCAGCGGATGGCGCTGCTTTTGCGGGCGGTGGGCGAGCTTGACATCGGTGCGATCGCCGAGGTGATGGGCGCCAGCGCGGGCTCGGTCGAACAGTTGCTCGTGCGCGGTCGCCGTGCGCTCAGGGATCATTTGGCAGATGCGGCCGGGAGCCGCGAAAGGAAGTCCTCATGACACGCGAGGAATTCGACAAGAACCGGCGCCGTTTCGGCGACGACATCGATGCCTGGCCGGCGCCCTTGAGAGAGCCGGCCCGCGCGTTCATGGCACGTGAAAGCGACGACGCGCTCGACAGGCTCGTGCGGCAGGCCGCGCTGGTCGAGGGCGACGACGGCGCGCTGGCGCGCAAGGTGATGGCGCGTATCGATCGCCGCGCGCCGCGTCCTTCGCTGCTGCCGCGCTTTCTCGTCGCGCCGACTGGCCTCGCCGCTAGCGCCGCGGCCCTGCTTATCACCGCGACAATCGCCGGTTACCAGGTTGCGCGCCTTCAGGACCAGTCCCAGGATTCCGAGCTTCTGGCGCTCGCCGCGGGCGCCAGGCTTCCCGATGACGGCGGACCGGCGATCGCGGGCGATGCGGGCGAGGGGGACGCGCTATGACCGGTCGTTCATGGATCTGGGCTGCGGTACTGGTTGTGCTTGCCCTTTCGCTGGCGCTAAACTTCTTCTTCATCGGCTATGCCGCGCATGGCCTGCGCCAAGCGGTCGCCGCGCGCGGGCTGCTGGCCGAGGTCGCGGGCGCCTATTCGCCTGAGGTGCGCAAGGAGTTCCGCGCGGTCATGCGCGACAACCGCGCCCGCACATTCGAAGCCCTGCGGCAGCTGCGCGCGGCGCGCGCCGACCTGGCGGCGGCCGAGCAGGCGCAGCCTTTCGACGAGGCGGCGGTCAGGCAGGCGATGGCCGCGGTGCGCACCGCCACGACCAACCTTCAGGCAACGGTGCAGGACTATCTGCTTGCAGCCATGAAGAACGTCAACGCGAAGCCGGCCGGGTGAGCCATCGCCCCACTCGCGGCACAATTGCCGTGACCTATTCCCGTGTCGGAACGAAGATGACCAACCAATGCGGCACGACGGGCTTGTCCTGATACTGCTCCGGCGCGAGCTGGTTGCCGGCCTGCGGGCGATGCGGCGCCGCGATCTCGCCTGGATCGGGCTCGGCGGCGGCGCGCTGCTGGCCTATGCGATCGCCGATATCGTGCTTGCCCTGCATGCCGCAGCGGCGAGGCTGCGCCACGACCAGCTTCCGTGGTCCCTCGACCTGCCGCTTGCGCTGGCGGCGCTCGGCGTGTTCGCGGGCAATGCGGTGTCCGCGCTTTGTCTTCAACGGGCTTTCGCATCCTTCCTCAAGGCGCTGCCGCTAACACCCGGAGAGCGCCGCCGCATGGCAGGCAGGGCGACGCTGGCGATCTTCGCGCCGCTGGGCGTCTTGGTTGTCGTTTCGGCAGGCGTCGCCTGCGCCGTCATCGGCAAGCCGTTGCCGGTGGCCTGGGGCCTGGGCGCGGCGATCCTGTTTGCCTTGGGCTTCGGCACGGCCGCCCTCTGGCGCTTGCGGCGGCCACGCCTTCTCCTGGATGAGGCGGCAGGCGAGGCGGCGCCGGTCGGGAGGCCGTGGCTCGGCCGTCTCGACCGAGCGCGTCCGCGCTGGCTTTCGAGCTGGGCCTGGAAACTGCCGGGTGGCCATTTGCGGCCGTCATGGAAGCTGGCCGCCGCCAGCCTCATGCTTGCGGTCGCGGCCATCCTTGGCGCATGGGCAAGCCTTGCCAGCGGCACGGCCGGGCCGGCGGCGGTCGCGGGCCTGGCGGGCGGCATTCTCGTCTTCATGCTCAGCCTGCGCTGCCAGCCGGTCGGCTCGCCGGTGCTGCGCACGGCGCCCATCGGCTTCACCCGCGTTTGGCTGCGGCTGGTGCAACTGCCGCTGCAATTGTCGCTCGCCTTCTTCCTGCTGCCAGCCGGCGCGGCGCTCGCGGCCGAGCCGTCGGCATGGGCCGTGCCGGTGGCAGGTGGGCTCTGGCTGCTGGTGCTGAACGGCGCCTATGCGGTGTTCGGCGCCTATTTCCTGAACGCGCCCTTCGTCGCCATGCTGAGCTTCGCCAGCGCGCTCGCCTATGCCGGCTATGAAACGCTCGAATATGGCCGCACCGTGCTGATCGGCCTGGCTGCGCTGGTGTTCTTCCTGTGGCACCGAACCCGACAGAGGTATCGCAATGGATGAAGTCCTGGCCGTCAGCGGGCTCAGCGCCGGCTATCGCGGGCGCGCTGTGATACGCGGCATTGATCTTTCGCTCCGCCGGGGCGACATACTCGGCCTGCTCGGCGCCAACGGTTCGGGCAAGTCGACGCTCATCAGGGCGATCACCGGCCAGATCCCGTTGCTCAGCGGCAGCGTGACGGTCGACGGCGTTGACCTCGCCGCCGCGCCGGAGCGTGCCAAGGCCCGCTTCGGCCTCGCCATCGAGCCGCATGAGTTGCCGGCGCCACTTTCGGGACGCCAATATATCGAGCTCGTTGCCTCGATCCGCGGCTGCGCGCCAAACGACCTGCCAAGTGCCGATCTGCCGGGCGGCGACCTCCTGGAGCGGCTCGAACTCGGCCGCTGGATGGACCGTCCGATCGCCGAATATTCGCTCGGCACGCGAGCCAAGGTCGCGATCGTTGCTGCGTTTCTCGGCCGGCCGCCGCTGCTGATTTTCGACGAGACGCTGAACGGCCTCGATCCGGTCGCCGCCTGGGAGGTGAAACGCGCGATCACCGCGCTCTGCGCGAGCGGCCGTCACGCAGTGATCGTCTCGACCCATGTGGTGGAGGCGGTGCCGGCGCTTTGCAATCGCGCGGTGCTAATGGCCGATGGCAGCCTGAGCCGGAGCTGGGATGCGGCGCAACTGGCCGAGGCAGGCAGGGCGCCAGGCGCGTTCGAGGCAAGCGTTATGCAAGCGCTGCGCATGCACGCCGCTGCCTGATCAAGAGCAATTCCAGGAAAAGTGTGAGGGGTTTTCCGCCCTGGAATTCTGGCAAAAAACAAAGCCTCTAAGCCATCGGCAGCATGCGCCGCATGATCAGCGACGCATGCCCACCGACGCCGTGCGCTGCTTCGCGGCGCTCGACCACCTCGAAGCCGTGCTTGCGGTAGAAGGCGATCGCGCGGTCGTTGCCCTCGATCACCTCCAGCGCGATCGAGGGGATGCCGGCATGCGCGGCAAGCACGGCATGCAAAAGGTCGACCGCAAGCCCGCTGCCGAACGCCTGTGGCTCGATATGCAGCCGCTCCAGCGTGACGTCGCCTTTGGCGTCCATCGCCGCCATCGCATAGCCGGCGATCGAGCCGTCGGCGCGTTCGGCGACGAAGGACATCTTGTCCTCGTCCTCCAGTTCTTCCGCAAGCTTCTCCGGCGCATGTTTCTCGTCGGAAAGCCGGGCCACGGTCTCGTCGCCCATGATCGGCGCGTAGGTCCGCCGCCAGGATTGGCCGAGAAGCCGCGACACGTCGGCAAGATCGCTCCTCGTCATCGCCCGGATGCTGGTCATGGTCGTTGTCCTTGTCTCGATCCGAAGATAGGGCGAGGCGCGGTGCGAGGCCAATCCCCGTGCGCGGAAGGCGCGGATCCTGTCGGTGCTCTTTCGGGGCGTTCAAGCGGATATCATGGGCGGCTGAAACGATCCTGTGTACCCGATAGCCCGCTGCCGAACCGATAGGGGCGGCAGCGGGCCATTGATGCGACGCTGTCCCGCCGAGCAGGAGACACTGCTCAATCGTGAAGCTAAACGGGCTTCGCCGCGACGCGCGACTTACGGATTCGTAAGCTTACGGTTATGCTCCCAGGCGCGGCCCGGCGTGTAATTCCTGCGCCGCCTTGTCGGTGTGGTCGAAAGCAGCTCCTGTTACGCCAAGTGCGGCGCCGCTCGGATTTCCCACCTCCCGGAACCGGCGGGCGAAGATCATCAGGCGCCGCGCGGTGTTGTTGCGCAGGCGGCGCAGGCGCCATTCCAGTCCCGTCTCGGTGGTGATGCGCCTGGCATAGATGCTGGCGCGCATGGCTCTTTCATCGGCGGCGACCTTGACCGGATCGTCGTAGAAAGCGGTGATCTTATCAGCCGCCATGCCGGGCGTTTCGAGCCAGGCAGGGATATGCGTCGTGGCGAGGCAGTCGACATCGGTGAGCACCCGGTGGATGCCGTCGCCTTGCGCAGGGCAGGTCGTGGCGAACGCATCGCCGATGAAGACCACGCCGTCGCGACGATGGCCCCGTGTCGTCGTCAGGCTGACCTGCCGCACCTCGACCTCGCTGGCGACGGCGAAATTGCCGCATCGCTGGGCAATCTCCGGCATCAGGTCCAGCAGCATCTGTTGCGGGTTCTCGCGGAACGCCCGCACCCACGGATCGGCGACGGTCCGATAGACGAACATGTTCGCCCGCAGCCGCTCGCCGATCCGGAAGATGGTAAGAAAGGCAATGCGATCGGCGATCCGCCTTGCGTAGAAGGTGAGGGACTGCAGACCGAATTCCTGCGGCGAGATCGCGAAATCGAATCCCATCGACAGCGAATGCGCCTTGGATTCCTCGATGCGCTCGACGCCGATGGCGCGCCGCACTGCCTCGCTGTAGCCGGTGGCCACCACCAGCAGTCGCGCATCGATGACGGAGCCGTCGGTGAGCACCAGGCGCTGCCGGTCCGGCCCGGTCGACACGTCGGCGACCTTGCCCACCGTCAGCGGCACTTCTGGAGGCAGCGCCGCGCGCAGGCCGTTGACCAGCGGCGTGTAGGAAAAGGCGTATTCAAAGGTCTGCTTGCGCTCGAACAATCGGCCGAAGCGGAAGACATGGAGATCGGTCATCGGCGTGGAGATCGACCTGAAAACCGGCCCGAGCCCGAGTTTCTCGAACAGCCCCATCTGTTCGGCGCGGGTTTTCTCGGCCCGGAATTCGTCATGGTGGACACGATGCGGATCGATCAGCGCCACCTTGCGGCCTGCTTTGGCGAGCGTTGTCGCCAGAACGGTTCCGGCCAGCCCGGCGCCGACGATCGCCACTTCCACCTCGGTCCGGCCGGGCGGGGCTGCGGGCGTTTCGCGATTCTCGGTGGTGCTCATTGCTTGTCTCCACGGCCCGTGGGCATGCTCTTCCGCCGCTGGGTCTTCCAGCGCGGTGCCATTGCCGAACCATCTATGAATTCCAGTCCGCCCGCTTCGTTGAGCGTATGCAGCTTGCGGCCGGCCCAGCCGGCGCCCGGGTTGAGGATCGTCTCGACGACCTGTTCGAAGCCGTTATCGTCGAGCTGTGTGACGCGTGCGATGCCAAGCGCGGCGCCATAGCTCCTGCGGCAGTCC
Source organism: Mesorhizobium sp. M2E.F.Ca.ET.209.01.1.1 (assembly GCF_004010375.2). Taxonomy (NCBI): domain Bacteria; kingdom Pseudomonadati; phylum Pseudomonadota; class Alphaproteobacteria; order Hyphomicrobiales; family Phyllobacteriaceae; genus Mesorhizobium; species Mesorhizobium sp. M2E.F.Ca.ET.209.01.1.1. The sequence continues at coordinate 58,063 of NZ_SADP02000004.1, read as the reverse complement.
TGCACCGGACGCAGAAGCTGGTCGCCGCGGCTCACCATGCGGCCCGCCGGCCGCGCCGAGGCGATGTCGATCAGCAGCGGGTTCTTCGGATGCGACGTCCACGGCCCGCGGAAATCCGGCGCCGACCACAGATGCAGCTGGTCCGAGAAGGCGCCGCCGCCGTCACGCACCGTGGCGAACATCCACCAACGTCCGCCATGCTCGACAAGCGTGGCGTCGCTGGCGACGATATCGGAGACCAACGTCGCCTCCTTCACCCAGCCGCCCGGGAAGGCGGTGGCGCGGTAGAGGTCGACGCTGCGGTTGGCGCCGCTTTCCGGCACCATCCACATCTGGCCGTCGCGCTCGAACACGAAGGGGTAGGAGAGGTGGTAGGGCAGTTCCAGCACCGGCTTCGGGGTGCCGGCCGGTCCGTTCGGCCCGAAAGCCACCGCCGACAGGATCGCCTTGCCGGCGCTATGGATATAATCCTCGACGAACAGCGTCACCTGGCCGCGGTAAAGCACAGGGAAGGGGTCGGCGTAGAAGCGGCTGCCGTCATCGGCCAGGTCGCGCCAGCCCGATTGCGGATGGGCGCGCAGATCGTAAAGGTCCCTGCCTTGGGTCTCGCGCCAGCCGACCCGCCAGTGCGGGGCGTTGTAGCACAGATGATAGATCTGCTGGACGATGCGCCGCACTGTCGCCTTGGCGGCCCGCACGCCGAGCTTCGTGGCCGATGGCATGGGCGGAGGCGACGCGCCGGATGGCGGTTCCGGCAGCACAGGCAGGTGCGAGCGCGCGGCGCCGGCCACCGCCGCCACGATCAGGCTGGCTGCGCGCGCCAGCATGTCCTGGAAGGACGCCAGCGCGACGCCGTGATATTCGGTGCCGAGCCGCGCTTCGGCGATGGTCGCGCCGTTTTGCTCGAGCCGGGCGAGCGGCGTGCGGCCGGCAAGGATGAGCGCCAGCAGGGCTTCCTCGCCGCATACGCCGTCATAGGCGAGCCGCCAGACCTGCCCGCCTTGCGGCTCGGCATCGCCGACGAGGTCGATGGTGAGATCGGCCGGCGCGGACGCCCTCGCATGGCCGGCGAGCGTCGAAATTGGCACACGCCTGGCCGTCCCATTGGCGGGCAGCCGGTGGATAAGCGTTTCAAGCTGGAACAGCGCCTCGGCCGCGCGCGGCACGCCGCCCGCCGCCGGACGCGCGTCGACGCAAAGCTCGACGCCGGGCAGCAGCGACAGCCGTTCGGCCAGCGCGACATGGAAAGCGCGCACGCGATCGCCGTTGAGGCGCAGGCTCAGGCGCATGGCCAGTCCCCGGGCGACTCGCCTCCGGAACCTTCAGGCAGGCCCGCCGGGTCTAGTTCCCGCCGCATGCGCACGATGTCTCCAATTTCAGCTGCACCAGATTTCTACTGTGTTGGTGCAAACTTCGTGCCAGGACAGCCTCAATTTATGAACATAATTAACAGTGTTTTAATCGTTGCCGGGAATAGCTAGGCCAACGCCGCATTTCTCGTCTTGCCGGCCGATGGAGCGTTGTCGGAGCGACCTTTGCAACCACCCCTGCTCATGGTGCCTCAGCAGAACGCTTCGGAGGCGGTTGCGCCGGCGCCGGCCTATTACGCGCCCGCACCGGCGCCAGCGGCTGCCACGGTCGAGCTTGGTGATCTCGGCCGCATCCTGCTGCGGCGCCGCTTCCTGATCCTTGCCGTCACCGCGCTGCTTACCGCCGCGACGCTCGTCTACACCTTGCTGACGCCGGCGCTCTACTCCTCGACGGCGCAGATCATCGTCGATCCCGAGGACCTCCAGGTCGTCACCAACGACGTCAATCCGAGCCGCATCTCGCCCGACGGCGGCATCACCCAGGTCGAGAGCCAGGTCAGCGTCGCGCAGTCGAACGGCGTCCTGCTGCGCGCGATCAAGGCGGAGAACCTCACCGAGGATCCGGATTTCAACGGGCAGGGTGTTCTCGGCCGCTGGATGGGCATGCTCTTCGGCGACAATGACAGCGACAGGACGGCGACCACGCTGGATTCGCTGCGCCGTGTCCTCGCGGTAAAGCGCGACGACAAGGTGCTGGTGCTCAACATCATCATCACCGCCAAGACCGCGCAGAAGGCGTCGGACCTCGCCAACGCCATCGCCACCGCCTACCTTGCCGACCAGGCCGACGCGCGCAGGGACAAGGCGGCCAAGGCCTCCGAGGCGATCACGGCGCGGCTCGACGAACAGCGCAAGCGCGTCGAGCAGGCCGAGAACGCTGTCGAGGCCTACCGCTCGCAGCACAACATGGTGATGGCCCAGGGCAATCTGGTGAGCGACCAGGAACTGACCGGGCTCAATGCCGAGCTGACCGCCGCGCAGGCGCGCACCCAGCAGCTCAAGGCGCAGGTCGATCAGTTGCGCAGGCAGGGCGGAGCGCCGGACGCGACCTCGGAAGCCACGCGCTCCTCGACGATTTCGAGCCTCAGGGCACAGGAAGCGGCGCTGGTCGACCAGATCGCCCAGCTCGGCACCGGGCTCGGACCGCGCCATCCCTCGATGATCGCCGCCCAGCAGCAGCTGCGCGACCTGCGCGTGCTGATCCAGCGCGAGCTCGGCCGCATCGTCACCGCCGCGGAGACCGACTATGAGCGGTCCCTGGCCAACCAGCAGGCGCTGCAGGCCAAGGTGCAGGCGCTCAAGTCGAAATCGCTCGATACCGACCAGGCCTCGGTGCGCCTGCGCGAATTGCAGCGCGACCTCGACGCCGTGCGCACCGTCTATGCCAACTACCTGCAGCGCGCCCAGGAAACGCGCGAGCAGACCAATGTCGACAGCACCAATGCCCGCATCATCTCGCAGGCCATGCCGGCGCTGAAGAAGAGCTGGCCGCCGAAGGGGCTGCTCGTGTTCGGCGCCGTCTTCGGAGGGCTGGCGCTGGGCATCGGCATGGCGCTGATCGCCGAATACCTTTCCCCGACCGTGCTTTCCGCCAACCAGATGCAGTCGGCCATCGAGGCGCCGGTGCTGGGCGTGCTGCCGGGCAGGGGACGCCGCCGCTTCGGCCGCGCGGGCGGCGTGGCGCAAAAGACCGACGCCGTGGCCGGACTGGCGCTGCAGCGCATCGCCGCCACCACAAGGCGTCCGCCCGACTGGCCGCTGGTGCCCTCGATACTCGTGGCGTCGCCGCCCGAGGACAAGGCGCAGCGCTCGAGGGTCGCGTGGCAGCTCGCCAACGCGGCGGCGGCCCGGGGACGACGCGTGCTGTTCATCGACATCAATGCCGGCAAGGGCCAGAAGGACCCGCAGCCCGGCGTGCTCGACGTGCTGCGCGGCGAATATCCGCTCGACGCGGTCAGCCGCTATGCGCCCGGCAGTTCCGTCGCGCTCATCGGCCGGGGCCGGCCAGCGGCGGTGTTCCAGGAAGCGCAGGCGCTCTATTTCGCCCACCGCATGCTGGCCGAGGCCAATCGCAGCTTCGAGCTCGTCGTCGTCGACGGCGGCGCCCTGGCCGATGACCTCAACGTCCTGCCGCTGGTCGCCATGGCCGACGAGATCCTGCTCGTCGCCAGGCTGAACGCGACGCCGATGCGCGACGTCGCCTCGACCTCGGAAGCGGTCTCCGTCATGGGGCGGCTGCCGACCGGCGCCATGCTGGTCGACGAGGCCGCCTGACATGGCCTCGGTCCTGGCTGATTCCGCCCGGCCTGTCCCGGCTTCGGGTTACGGCATTGCGGGCCGGCGCGCTGTCCCCGTCGACACGCTGACCCGGCTTGGCATCACCGTGGCGGTGCTTCTCCTGTTTGCCGTATCCGGCGGCATGCTTTGGCTGCTCGGCTACAATTACGAGGGCCTGCAAGGCAGCGCGCTGACCAAGATCCATCCGTCCACCTATCTCGTGGTCCTGGTGTTTGCCTGGCGGTCCTGCACCTTCGGCAATCCCGTCGGCTATGTCGTCAACGTCACCAACCGGCGTCCGGCGACCGCGCTTTTGGCGGTGATCGCCACGGTGCTTCTCCTCGTCGTCATCGTCAGGCAACGCCCCGGCATGGCCGGCATGATCGACACCTTCGTGGCGCCGGCGCTGTTCGTCCTGGTGCTGAGCGAGGATGACGAAAAGACCTTTGCCCGGCTGCAACTCGTCATCCATGCCGTGATGACGGTGAACGCGCTGCTGGCGCTGTTCGAGTTCGGCGCCAAGCATCTGGTATTCCCCTACAGGTTCGACGGCGCGGTGTTCGTCAACGACCCGCGCTCGACGGCGCTGCAGGGACACCCGCTGTCCAATGCCACGGTCACCTTGATCTATGTGCTGTCGCTGCTGTCCGGCGCGCGTTCCCTGTCGACGCCGCTCAGGCTGGCGCTGGTCGGCCTGCAGTTCTGCGCGCTGGTTGCCTTCGGCGGCCGCTCGGCGATGGTGCTGACGGTCCTGCTCGGCAGCGTCTATATGCTGACCCGCGGCGTCGCCCAGCTCAGGACCGGGCGTGTCAACCTCCTGGCCGCGGCGCTCGTGACCATGCTTGCGGCGTTGCTGCCGCTGGCGATCATGCTCGCCGGCTATTACGGCTTCTTCGACGCGCTGCTCGAGCGCTTCGTCTCCGACAATGGCAGCGCCAACGCGCGCGTCCAGATGTTCGACCTGTTCAGCCGGCTGGAACTGCGCGACATCATCGTCGGCCCTGACATCGACCTTTTGGAGAGCACCCGCCGTATCAGCGGCCTCGAACAGGGCATCGAGAATCCGATCATCCGCATGACGCTCTACCAGGGCGCCTTCTTCACGCTTTTGATGTTCTTCGGCTTCGCGCTGTTCATGCACGAGGTGGCTCGCCGCTGCCATCCCGGCATCTGGCTGCCGATGCTGGGTTGGCTTCTCATCATCAACACCTCGGAAAGCCTTGCGTCAAAGACAACGCTGATGACCAAATTCGTGGTGATCGCCTTGGCGCTGTACAGGCCGGCGAGGGCGGGAGCCGTTAGCCTTTCCATTCGTCATTCTAGGGCGGAGCAAGGAGCGAAGCGACGCGCGCAGACCCTAGAATCCATGCCGTGACGCACGAGCACCGCAGCGGCGCAGAATATTCACCAGCCAATCCCGCGAAATAGCTCGGACCATTCCGGATTGGTCTTCTCGATCAGCTCGACCTTCCATCGGCGTGGCCAGCGCTTCAGCGATGTCTCGCGCTGAATAGCATCGGCGATGTCGAAGTATTCCTCGTACCAGACCAAACGCTGCACACCATAACGCCTGGTGAAGCTGGAGCCTTGGCCTGTCTTGTGCTCGGGCATCCGCCGCGCAAGGTCATTGGTGACACCGATATAGATCGTGCCGCCTTTCTGGCTTGCGGTCAGGTAGACGTAGCCTGTCATGTCGCGATCTTATCCAGCGCCATCGCCAGGCGCTGTTCTGGACCGTTGCATTCTACGGCCAATGTTACGGCATGGGGTCTGCGCGCGTCGCTTCGCTCCTGGCTCCGCCCTAGAATGACGACCGCGAGAGGTTTGCACCCACAGCCACCCCGCTCGCCTCACGCCTCCGCGTCCCAAGCAACACCAGCGGCACCGCGACCAGGTTGATCGCGATCACCGACAGCCAAGTGGCGCCGGGCCATTCTCTTCGCGTGGCGAAGTACAGGGTCGAGAACGCAAGCGGCGCGACGATGGTGGCGAGGCTCACCGCCGAGGCCAGCACGCCCTGCAGCTGGCCCTGGCGCGCCGCGTCGACCTGCCTTGTCGCCAGCGCCTGGAAGGCCGGCGTGCCGATGCCGGAGAGCGCGAAGACCGGCATGATGGCGAACACCATCCAGCCCTGGCTGGCGAAAGCCATGACGGCGAGCGCGACACATGCGCAGGCGATGCCGGCGACGAAGGCCTTGCGCTCGCCGAGCAGCCGGGCAGCCGGGCCGGGCAGGAAGGCCTGTGCCAGCGTCTGGCAAAGTCCGAACGCACCGAGCGAAAGCCCGATCCAGAGGCCGTTCCACCCGAATGTGTCGAAGCCCCAGAGCGCCCAGCAGGTGCCGTAGGCCTCGCCGGCGCCGGAGAGGATGAAATAGACGAGGACGATGGGAAGCAGCCCTTTCATCGAAAACACCCAGCCGAGCGGCTGCAGCGGATTGAGCGCGGCGAGGTCGATCTTCCCGCGGGCCGGCGGGCGCGACTCCGGCAGGACGAAGACGGCCAGGAGCAGGTTCGCGGCGTTGAGCAGGGCGGCGGCGATGAAGGGCAGCCGGATCCAGTGGTCGCCAAGCACGCCGCCCAGCACCGGACCGATGATGAAGCCGATGCCGAACATGGCGCTGAACAGGCCGAAGCGGCCGGCGCGCTTATCCTGCGGCGTGATGTCGGTGATGTAGGCCGTCGCCACGGAAATGTTGGCGCTGGTGAGCCCTGCGATGGCGCGGCCGATCAACAGCATCCAGAGCTGCGGCGCGAAGGCCATGATGAGGTAGTTGATCGCGGCGCCCGCCAGCGAAATCAGCAGCACCGGACGGCGGCCCAGATTGTCGCTCAGGGCGCCGAGCACCGGCGCGAAGAGGAATTGCATGGCCGCGTAGAGCGCCGTCATGACGCCGATATAGGCGACGATGTCGGGGCTGTGCGTTACCTCCTCGAGGAGGCGCGGCAGGATGGGGAAGACCAGGCCGATGCCGATGGCGTCGAGGCAGATGGCGGCAAAGATGACGATGAGAGGTTTGTTCATGGGGTGAACTCCGGGAGCAAAGGTCTGTTCGCCGGAGCGGATCGCATCGCGCCGGGCGTCAAATCATCTGCGTACTGAGTGTTAATATGTACTGAGTACATATATCGCGCATTGGCGACACGGATTCAATACGAATATGTACCGAGTACAGAAATCATGCTAGGAGAAGCCATGGCCGAACCATCAGACCGCCGCTCCCGCAAGCGCCTCGCCACCCGCAAGGCCATCTCCGACACCGCCACGCGCCTGTTCATGGAGCGCGGCTTCGATCACGTGACGGTGGACGAGATCGCCGAGGCCGCCGATGTCGGGCGCATGACGGTGTTCAACCACTTCCCGCGCAAGGAAGACATGTTCTTCGACCGCGATGAGGAGGGGCGCGAGATGCTGCGTGAAGCGGTGCGGCAGCGCCCAGCCGGCGTCGCGCCGCTGGAGGCGCTCTGCCGGCTCGCGCACCGTTTGGTGGCGGAGAAAAGTCCCGTCGTCGAGTTTTCAGCCAGAAGCGAGCGCCTGGTTCCGACGGTCGCCGGCAGCGAAACCCTGAAGGCGCGGGCGCGGGCGATCCGCGACGACCTGGCCGACCTGGTCGCCGCGGCGCTGGCCGAAGCGGTTGGGCGCGATGCCGCCGATCCCGACGCCCGTCTAGCGGCAAGCCTGCTGCTGGCGGCATGGACGGTCGCCTTCCTCGAAGCGCATCGCACTTTTTGTAAGACGCGCAGCAGGAAGGAAGCGGACGATGCTTTTTTGGCGCTCGTCGACAAGGGGGCGACTGGCCTGAAAGCCGCGATGGCCGGCACGCCTTATTTGTGAGCCGCCGGCTTGACTTCGCAAGAATGCACCGGCTTCCCGCCCGCCGGCGCTCGCATCAAACCAAAGCCTTAGCGTGGTTTGATGATTCAACAAATCAGTTTGGCGGCATCGTCAGTCCGAGCGCCTCGACCATGGCGGGATTGAGCGCGCGGGTCGTGTCGTCCATCATGCCCATGCCGTCGAACAGGTCCCAGAACGCCCAGGGAAAGCCGGAGGCTTCGGCGCTCTGCCGCACATCGGCGATGTAGCGGGCGCGGTCGGGATTGGGCGCGGCGGTGTAGTGGGCGTCGGTGCGCAGCGCGCCGAACTCGCCCATGACGATGCGCCCGGGCGCGATGCCGTTTCTGTCCGCCCAGTCGCTCACCTGCGCGAGATAGCCGTCGATGAAACCGCGGTCGGGCTGCGCGTCGAAATAGACTTTGAGCATCTTCTCGGTCTCGGCATAGGCGGCCTTCTTGGCTTCGTCGGACCTCTCCGGATCCCCGGCCATCCTTGCCCTGACCGAGGCCAGCGTCTGTTCCAACGTGCCGGCCGAGGCTGGCCAGGGCACGTTGTTCAGCGCGCGGTAGATCGGCTCGCGCATCCATGGCGCGCCCTGATGGCTGAACAGATAGGGCTCGTAGAAGTGGAAGGTGAACAGGATCGGCTCGAAATCCGCCAGCGGCGCCGGGTCGAGCGCGGTGAGGCCCCGCACCATCGAGCCGCAGCCGCCGGTGACGACGATCGGCAGGTCTTTCGCCGAGCCCCGCGCGGCGTTGAGCAGCGCCGCCTGCACCCTGGGCCACGCCTCGGAGGAACAGTCCTGCGGCGGCTCGTTCACCGGTTCCAGCGCGACCCTGCCGGGCGCCATGTCTTTGAGCATGCCGGCCACATCGGCGACGAAGGCGCGGTAGCGGGCGAATTCCGGAGCGTCGGTGCTGGAAACCATACGGTCGGGATTCCAGTAATGGGTTGCGCCATTGGCCTGGACGTTGACGATGACGCCGAGATCGGCGGCCAGAGCCGCTTCGACCGCCGAACTGAGCATCGCCATGAGGTCGGCGCGCCGGCCCGCATCGGCGGCCAGGAACGGTCCCGGATCGACAGGCAGGCGGATGAAGTCGAGGCCGCTGGCGCGCAGCCGGGCAAGGTCGGCCGGCGTCGGCACGGGCCGCTGCGACTGGAAAGGCGGCCAGTCATAGTCGGTGCGCGGTGCTGGAAATTCGCGCGTCAGCGCAAACCACGGCCAGGCGTTGACGCCGCGCCTGAAAGGCCATTCGCCGGTCGCGGCTTTCGCCGGTGCGATCGATGGCGGAGCCATTGCCGCCAGCGGCGTCGTCGCCGCGGCCAGCGCCGCCCCAAGGATCCGGCGGCGAGACCAGCCGGTCATGCGTGCCCGGTCATGCGTGCTTGGCGCGGTCGGCTTGCGCCGGCGCGGCCGTGGCGGCGCCGAGCTGCCGCAGCGCTTCCTTCTCATAGGCGGCGAGCACGTCTTCCCAGCGGAAGGCCTCGCGGGCGCGTGCCCGCGCCGCCTTGCTGCAGCGCGCCACCAGCGCGTCATCGGCCAGCGCCTCGTCGATCCGTGCGCTCAGGTCGTCGGTGTCGTTGAAATAGATCGCCGCATCGCCGGCGACCCAGCGGTTGTAACGGTTGTCATGCGCGATCACCATATTGCCGGCAGCCAGCGCCTCGACCAGCGAGGGGTTGGTGCCGCCCACCGTGTGGCCGTGCATATAGGCGCGCGCATGGTAGCGCAGCGCCTTCACCACCGCCTGGTCATAGATCGCGCCCGGCATTATCACCGTGGTGCCTGCCGCCTCGCGCACCGCGCGGTGATACGGGATGCCGTCGTTGAGCGTGCCCAGCACCACCAGCTTCATGTCGCCGCGATCGCGGCGGCGGAAGGCTTCGATGATCGGCAGGATGTTGTTGTCCGGCTCGATGCGCGCGATCGAGACCAGATATTTGCCGGGCTCCAGCCCGAGCGCGCGAACGGGTTCCTCCGGCGCCGAGGTCACCGGGTCGGCGCCATAGGCAATGGTGGCGATGGCGCTGCGCGGCCGCCTTGTCGCCAGGTGATCGGCGATCGCCGGGTGGTCTGCGACGAGACGGTGCGAGAGCCAGGCGCCGATCCATTCGTTGAGCCAGAACCAGGCGCGCGCCGCTGGCCCCCATTTCGGCCGCCGCCACTCGATGCCGTCCATATTGGTGATGATCTTGCGCCGCATGAGCCTGAGCCAGGTCAGGAACACCGCGCCGTTATAGCCGAGCACCAGGCACACGCCCGGCCGCCGCGCGGCGTCGAGCACGCATTGCCAGTCGAATTCCAACGTCGCGCGCGGACCCCTGGAGGCGACCTCGATGGTGATGAGCTCGATGCCGCGCCAGGTGCCGCTCGTCACCCTTTGGCCGACGCGCTCGACTTCCTTCTGGCAATAGACGCCGACCTTCCAGCCGCGTCCGGCCAGGAAAAGCGCCAGCCGCTCGGCGAAAGTCTCGAAACCGCCATGGGAAGCCGGAATGCCGCGCGTGCCCAGGATCAGGATCGAAGGCTTTTCGATCGGGGTGGAAGGTCGTTCCGGTTTCAAAATAAAAGGATCCCCGGGTCCGGTCATGGTTGTCGTTATGTCAATGACCGCCCAGCAACTTCCGTGCCAGGGGTACCCCCGGGACGAACACTCGCATGAAGATGTAAAATTTCTCTTCAGAACGCGGGGCTTGCTTCATTATCGGTCAACTTTCGCGACGTATCTGTGTCGATACGGGGCACGGCTGGGTTGTTGGGGTCGCAGCCGGGCATTCACGACCCGGCACGATCCTTGCTCCCGAGGCCTGCAGTGGCCACCGCTGGGTAGAGCGGCGTGCGGATTTGGCATGAAGTTCCTTCCGCGCTTGAAGGGTCCGGTGCTGAGGCGACCCTGGGGTGCAAGGTGGAAAGATAGAAATGCGCATAGCCTGTGTTCATCAGGGCTACGAGCTCTATGGTTCGGACCGCAGCTTCGCGGAGAGCGTGGCTGCGCTGCGCGCCGCGTTTCCGGCCGCCGAGATCGAGGTCGTGCTGCCGCGCGAGGGGCCGATCGTCGATATCCTCGCGCCGCATGCCAGCCGCATCGTGTTCGAGCCGCTCTGGGTGCTCAGGCGCCAGGCGATGCTCAGGCTCGCCACCGTCGAGATGGCGCGGCTGCCGGCGGCGCTCTGGCGCGCCTGGCGCCGCATGCGGGGCAGCGACCTGACCTATATCAACACCTCGATCATCGCCGATTATGCGCTTGCCGCGCGGCTTTTGCCGCGCAAGGCGCTGCTGCATATCCACGAGATCCCCGAGGGCATATTGCGCAAGGTGCTTGTCGCCCTGATGCGCTGGAGCGGTGCGGACCTGATCTTCAACTCGCGCGCCACGCGCGCCACTTTCGGCGATCCGCAGGCCGTCGATGCCGGGGGGCGCCGCACGCATGTCGTCTATAACGGCGTCGCCGGGCCGCTGGCCGCCCTGCCGGTGACCTATGACGGCGGCCGCCCGCTGAAAATCCTGCTGCTTGGCCGCGTCAACCGCATCAAGGGGCAGGAGGTGCTGCTCGAAGCGGTCACCTCGCTTCCCGCCGGGTTGCGCGATCGCGTCGAGGTCCGCCTCGTCGGCGGCGCCTTCGAAAGCGTCGAGCGCGAGCAGGCGCTGGCCGAGCTGGTCGGGCGCATGGGGCTGACCAGGCATGTCGAGGTGCTGCCCTTCGTCTCCGACCCCACAGACCACTATCGCTGGGCCGACATCGTGGCGGTCCCGTCGCGCCGCCCGGAATCGCTCGGCCGCGTCGCCATCGAGGCGATGGGCTGGGGCAGGCCGCCGCTGGTGTCGGCGATCGGCGGGCTGGTGGAAGTGGTGGCCGACGGCGAGACCGGCTGGCATGTGCCGCCGGGCGATGCCAAGGCTCTTGCCGGCAAGCTCAGCGAGATCATCCAGCGGCCGGAGCTCTGGCGCGGCTTCGCCGCCGCCGGTCGGGCGCGCTACGAGACGCTCTTCAGCGAGCATATCGCCGCCGCCGCGATCGTGGCGATCGTGGCCGACAAGCTGAAGGCCACGACGCCGCGGCGGGGGCGGGCGCGTGTCGCCCGCGAGGCGGAGACGAGCCCGTGAAGTTCACCTTCCCGGCCCATCTGGTGCGGCGCCTCATGCTGATGATCGGCGGCGAGGCGATGCAGAGCGGCTTCCATTTCGCCCTCAACATCGCGCTGTTGCATCTTTTGTCGGCGGAAGGCTACGGCCTCTTCGCGCTGGGCATGGTGATGGGCGGCGTCGGCCTGTCCTATATCCGTTCGCTCACCGCCGTGCCGGCCAGCATATGGATGAGCAAGAGCGCCAACCGCGCCGGCGTCGACGCGCATGACGTGACCTTCGGATCGGCTGCGCTTGTGGTGGCGCTGCTGATGGGGCTGGGCACGGGGCTGCTGATGCGCCTGCTTGGCGACCCGAGCGGCATCGGCGCCGCCTGCTTCGTCGGCGCCTGGTCGCTGCGCAGCCACATGCGTACGGCATTTTTCGCGCGTCGCATGCAGCTCATCGTCTCCATCAGCGACGCCATGTTCACGATCGCGGGCATAGTGCTGGCGGGAGCGGCGATCTGGTTCTTCGCGAATGCGCTGCAGGCCACCTTCTTCGCGCTTGCCGCGGCCAATGTGGTCGGCATCGCCGTGCTGGTGAAGCTGGCGCGCCGCAGGCTGCGCGTCTCCTTCCGCGCGCCGACCTGGCGGCGCTACGCAAAGCTGTGGCGGCAGCTCTCCTGGTCGGGGTTCAGCGCCACCACCACGAACATCCAAGGGCAATGCCTGGCGCTGCTGGTCGCGGGCATCGCCGGACCGGCCGCCTACGCGCCGCTGGCGGCCGTGCTGGTGCTGTTCGCGCCGCTGCGCATCGTCAGCCTTGCCTTCTCCAACATGACGCAGCCGGAACTCGCGAAGCTGGTGCGCAACGGCGAGTTCGAGCGCGTGTGGACGCAGGCCAAGGTCTGGGCCGTCATCATGGGGGTCGGCAGCCTCGTCTATGGCGGCGGCATCCTGTTCATCCTGCCGATGATCAAATCCCAGGCCCTGCAGCATGCCTCGGTCGGACTGATCGGGGTCTTCGCCATCGCCAACTATGTGCCGATCATGGCCTATGTGATGCCCCGCGTGATCCTCGAGATCGTCGGCGACTTCCGCATCGTCGCCTTCATCACCCTGGCCGGCGCGATTGTCGGGCTGGCGACGATCGGGATCCTGCTGGCGGCAGCGCCGCCGACATGGTCGCTGGCGGGTGCTGCGGTTTCCGAGACCTTCGTGCTGGTGGCCTCATGGTATTTCGCGGCCAACCGCATGTGGAACCTCAAGCACCCCAACGAGCAGCGCCCCACCATGGTCGGCGCGTGGCGCCGCGCGGCGACGCTCGCCGTGCAGAGACGATAGGAGAATGATGTGGCAAGCCAGGCAATGCCGATGGCCGCGATGACGACCGGCTTGGCCGACGACGAGACGGCGCTGCATCCCGCCGGCGCCGCCAGGGGCGCCTACGCGGCGCGGCTGCACACCAGCCTCGAAGCCGTCAAACCGCTCTGGCTGCGCCTCGAGACGACCGGCCTGTGCACCGGCCACCAGCATTTCGCCTGGGCCGAGGGGATCGTCGAACGGCTCATGCCCCCGAAAGCCGGACTTGCCATCGTCGAATTGCGGGACGCCGCGTCGGGCGAACCGGTCATGCTTGTGCCGCTGATGCGGCGCCGCGCGTTCGGCCATTGGGTGATCGAGTGGCTGAGCTGCGGGGTCTGCGACTATGCGGCACCCTTGCTCGCCGATGCGGCGCCCTGGACGAGGCAGTCGGCGGAGGCCGCGTGGGCGGCGGTGCTTTCCGTGCTGCCGCCGGCGGACCGCATCCACATCACCGGCATCCCGAAAGAGATCGGCGGCGTCGCCAATCCCCTGGCGCTGCTTTCGCCGGCACGCGATTCCATCCATTCCCACTACGGCATCGCCATGGATGGCGACGCCGAGACAGTCGTCAAGCGCATCTGCCGTCCATCCTTCGTCAAGGCCCTCAACAAGGACCTGCGCCGGCTGGACCGCAATGGCGGCCTGGCGCTGGTGGAAGCCGATACGCCGGCTTTGGTGGACTCCATCTTCGGCAAGCTGGTCGAAATGCGGCTCAGCCGTTTTCGCGAGCTGGGCCGGTTCGATCTCCTGGCGCAGCCCCAGGTCGTCGATTTCTACCGCAAGGCGGCTCAGCGCGGCCTGGCCGACGGTTCGGTGCGCATCTTCGGCCTGCGCGCCGGCGACGTCATGGTCGCGGTCCAGTACCTGGCGGTCCATCAGGGGACCCTGCATGCGCTGCTGGTCGCGATTGACCAGGGCGCGGTGCCCAACGTTTCGCCCGGCCTGTGCATCATGGGCGAGCTGATCCGCTGGGGCCGCGGGCAGGGCTTCGACTATTTCGACCTGTCGGTCGGCAACCAGAGCTACAAGGAGCATATGGGCGCGGTGAAGTCGATCCTGTCCGAGCTTTGCTACGGCATCACGCTGAAGGGCGTGGCCGCGAGCGAAGCCATCAAGTACCGCGGCCGGGGCGTCGCCTTCGTGCGCGACAACCCGCGCCTGTTCAAGCTCGCGCAGGAAGTCATGCAGCGCTGGCGGCGGCTGCGGGCGGGGCGGTGAGTAGCGGCCTGCGCCCGGCAAATTGACTCACATTCCGCTCTCCGCCATGCTTATGGCAGCCGCATTCTTCGGCGGCAGCGTGTTCGAGTGAGGCCATGGCCAGTCCCGTCGCCAGAGAAAAGTCCCGCCGCGCAGCGGTGAAGTCCGCGCTCGAGCGCCACAAGGTCTATGTCACCGCGCAGCGCTTTTCCGGCGGCACCTACAGCGCCCGCGTGCTGGTCGACGGCGAGGCCTATTGGGTCGACGAGTTCCGGCTGAGCCAGCTCCGGCAGGGGCTGACGCCGGCCGAGCTGGAACTGACGCCGGCGATTGACGATTGAGCATTCGGGGATGATGACTGAGAGGCTGGCGGGACAGCGCCCCCCTCTGGCCTGCCGGCCATCTCCCCCACAAGGGGGGAGATCAGCAGCTTTGTCGCCGGCGCTTTTCCTCCAGCGTGGGCGATTGGCGAAAACCGGCGCGACATCCAATCTCCCCCCAAGTGGGGGAGATGTCCGGCAGGACAGAGGGGGGCGCGAAGGAACTCGGCCTTCGCCGATTTCCATTCCACCCTTCGGCACCTAGTCGATGCCGCCCGCCAACCTCAAACCCTACCGCGCCAAGCGCGAATTCTCCCGCACCCCCGAGCCCGCGGGCGGCACCGCCAGCGAGGGCTCCAACCGCTTCGTCGTGCACAAGCACCACGCCACCGCCGACCATTACGACCTGCGCCTCGAAGTCGGCGGCGTGCTGAAGAGCTGGGCCGTGCCGCGCGGGCCGTCTCTCAACCCCGCCGACAAGCGTCTCGCCGTCGAGACCGAGGATCATCCCATCGAATATATCGACTTCGAGGGCGTCATCCCCGAAGGGGAATATGGCGGTGGGCCGATGATCGTCTGGGACGCCGGCACCTGGGCGCCGATGGAGGACGTCGACAAAAGCCTGCGCAGCGGCGCCTTCAAGTTCCGGCTGGCCGGGCAAAAACTCAATGGCGGCTGGATGCTGACAAGGCTGAAGCCCAAGCCCGGCGAGGACGAGAACAAGAAGAACTGGCTGCTGTTCAAGGAGCGTGATCTCGCTTCGGACACCAAGCTCGACATTCTCGAAGCCCGCCCCGAGAGCGTGAAGTCCGGCCGTCGCATCGAGGAACTGGCGGCGCCGCCGAGGAAGCGGGAACGCCTGCCGCCGAAGCCGGGTTCGCTGAAACCGGGCGCGCTGCCCGGCGCCGTGAAGGCCGCCCCGCCCAGCCGCATCGTGCCGCAGCTCGCCACCCAGGTGCCGAAACCGCCGGGCGGCGATAATCCAGCGGAGCGCACCGGCGAGCTTTGGCTGCACGAAATAAAATTCGACGGCTACCGCACCATGGGGCATGTGGTGGATGGCGAGGTGCGGCTGATCACCCGTGGCGGCATCGACTGGACCAAGCGCTATGGCGATCTTCCGCAGGCCTTTTCGCGCCTGCCGGTCGCCCAGGCGATCATCGACGGCGAGATCATGGTGCTCGACGACAAGGGCATCTCGCGCTTCGCGCTGCTGCAGGACGCGCTGGCCGAAGGCGCCGGTTCGAAACTGCATTTCTACGCCTTCGACCTTTTGCATCTCGACGGCTGGGACCTGCGCAAGGCGCCGCTCATCAAGCGTAAGGCGCTGCTTGCCGAGCTGCTCGCCGGCCAGGCCGCCAATGCCGCCATCCAGTACAGCGACCATGTCGAGGGCGACGGGCAGGGTCTTTACGATCAGGCCTCGGAGCTGGGACTCGAAGGCGTCGTCTCCAAGCGCGCCGACGCCATGTATATCAGCGGCCGCACCAAGAGCTGGACCAAGGTGAAGGCGCAAAAGACGGATGATTTCGTCATCGCCGGTTACACCGTCTCCGACCGGGCGGAAGGGCTGGCCGCGCTCGGCATGGCCGAGTTCGAAAATGGCGAGCTTCATTATCGCGGCAAGGTCGGTACCGGCTTCGACCGCGACATGGCGACCGAGCTGCTTGCCAGGCTGGAGCGGCTGA
The DNA here is from genome assembly GCF_004010375.2 of Mesorhizobium sp. M2E.F.Ca.ET.209.01.1.1. NCBI lineage: Bacteria > Pseudomonadati > Pseudomonadota > Alphaproteobacteria > Hyphomicrobiales > Phyllobacteriaceae > Mesorhizobium > Mesorhizobium sp. M2E.F.Ca.ET.209.01.1.1. The sequence continues at coordinate 41,946 of NZ_SADP02000004.1, read as the reverse complement.
CGGCCGGCGCCAGCCCGCCTGAAGGCGTGCCGCGCGAGATCCTGCGCGAGATGCGCTGGGTGAAGCCGCTGCTGTCGGCGCGCGTGCGCTATTCGAACCGCACCGCCGACAATGCGATCCGTCACGGCGTCTTTCGCGGGTTGCGCGATGTCGGCGGGCTGACCACGCCGGCACCCGTCAAGCGCAAGCGGCTGATCGCCGAATCCGACCTCGCCACCATCTGGGTGACCAATCCGGAGCGGCGGCTGTTCGGTAAGACCGGGCCGACAAAACTCGACATCGCCGTCTATTACGCATTGGTCGGCGATTTCATGCTGCCGCATATCATCGGACGCCCGGTGTCGCTGGTGCGCTGCCCGACCGGCAAACCGCAGGACTGCTTCTTCCAGCGCCACGCCTTCACCGGCATGCCGCCTTCGGTGGCGGTGTTCGAGAGCATCAATTCTGAAGGCGAGACGAAAACCTATCTCTCGGTCGAGGACGCCAAGGGCTATCTGGCGCTGGCGCAATTCGGCGTCGTGGAGTTCCACACCTGGGGCACGCACCGCACAAAACTCGACAGGCCGGACCAGATCGTCTTCGACCTCGACCCGGGCGACGGGATTTCCTGGCGCGAGGTGGTGGAGGCGGCGGTCCACATCAAGGGCGGGCTGGAGAGCCTCGGCCTGGTGCCCTTCGTGAAGACCTCCGGCGGCAAGGGCATCCACATCACCGTGCCTGTGACGCGCAAGCAGAACTGGAAGAAACTGCACCAGGCTTCGAGCGCCATTTCGACTTTGCTGGCTGACACCGCACCCGACACTTTCACGACCACGATGGGCAAGGAAAACCGCAAGAAGCGCATCTTCATCGACTTCCACCGCAACGCGAGAGGTCACACCTCCGCCGCCCCCTATTCGCTGCGCGCCCGCACCAACCTCCCGGCCTCGACGCCGGTCAGCTGGACGGACCTCGAGACGATCGACGCGCCGGAAGACCTGAACTACGCCTCGCTGCCGGGACTGCTGGAGACGTCGGGCGATCCCTGGGCGGAGATCGACGAGGCGGCGAGGGATCTGCCGATGTTGGGGAAGGAGCGGTAGCCTCTCGGCGTCGTCATTCTAGGGCGGAGCAAGGAGCGAAGCGACGCGCGCAGACCCTAGGATGACGAAGCTTCGGGGCTTCAGCCAATCGCCAGCGTCTGAATCCACCTCCATCGACGCTTCCTACAATTTGAATTATCCTCCGTTCCAACCCACCCTCAAGAACACTTCGCTAGGAATTCGGTTGTAGGATGAGGGGTCGGTGTAGGATTTCCAAGGCGCCAATCGTCCTACGGACGAAGCGCTGCAAAAGAGCATGGTCCCAAAAAGTGGGAACCGGTTTTTGGACAAGACCATGCTCCAACATAGTGTCAGTGCATGGCCGCGTAGGAGTTCATCATGGCGCCCAGGGCAAGTTGGAAAGGTTATCTCAAGCTCAGCCTCGTCAGCTGTCCGGTCCGGCTTTACCCGGCCACCAGCGCGAGCGAGCGCATCTCGTTCAATCAGCTGCACAAGAAGACGCACAACCGCATCAACATGAAGCCGGTCGATCCCGAGCTCGGCTTGGTCGAGCGCTCGGACCTGGTGCGCGGTTATGAGTATGAGGACAAGCAGTACATCATCATCGACGACGCCGATCTCGACGCGGTGAGGATCGAATCCAATCACACGATGAACATCGAAGCCTTCGTCGACGAGGGCGAGGTCGATGTCATCTACCAGGACTCGCCCTATTATCTCGCGCCCGACGGCGCCATGGCGGAGGAAACCTTCGCGGTGCTGCGCGAAGCCATGCGCAAATCCGGCAAGCTGGCGATTGCGCGGCTGGTGCTTTCCAGCCGCGAGCGCGTGGTGACGATCGGCGCGCGCGAGAACGGCATGTTCGTCTGCACCTTGAGGAATCCGAACGAAGTGCGCGGCACGGCTGAATATTTCGGCAACATCCCGGCCGGCAAGCCGGATCCGGAAATGCTCGAGCTGGCCCAGGCGCTGATCAAGCAGAAGGAAACCCACTTCGATCCGAAGAACTACGAGGATCGCTACGAAGTGGCGCTGATGGCGATGATCCGCGAGAAGCTCAAGGGCCACAAGCCGATCATCGCGGCCGCGCCCGAGCGCGGCAACGTCATCAACCTCATGGATGCGCTGAAGGCGAGCCTGTCGCAGCAGGCCAAGCCCCCGGCCAAGTCGAAGAGCAAGGCCGAGGAAGCGCCCGCCAAGCCTGCCAAGAAGGCGGCTGCCGGCGGCGCGCCTGAGAACCCGCTGAAGGCGAACCTGTTGAAGGCCGTCGGCAAGAGCAAGAAGTGACGGGAGGGCCGGTGATCGTTCCCGGCGCCGTCTTCGGCGTCGTCGGCGCGCTGGCCGCCTTTCCGCTGCGGCTCGCCGTGCGCGAGGTCGAGCGCCGCCATGCGGAGCTGAGGCGCGGCGTCACCCGCCGCACCAGCCATGTGGTGTTCGGCCGCGCGCTTCTCGCCAAGGCGAAATCCGGCGATGCCGAGATCGGGCGCCGCGCCAAGGCCGAACGCGAAGCCGGCCGCGCCCTGGTCAGCGAGAACGGTTTCCTGCGCCTGCTCGGGCTGATGAAGGCGCCCGACGCCTCGTCGCTCTCCCGGCAATCGCTCATCGACCAGTCGCGGCTCGCGGGCGATGCCCTCGACATGCTGTCGCTGTTCGACGCCTTCGAGCATGACGGCGAGCCCTATTCCTTTCGCGACCTGATCCTGGCGAGGAAATATGCCGGGCTGATTGCCAGCGGCGCCAGCTGGGGCGCGATCGCGCGCTCGGTGCACCGCTCCGGCCCGGTCGCCTCGCTCACGGCAAAATCGCTCAATCTCGGATCGCAGCATGGCCGCCCGGACGCGATCTATCTCGATGATGGAACGAGCGAGCTCGACGGCCAGCTGCTGTTCGACCTCGGCTCACCGGAAGACGACACGCTGGAAGAACTCTTCGCCGAAGCGGAAATGGCGGAAGAGGAGGGGCGCCACGACGACGCGGCAGCGCTCTACCAGCGCTGCCTGGCGATCGACCCGAAGGATGCGATTGCCGCCTTCAACCGCGCCAACTGCCTGCGCGGCGCCGGCCGGATCGCCGAAGCGGCGCACGACTATGCCCGCGCCATAAAACTCGACCCGGGCTTCGTCGAAGCCTGGTTCAACCTCGCCGGGCTGATGAGCGATGAGGGCAAGGTGGCTTCGGCAAGGCGCCATCTGCAAAAGGCGATCGCGCTCGACAAGGCCTATGCCGATCCGGTGTTCAACCTCGCCCGGCTGGAATTCGATGCGGGTAATCTGATGGAGGCCCGCCGGTTGTGGGTCCGCTATCTGGAACTGGACGCGGAGTCCGAATGGGCGCGGACTGCGCAGAAGGGCATCCAGTTCGTGGATTTGCATATGGCGCGCACGGCAGGGTGACGATGATTGGCGAAGGCCGACGCGACAGCCAATCTCCCCCCTTGTGGGGGAGATGTCCGGCAGGACGGAGGGGGGCGCTGTCCCGCCGGCCTGACAGCTTTTCGCTGCCGCGACCTCTAGAATTTTCGTTTTGTAAGGAGCGAAGTCCGCGTTCCTTCGCGCCCCCCTCTGGCCTGCCGGCCCTCTCCCCCACAAGGGGGGAGATCAGCAGCTTCGCCGCCGCGCCGAGAACAGACCCATGACGACCCACTTCCTCTTCGACGGCTTCGACACCGCTCCCGTCACCATCCTGCTGGCTCACGGCGCCGGAGCGTCGATGGACTCGCCCTCGATGACCGCCACCGCCAAGGCGCTCAGCACGGCCGGCTTCCAGGTCGCGCGTTTCGAATTCCACTATATGGCGGCGCGCCGCTATGGCCACCGCAAGCCGCCGCCACGCGCGGAGACCGTCAACCCGGAATACATCAAGGCGATCGCCGATCTGCGCGCCAGGGGCGTGACCGGCAAGCTGATCATCGGCGGCAAGTCGATGGGCGGCCGCGTCGCCTCGATGGTCGCCGACGAGATGTTCGCCAAGGGTGAGATCGCGGGGCTGATCTGCCTCGGCTACCCGTTCCATCCGCCGGGCAAACCGGAGCAGTTGCGGACGAAGCATCTCCTCGACTTGAAGACCCCGACATTGATCTTCCAAGGCACGCGCGACGAGTTCGGCACAAAGGACGAGGTCGCCACCTACGGCCTGTCGCCGGCGATAGAGGTGGTTTGGCTGGAGGACGGCGACCACGACCTCAAGCCGCGCAAGGCCATCTCGGGTTTTTCGACGGCGGACCATTTGAAGATGGTGGCGGAGACGATAGTGGCTAAATTCGCGCAGCCCTCGGCTTCGTCATCCTAGGGCGAAGCAAAGAGCGAAGCGACGCGCGCAGACCCTAGGATCCATACCATGACGCTAAGGCTCTGCTCCGGTTCAGAATTCTGCCCCGCCACGTTCCATGGCGACGGTCACGGCATGGATCCTCGGGTCAAGCCCGAGGATGACGAAGCGCGAAGCGGCGGCATCCGCAAATGAAACTCACCACCTTCAACATCAACAACATCAACAATCGTCTCGAAAACCTGCTCGCCTGGCTCGCGCGCGCGAAGCCCGACGTCGTCTGCCTGCAGGAGCTGAAGTCCCGCGACACCCAATTCCCGCAGACGAGGCTCGCGAAGGCCGGCTATGGCGCTGTGTGGAAGGGCGAGCCGACCTGGAACGGCGTGGCCATCCTAGCAAAGGGCGCCGAGCCGGTGCTGACGCGCGACGCGCTGCCCGGCGACGATGCCGACCGCCAGGCCCGCTACATCGAGGCGGCGGTCGACGGCGTCGTCATCGCCTGCCTCTACGCACCGAACGGCAACCCGCGGCCCGGCCCGAAATTCGACTACAAGCTCGCCTGGCACGAACGCTTCGCCGCGCACGCCGCTGAGCTTCTCGACACCGGCCTGCCGGTGGCGCTCGCCGGCGACTTCAACATCGTGCCCGAGCCGCGCGACATCTATGAGACCCGCTCCTATGACGACAACGCGCTGGTGCAGCCCGAAAGCCGCGCCGCCTTCGCCGCGCTGATCGATCAGGGCTGGACCGACGCGCTGCGCAAGGTTTTTCCAAGGGAAGAGAGGCTCTACACTTTCTGGGACTACCGCCGGAACCGCTGGCCGCGCGATGCCGGATTGCGGCTTGACCACATCTTGCTGTCGAAGAAGCTGGCGCGAAAGCTGAAGGCGGCGGGCATCGACCGCGAGGTGCGGGGAGGGGAAAACCCCAGCGACCACGCGCCGGTCTGGGTGGAGTTTGGGTGAGAAAACAAAAATCCCCGCCGTGGCGGGGATCGTTGAGGCCAGGCTTTGGCTATCCCGATCAGACGGGCTGCGAACCGGCCACAATCGCCGAAAGCCTGCCCTTGCGGACGAAAACCGGCTTCTCGTAAGTCTTCTTCATATCAGGATATCCCGACACATGCTCAAAGCTGCGATGATTTCACCGTCAACCTGGCACAGGCGAACCGGCCACAATCGCTGAAAGCTTGCCCTTGCGGACGAAAACCGGCTTCTCGTAAGTCTTCTTCATGCGATTGCTCTCCTCGAAAATCACGGCGGATAATCTCATATGAACGATTTCTGTCAAGTAAGCGCCCCCGGCCGGCCGTTCTGTTTTCTGGGGACAGCGTTATACTGAAGTAACCGCCGTCGCATCATCCGCGATTGGCCGGCGGCGGAGGAGATGGCAAGGTGCTGTTTGCCGGGGCGCCGGAGTGAGGGCGACGTTACAGGTTGGCAAAAAAGCCGGCATGATGGCCGATCTCCCCCCTTGTGGGGGAGATGCCCGGCAGGGCAGAGGGGGGCGCTGTCCCGCCGGCGTCCCAATTCAGCCATCTGTCACACCCACCGCTGTTTCATTGGGGCAATGCGCAATGCCGCGTTCTTTCGCGCCCCCCTCTGGCCTGCCGGCCATCTCCCCCACGAGGGGGGAGATCAGCAGCTTCGACCGCGGCGCCATTCCTCCTACGTGTCCATGAAGTCCAAGCCTCTTTCCAAGCCTCTTGCGGTGGAGACATCCGGCAGGGCAATGGTACCGAGACGCCACGTAAGCCGAGCCCATCATGCCCACCCTCCACCTCGTAGAAGCCTCGATCGCCGACCTGCGCGGCGCGCTTGAAGACGGCACCGTCACCAGTGTCGAGCTGGTCGCCGCCTATCTCAGGCGCATCGCCCATTACGACCGTCACGGCATCGCGCTGAACGCGGTCCCCGTCCTCAATCCAAAGATGTTCGAGGAGGCGGAAGCGTCCAACCGGCGCCGGCGCTCGGGCAGGGCGCTCGGGCCGCTCGACGGCATCCCCTACACCGCCAAGGACAGCTACAAGGTGAAGGGCCTGACGGTCGCGGCAGGCTCGCCGGCCTTCGAGCATCTCGTCGCCACGGAGGACGCCTTCACCATCGCGCGGCTGCGCGCCGCCGGCGCGGTGCTCATCGGCCTCACCAACATGCCGCCGATGGCCAATGGCGGCATGCAGCGCGGCGTCTATGGCCGCGCCGAGAGCCCCTACAACAAGGATTTCCTCACCGCCGCCTTCGCCTCCGGTTCGTCCAACGGCTCGGGCACGGCGACCGCCGCATCCTTCGCCGCTTTCGGGCTTGGCGAGGAAACCTGGTCGTCCGGACGCGCTCCCGCCTCCAACAATGCGCTCAGCGCCTACACGCCCTCGCGCGGCGTGATTTCGGTGCGCGGCAACTGGCCGCTGGTGCCGACCATGGATGTGGTGGTGCCGCATACGCGCAGCATCGCCGACATGCTGGAATTGCTCGACGTGATCGTCGCCGATGACGCCGATCCGCGCGGCGATTTCTGGCGTGTGCAGCCCTGGGTGGATATCCCGAAAGCCTCGGCGCTGCGGCCGGCGAGCTACACCGCCCTTCCGCTGCAAGGCGCGCTCAAGGGCAAGCGGCTCGGCGTGCCAAAAATGTATATCGGCAAGGACGAGGGCGCCGACCGGCCGATCGAAACGCGCGCCTCGGTGCTGGAGCTCTGGCGGCAGGCGGCGCGCGACCTGCAAACGCTCGGCGCGGAAGTGGTCGAGGTCGATTTCCCGGTTGTGTCCAATTACGAGCGCGATCGTCCCGGCGCCCGCTCCATGGTCGATCGCGGGCTGGTGCCGGAGGAATTCGCCGAGCGCGAGATCTGGGACCTGTCCGTCTGGTCGTGGGATGATTTCCTGCGCGCCAATGCCGATCCGGCCATCCCCGATCTTGCTTCGGTCGACGGCGCAAAGATCTTCCCGCAGCCCCCGGGCACGTTGCGCGACCGTTACGGCGAGGCCGATTTCGATCTGGCGCGGTATGTCGAGCGGGCGAAGCGGGGCGTGGCGCGACTGGAAGATATCCCAACCATGGAGGCCGGACTGAAGGGCCTGGAGGCCACGCGTCGCATCGACTTCGAGGACTGGCTCGATGCCAACCGCCTCGACGCCGTCGTGCTGCCGGCGGTCGCCGATGTCGGGCCGGCCGATGCCGACGTCAACGAGGCCTCCGCCAGGCTTGCCTGGCGCAACGGCACCTGGGTCGCCAACGGCAATCTCGTCTGGCGCCATCTCGGCATCCCGACGGTGACCGTGCCGATGGGCACCATGGCCGATATAGGCATGCCGGTGGGCCTGACCTTCGCCGGCAAGGCCTATGACGACACGCCGCTGCTGATGATGGCCGGCGACTATGAGCGCGCCACCAAGCGCCGCACCGTCCCGCCGCGCACGCCCGCGCTGGCCGATGATGTTTTCGAGGCGGACAGCGGTGTGAGGAGTGATGCCGGCGGTGCGCCGCTCGCGCTGTCGCTCAGCGCCACGACGATGCGCTCCGGCGACACCGACGAGATCGCTATCGTGCTGGAGGTCGAGGCAGGCAGGACGGAGCCGGAAGCGGCGGTGAAAGTCCACGTCAACGGGGAGCCGGTTTCCATGGAAGGCGGCCCCAACCGCCTTGTTGGTCGCGTGATCCTCCCGGCCGCGACTCATCAAGGCTTTCACAGTGTCTGGCGCGGTTCCTATGGCTCGATCGTCACGGCCGTTGCGAGATCGCCGGACGGGGGTGTTGGCGGGGCCCATGTCGTGACGGGCGGGATTGGCTGAGGCGCCGAAGCTGCCGATCTCTCCCCTTGTGGGGGAGATGGCCGGCAGGCCAGAGGGGGGCGCTGTCCCGCCAGCGTCTCAGTCAAAGCCGGTACCGATGAAACTTCGCAAGAGGTATATGCGGAACGCCTCGTTCCTTCACGCCCTGCCGGGCATCTCCCCCACAAGGGGGGAGATTGAGCGCTCGGGCGCCGGCGCTTTCTTCACGAAGCAACCCGCTCCTCCAGCCAATCCACAACCAGCGCCGCCACCCCGAACAGCGCTCCAACCCCGCACACCGCGTTCCAGCCGCCCCAGGCCCAGGCAAGGCCGGCCAGCAGCGAGCCGATCGCGCCGCCGATGAAGAAGATGCCGACGAACAGCCCGTTGATGCGGCCGCGCGCTTTGGGCTGTAGGAGATTCACCGCGCGGCGGCCGAGCGTCTGGTCGCCGATGACGCCGATATCGAGCAGCACCGCGCTTGCGCCCATCAGGATGAGCGGCAGCCATGCGCCGCCGGCTCTGGCGGCGCCGGCGAAGGCGGCGAGCGCGAGCGCGGCGATGAGCACGAAATGGCAGGCGACTGTCGCCGGCCGCGTCCAGCCGCGGTCGCCGGCGCGGCCGAACAGCGGCGTCACCGCCGCACCCCCGGCGCCGACCAGCGCGAACAGCGCGATGCCCTTCTGGCCGAGATCGAAGGGCGGTGCTGCAAGCCTCAGCGCCACCGCCGTCCAGAACACGCTGAAGCCGGCCATCGCCAGGCTGGCGGTGAAGGCGCGCCGCCGCAGCACCGGCTCTTCGCGCAGAAGCGCGAGCAGCGAGGCGATGAGCCCCGTATAGCTCGCATGCGCCAACGGCCGGCGCTTCGGCATGGCGAAGCCGAGCAAGATGGCGAGCAGCGCCAGCGTCGCGGCGACGATGCCATAAAAAGCGCGCCAGCCGAAGGCGTCGGCGACGAGGCTGGCCAGCGGGCGCGACAACAGAATGCCGATCATCAGCCCGCTCATGACATCGCCGATGACACGGCCGTCCTCTCCCGGCGGCGCCATCGAGGCCGCGACCGGCACCAGCACCTGGATGCAGGACGACGCCGCGCCGAGTGCAAACAGTACCAGCAGCAGCGAAGCCGCGGATGGCGCGACGGAGGCGACCGCCGCGGCGAGCACGGCAGTGCCCAGCATGCGCAGCACCAGCACGCGATTCTCGACGAGGTCGGCGAGCGGCACCAGGAAGAACAGCCCGGCGGCATAGCCAAGCAGGGCGGCCATGGAGACGAGGCCGCCTTCCGATGCCGCTGCCCCCATCGACGGTCCGATCAGCCCGACCAGCGTCTGCGGCGCGAAGATGTTGGTGATGATGATGCCGACCGAGCCGGCGAACAGCAGCGTCTGCGCCCTGGTGATGGTTTGAGCGCCGGTGGACGGCGCGGCGAACGCCGTGGTGGCTTGCGTGCAGTCTGATCCGCTCATTGCGAGTCCTTCATTGTGCGCATATCATGAGGGGACTTTATTCCATGATAGCATAGTGCTACAATTCAAATGATCTAATAATGATTATGCGAGATACGCATGAACATTCACGACCTCGAAGCCTTCGTCGCCGTCGTCGAAACTGGCTCCATCGTCGGTGCTTCGGCCAGGCTCAACCTCACGCAGCCCGGTGTGACGCGTCGGGTTCAGAATCTCGAGGAGCGGCTGGCGACGCCCCTGCTCGACCGCCAGTCGAAGCCGCTCAAACCCACCGCATCCGGCCGCGAGGCCTATGAGCACGGCCGCCGCGTGCTGCGTTCGCTGGAGGATCTCAAGGCGGGCGTCTCGCCGGCGGGCGAGGTGAGGGGCGAGTTCCGCCTCGGCATCATGCCTTATCTGTCGACCAGCGCGCTGTCCGAGCCGCTCGACAGTCTTCGCGCGGCCTTCCCGCAACTGACCCTGAGGATTACCTCAAGCCTCTCGCCGCGCCTGGTGGAGCAGGTGCTGCACAGCGAAATCGACGCGGTGGCCGTCTGCCTTGCCGAGGGCGTCGCGCCGCCGCCCGAACTCGTCGGCGACGATCTCGGCGTGCAGGCGGTGCTTCTGGTGGCCTCGCCAAGCCTCGGGGTGCCCAAGCCGGCTGAGCTCAACGATCTCGCGCGCTACCCCTGGGTGCTCAACGAAACCGGCTGCGGCTTTCGCGCCTTCATCCGCCACCGCTTCGAGGTGGCGCGGCTGCCTTTCCATGTCGGCGTCGAGGCGCAGGGCGCGGATCTACGGATGTCGCTGGTGGCGCGCGGCCACGGCATCGGCGTCGTCACGCTCGGCGCGCTGTCGAGCAGCCAATGGCGCGATGCGGTCGAGGTGGTCGACTGCCCCGGCTTCAAGCCGCAGGTGCGCTGCTGGCTGCTGCACCGCCCGCCGGCCGGCAGGCTGGCACGCCCGATCGCGGTCTTCCGCGACGCGCTGGCCGAGGCGCTGAAGGGCCCGATGCCGCTGATGTCGTAAAAGCCAGGCGGCCCTCTTCCCCCTGACCCTAGAAAAGCGATTTCAACATCTTCGCAAAACGAACTGTTAGAGACTGCAAGAGGGAGCGGGCTGCACCGTCCGTCGAGTTCGCGATCTCCGGGTCTTGCGACCGGGGCAGGGAGGCGAGCCACGAATCCCAAAACTGCTGCTGCATGGAGACGAACACCGGCATCACATCATAACCTTCGTCAAATATATTGACTAAGTCGCTCTCCTTGGGACGCTCCCCCGTTTTCACTTTGCAGACCACCAATCCACGACTCATTCCTGTCACGGTGCCTTCAGGGAAAACATTCGCGCTCGCGCCATAACAAAAGGGCACTATCCCTTCCAATTCCAGCTGCTTGCGGATTTGACATAGGGCTTCGAAATAATCGCCTTCCTCGGCAACGATGACTTTGTGGCGATAGCTGCAAGCGAGCCTGCACCGAGTCCCCACATTCTGCGGCGTGAACACCGCCTGCTCGTCACCTCCCGTGCCCCCTCCGATTAGGAACACGGTGTATTGTTCATCCATTGTCATCCCCCGATCCTTTGGTCACGTTAGTTGCAATGGTTTATAAATGCAACCGAAAATTGCATATGGATTGGCGCGAGTTGCTGCTTGCTGGCTCCTGCCTCGTCCTTGACCCATCCCCCACCCACGCTATCTTCGCCGCCATGCCAGATACCGCTCCCTCCGCCGCCGCGCCGCTCATCGTCATCGACCTGCAGACCGGCATGTTCGACGGTCGTTTCGATCCGCCGATCCATGACGCCGACGCCATCGCCGAGCGCTCGCGCGCGCTGATCGACTGGGCGCGGCGTTCCGGCCGTAAGGTGGCGTTCATCCGCCATGACGGACCGGAAGGCGATCCGCTGGCGCCGGGCGCGTCCGGCTGGCCGGTCTGGCCGCTGCTCGGCCAGGCGGCCGACGAGCCGACCTTCGGCAAGAGCGTGGGCAACGCTTTCTCCAATCCCGAGCTCGCCGAATGGGTGGCGGGGCAGGGCGCAAAGGACGTCGTGCTGATCGGCGCCCAGACCGATTTCTGCGTCGCCGCAACCGTCAAGGGCGCCTTGGCCGAGGGCTTGGGCGTCACCGTGGTCTCCGACGCGCATTCGACGCTGGATTCGCTCGAGGAGAAAGCGCCCGCCATCATCGCCCGCCACAACGAAGCCTTCGCTGGGCAAGGCGCGCGGATGACGACGACGGCGGAGTTGACGGAAGGCTGAGCGCCCCTTCTCCTTCTCCCACAGGGGGAGAAGGGAGAACCCCAAGGAGTCCATCTTGCCCACCCTCACTCTTCCTGCCGAAGGAGGCTGCCGCTGCGGCCGCGTGCGCCTGAAAATCTCGGCAAAACCGCTGCTCACCATGGCCTGCCACTGCGCCGGCTGCCAGCTTATGTCATCCAGCGCCTACGAAAGGCGAGCCGGTGATCGGCGGCCTGCACGGCGCCTCGAAGCATTATTTCTGCGGCTACTGCATGACTTGGATGTTCACGCGGCCCGAAGGGATCGACTGGTTCGTCAATCTGCGCCCGACCATGCTCGACGACCATGCCTGGTACGCGCCCTTCATCGAGACCTGGACGGCCGAGAAACTGCCCTGGGCGGCGACATCGGCGGTGCACAGCTACGAAGCGCTGCCTGCCTTCGAGGACTATGAGGGGCTGATCGCCGAATACACCGGCACCCAAGGCTGACCGGAAGGCCAAAGGCAAAACGGCGACCCTGGGCAAGGTCGCCGTCAGCACTTCTTTTCATGGTCGACGCGTCCGTTGGGGGCGCATTGTTGGGGATGTGCTTGGGCGTCCGCGTCGACCACGGCGGCCTCATACCGCTAACTTCACCATCGCATATTTGCCGCCCGCTGAAACTTCCGCGAAAGCGGTATATAACGGGCGTTGTACTTGCCTTCCTCCACAACGGGAGAAGGCAATGGCGAAACACTTTCTATCTCATCCCGCATTGACCTTGGCCAGCCAAGCGACGACCACTGATGCGTTCACTTTCAATGGGATGCGTCGTGAATCAGACTCGTTTTCTCAATGCGAGGCTTGCCGACGGCACCGTCGCCGACCTCGCCGTCGTTAATGGGCGCTTCAGCGCCATCACGCCGGCCGCCAATGCCGCATCGCCGCCGCCAGGCGCCGTCGACCTCGCCGGACAGCTCGTGCTGCCGGCCTTCGTCGAGGGCCATGTCCATCTCGATACCTCCTTCTATGGCGATAGCTGGCGGCCGCATATTCCCTGCACAAACGGTTTTGATGTGCGCGAGCGGGTTGCTTTCCAGATGCGCAACCTCGAGCAGGCGGCACCCATGGAGAAGCGCGCGAAACACCAGCTCGAGCTTTGCGTCGGCCATGGCAGCCTCGCCATGCGCAGCCATGTCATGGTCGATGCCGCGGTCGGGCTGAAGCATGTCGAGACGATCCTTGGCGTGCGCGAGAGATACCGCGACCTGATCGACATCCAGCTCGTCGCCTTTCCGCAGAGCGGCATCCTGTCCTCGCCCGGCACGGCCGAGCTGCTCGACGAAGCGCTGAAGCTCGGCTGCGACCTGATCGGCGGGCTCGATCCGGCGAGCTTCGACCGCGATGTGAAGGCCCATCTCGACGTGGTCTTCGGCCTTGCCGAAAAGCGCGCCGCCGGCATCGATATCCACCTGCATGACCGCGGCGCGCTCGGCCTCTTCGAGATCGAGGAGATCGTCGCCCACACCTCGGCATCGGGCATGCAAGGAAAAGTCGCCGTCAGCCACGCCTATGCGCTGGGCGACATCTCCGCCGAAGCGCTGGCCAGGGCCGGCGAGAGGATCGCCGCCGCCGGCGTCGCCGTCATGACCAACGCGCCCGGCGACCATGCCTTCCCGCCGGTGGCGGCGCTGCGCAAGGCCGGCGTCACCGTCTTCGCCGGGTCCGACAACATCCGCGATTCCTGGTGGCCCTATGGCGACGGCGACATGCTGAACCGCGCCAACATGATCGGCTACCGCTCCGGCTTCTACGAGGATTGGGAGCTGGAAGCCGCCTGTGACGTGGTGAGCCATGCCGGCGCCAAGGCGCTGGGTCTGGAGGGCTATGGCATCGCGGTCGGCGCCAAGGCCGACTTTGTCGCTGTTCGGGCCGAGCATATCCCGGAAGCGGTGGTGGCAGTGCCGAAGGAGCGCACGGTCTATCGGGGTGGCAGGGAGGTGGCTCGAGGCCGGAAGCTGGCCGCGTAGCGCAACCAGGCGCGCGCCTGTCCCTCAGGCCGTATGCTCGACCTCCCCAAATCAGTTTGCATGCATATGTTTCAGGTCGCTCCGGCTTCGTGAAGCATTTCACCGTTTCCGCGCAATCCACCGGTTACAGACGCATCGCAAAAGCGGCGCCGGGTGAAGAGGCGGCACCGGCTTTGCGCCGCCGACTTATGGGAGCTTTCCATGTTCAAGAACCTTAACCGGATCCGCGCCGCCTTCGCCAAGGCCAGCAAGCGCCGCCGCACGATGCGCGAGCTGAACGAGCTGCCGACCGAGATCAAGAAGGATATCGGCTGGCCGCAGGCCGCGCAGGATGACGAGATTCGGTTGCCGTTCTGAGGCGACGCAACGGCGCCACACCGCCGCGGCCGGCTTCTCGCGAGCTTCGCGCCGATGACACCGGCCAGGCGCGCAAGGCGGCCCGGCCGGCGCCAGAAGGCGGCGCCTCAGCCTATATTTGCGCAACGACCGTGCCGGACACCGGATCCGTCACGCCGAGATCGCCACCCAGGTCCTCGAGCATATCGCGGAACGTGTCGAGAATGCCGATCATCATCGGCCGCGCCGCGGCGAGGCTGTCCATGTCATCCCATTCGCCGACCATGCAGAAGCTGCGCTCGCCGGTCTTGATAAGGGCGCCCTTGCGAAAGCCCTTGGCGTTCAGCGAGACCTTTTCGTGTGCCTCGACGAAGGCCTTTTCCTTGCCTGGCTTGGTGCGAAAGCGGACTACGTTGTAGGCGGTCATGGCGTTCTCCGTTCGATGAGACATCAGCCGGCCGGCTTGTAGGCGCCGGCGGCCTTGTTGGCGGCCGCGATCACCGCCTTCATGTCGAGCTCTTCCAGAACGACGAGATCGCTCACCGAGCCGCTCGCCCGCACGGCAAGCGTCATCCCCATCCCGGCAATCTGGTCCGGCACCTCGCCATTGACGATGACGTCATAGAGGCCGCGCGTGAACATCAGGCTGTTCATCTTGCCGCCCACACTTTCAAACAGCGCCGCGATTGCAACTTCCCGGTTCGATCCTTGCATCAGTCCCTTGGCGGCATGGGGTTCGTAACTCGCCAGTATGGTAACCTTCATGGGACTCTCCTCCAAATATCACTGCCTCGGCCACCCGATGATGAGGGCGGCACGGACGTGCCTGTTTTCTCCTGGCATTTGACTGATCTTTGGACCGCTCCGGCGGCCTAGCCAACGGGCGGTTCAACCGGAGCCACGCCCCGGCTTGCAATAATATGCACTTTTTCTAATATAACGACAATCCGCCATCTGCCGGGGAGCCGATGGCCGAACTTTCCATTGGCATCCGCGAAAATCTGTAGGCCAAATGTCGCCTCGACGATGCGCCATGACCGTTTTGTGTATTCACGCGAAAGGCGCGGCCTGATAATAGGTCAACCAAGCTGACCTAAATAGAAGCACTTCGGGAGGTGCGCCTTGACCTTGTTGAACCTTCTGGCCTCGCGCTCGTCGCGGATGAAAGCCTCGGAAATCCGCGAGCTGCTGAAGCTGCTCGACCAGCCTGACATCATCTCCTTCGCTGGTGGCATTCCGGACCCGTCGCTGTTTCCCGCGCAGGCTATCGGCGACGCCTACCAGGCGGTGCTGGGAGGCAAAGAGGCGGGGGTCGCGCTGCAATACCAGGTCAGCGAGGGCTATCTGCCGCTGCGCAAATGGCTGGCGGCCCAAATGGGCAAGCTCGGCGTTCAATGCGACGAGGGCAACATCTTCATCACCTCAGGCTCGCAGCAGGCGCTCGACTATCTCGGCAAGCTGTTCCTATCGCCGGGCGACACCGCTCTGGTCACCTGGCCGACCTATCTCGGCGCGCTGCAGGCCTTCAACGCCTATGAGCCGCGCTACGACCGGCTGAACACCACCGGCGGCAACATGACGCCGGAGGCCTATCGCGCCGCCGCGGCGGCGAATGGCGGCAAGGTCAAGTTTGCCTATCTGGTGCCCGACTTCGCCAATCCGACCGGCAACACGCTGGACGTCAAGCAGCGCGAGGCGGTGCTCGACCTCGCCGCCGATCTCGACATCGCCGTCATCGAGGACGCCGCTTATCGGGCGCTGCGCTATGACGGGGAGGGCGTGCCGCCCATCCTGGCGCTCGACTGCGCCCGCTCCGGCGGCATCGACAAGGCCCGCACGCTCTATTGCGGGTCGTTCTCGAAGATCCTGTCGCCCGGCATGCGCGTCGGCTGGGTTTGCGCGCCGCGCCATGTCGTGGAGAAGCTGGTGCTGATGAAGCAGGCGTCCGACCTGCACAGCCCCTCGATCAACCAGATGGTCATGCACCGCGTCGCCGACACCATCTTCGACGCCCAGGTGGAAAAGCTGATCGGCGCCTACCGCAAGCGGCGCGACGCGCTGCTCGGCGCGCTCGAGGCCAACATGCCCGACGGCATTTCCTGGAGCCGCCCGGAAGGCGGCATGTTCGTCTGGCTGACGCTGCCGGAAAGCGCCGACGCCACCGAATTGCTGGCGAGGTCGGTCAAGGAGGCTCGCGTCGCCTTCGTGCCCGGCAACGCCTTCTATGCCGACGGCACCGGCCGCAACACGCTCCGCATGTCGTTCACGCTTGCCGACGACCGCGCGGTGAACGAAGGCGTGCCGCGGCTGGCGAAGCTGCTGCGGGGGTAGGGCCCGGCGCATGCTTGGCATCACCGCCGCCTCGCGCAGGCGTGATTGGTAGTGCGCAGGCGTGATTGTCCGCGCGGCCGCTTCCTCGGCTAGGGTCGCGGCCGATCCAACACCCCCTGGATCGACCCGACCTTGGGGCCCCACCTCCATGGTCCGAACGAAAGAGCCCCGACGGCCTCCACCGGCGGGGCTTTTTTCGTTGCCCGGCGGTCAGCGCGCCGGTCTGCCCTTTTTCGGGCCGCTTTTCCGCTAGGCTGTAGCGTTCAGGGAGGATCAGATGACCTTGCGTTTTGGCTTGACCATGCTTGCCTTCGTCGCCTTCGCCGCGCAGGCGCAGGCGTTTGAAATCTCCAGCCCGTCGGTCTCCGACGGCAAATGGAATGCGAAATATCTCGGCGACAAGGCCGGCTGCGGCGGAAAGAGCGTTTCGATCGCGCTTGCCTGGAAGGACCCGCCGGCCGGCACCAAGAGCTACGCGCTGACCATGTTCGACACCGACGCCAATGGCGGCAAGGGTTTCTGGCACTGGCTGGCCTGGAATATTCCGGCCAGCGCCAAGGGCCTGGGTGAAGGCGCCGGCGCCGAGGGCGGCAAGCGCATGCCGAAGGGCTCGGTGTTGGGCAAGGGCGGCGTCGGCCGCGCCGGCTATTTCGGCCCATGCCCGCCGCCCGGCAGCGGCCAGCATCACTATGTCTTCACGCTCTATGCGTTGGGCGAAAAGACGCTCCGCATACCGGAGAACCCGTTGCCGGATATGGTCTCGGTGGCGGCGAAAAGCTCGGCGCTGGGCGAGGCGACGGTGACGTATACTTACGGGAGGTAGCAGGGGAGAGCCAACCTCTCCCTCTTATGCCCGGCAGAGCAGAGGCGGTTGTGAAGGAATGCGGCACTTCGCCTTCGTCATCCTAGGGCGGATGCAAGGAGCGAAGCGACGCGCGCAGACCCTAGGATCCATGCCGTGACGCTAAGGCGTTGAAACGGTTAAGAATTCTGCTCCGTTGCGCTCTTCGGCGCGCGTCACGGCATGGATCCTCGGGTCAAGCCCGAGGATGACGAGCGTCGGCGCGGTTACTCCGCCGCTTCGAGCTTGTCCTGCGTCTTCGTCTCGAAGTCGCTGGCGTCGTGGCGCTCGCGCAGCTGGAAGGCCGGATCGCCGGACATGCGGTTGACCATGCGGCCGCGCGTCACCGCCGGCCGCGCGTCGATCGCGTCGGCCCAGCGCTGCACGTTCTTGTATTCATGCACCGAGAGGAACTGCGCGGCGTCGTTATAGCTGCGGCCCTTGGCGAGCCCGCCATACCAGGGCCATACCGCCATGTCGGCGATCGTGTAGTCGGGGCCGGCGAGATATTCGCTCTCCGCCAGACGGCGGTCGAGCACATCCATCTGCCGCTTGGTCTCCATGGCGAAACGGTCGATGGCGTATTCGATCTTCTCCGGCGCGTAGGCGTAGAAATGGCCGAAGCCGCCGCCGAGATAGGGTGCCGAGCCCATCTGCCAGAACAGCCAGGAGAACGTCTCCGCGCGCGCCGCGCGCTCGGTCGGCAGGAATTCGCCGAATTTTTCGGCGAGATAGGTGAGGATCGAGCCGGACTCGAACACCCGCACCGGCTTCGGCTCGCTGTGGTCCATCAGCGCCGGGATCTTCGAATTCGGGTTGACCTTGACGAAACCCGAGCCGAACTGATCTCCATTGCCGATCTTGATCAGCCAGGCATCGTATTCCGCCCCCTTGTGGCCGAGCGCCAGAAGCTCTTCCAGCATGATCGTCACTTTCTGGCCATTGGGCGTGGCCAGCGAATAGAGCTGCAGCGGGTGCTTGCCGACCGGCAGCTCCTTCTCATGCGTCGGGCCGGCGATCGGCCGGTTGATCGAGGCGAACTCGCCGCCATTCGGCTTGTTCCAGGTCCAGACTTTCGGCGGGATATATTGGTTCATGGGCAAGGGCCTTGCGGGTTCGGGAGGGCAGCGCGTCAGCTGATGGCGATAAATTTAGGTGCGGGTTTGCCGGCGTCAAAGAAAAAAGTTCAACCTTCGTTGAACTAGCGCTTGTGCCAGTGCGCAGGGGCTTCCCTTCTCCCACAAGAAGGGGAGAAGGACGAAGACCCTTGCGCCGCGGCCCCTTGGCCATACTTATAGAAATAGAAAAACCCGCAATGCAGGATGGATCGATGACCATCGAGAAAATTTCGCGCTCCGTCGTTGCCGTGCGCGCCACGGTTCCGGACGACGCTTTCACCGCCAATGCGCTGGGCACGCGCCGCGAGGGCAGCGGCGTGGTGATCCGCGACAATGGCCTGGTGCTCACGATAGGCTACCTCATCACCGAGGCCGAGGAAGTGTGGCTGACCGACCAGGACGGCCGCGTGGTGGCCGCGCACGCGCTGGCCTATGACCAGGAGACCGGTTTCGGCCTCGTGCAGGCGCTGTCGCCGCTCAATCTGCCGGCTGTCCAGTTCGGCAACGCCAGGAAGGCCAATATCGGCGACGCCGTCACGCTCGCCGACGGCATCGGCCAGCAGGTCGACGCCCACATCGTCACCAAGCAGGAGTTCGCCGGCTACTGGGAATATCTGATCGACGAAGCGATCTTCATCACGCCCGCGCACCCGTCCTGGGGCGGGGCGGCGCTGTTCGACCGCGACGGCAAGCTGCTCGGCATCGGCTCGCTGCGCCTGCAGATGAGCCGCGCCGGCGAGGTGGCCGACATCAACATGGTCGTGCCCATCGATCTTTTGACGCCGATCCTCGACGATCTCATCAAGCGCGGCCAGGCGGCAAAGGCGCCGCGCCCGTGGCTCGGCGCCTTCTCGGCCGAGTCGAACGGCATGGTGGTGGTGATGAGCGTGGCCGAAGGCGGTCCCGCCGCCAAGGCGGGCCTGCGCCAGGGCGACATCATCTCCGACGTGCGCGACGGCGAGGTCGACGGTCTGGCCGATTTCTACCGAAAACTCTGGCAGAACCCGGCCGGCGCGGAAATCCCGCTGCGCGTCGTGCGCGACGGCCGCGAGACCTGGCTGCGCGTCAAATCCGCAGACCGCAATTCCTTCCTGAAGAAGCCGCAGCTGCAGTAGCGCCGGATGCATCCAAGGCTGCTGAAGACCTTTCTGGCGGTCGCGCGGACGGGCAACGTCACGCGCGCCGCGCAGGAGGTCAATCTCGCCCAGTCGAGCGTCAGCGACCAGATCCAGGGGCTGGAAGCCGAGCTTGGCGCCAGCCTGTTCACTCGCTCGCGGCAGGGGCTCACCCTGACGCCTGCGGGCGAGGCGCTGAAACCCTATGCCGAGAACCTGCTGGCTCTCGCCGATGACGCGCGCGCCGCCGTCGATGCCACCAGGGCAGGGACGGCCGGCAGCCTGTCGATCGGCGCTCTGGAGACGATTGCCTCGGCAAGGCTGGCTCCATGGCTCGCCGCTTTCCGCGCGGATCACGCCGGTATCGACATCAAGCTCAGGATCGCCGGGAGCGGGGAGTTGCTGCGCAGGCTGGGCGACGGCGAGATCGACGTCGCCTTCTGCTTCGAGCGGCCGCCTGAGCTCGATACCGGCGCATCCGATCCGCGCCTTGCCAGGCGTGTCGTGGCGCACGAGCCATTGGCGCTGATCGCCCCGCCCGGCGACAACCATGTGGATGTCGATCTGGCGACGCTGGCCGAGAAGCATTTCGTCGCCACCGAGGCCGGCTGCGTCTACCGCGCCATGGTCGACAAAGCGTTCGGCGAAGCGGGGCTTGGCAAGCCAAGGCTGGCCGCCGAAGCCGGCAGTATCGACGCGATTGCCGGGCTGGTGGCGGCCGGCGCCGGCTTTGGCCTCGTGCCGCGGCTGGCGGTCGCCGCCGCGATCGAGCGCGCAGAGGTGGCCGAGCTCGCCTGGCCCGGCCCGGTCCGCTCGGCCGACATTGTGATGGCCTGGCGCCGACGGCGCGTCCAGCCCCCGGCGCTGAAGGCGCTGCTCACCGCTCTAGGCGAGGGTTTTGCGCAAGTTACACCAGCCGGTGCCCGCCCTCGACATGCAGCGTCTCTCCCGTCGTGAAACCGTTGCCGATCAGGAAGCGGATCGCGTCGGCGATGTCCTCGGGCCGTCCGACCCGCCCGGCCGGCAGGCGCTTCGCCATCGCGGCCAGCGTCTCATCCTTCTTCTCGCCCGCGACGAACTCCCAGATCGGCGTGTCGACCCAGCCGGGCGAGACGGCGTTGACGCGGATCGGCGCCAGCTCGACCGCCAAGGCCCGCACCAGCCCTTCGAGCGCCGCGTTGACCGCCGCAACCACCGAGCCGCGCGCTGCAGGCCGATAGGCCGCAATGCCGGAAACGAAGGTTAGCGAGCCGCTCGGCGGCAGTTTCGGCGCGCCGTGCTTGGCGAGCAGCAGCGGGCCATAGAACTTGCTTTCTACCACACGCTGCGCGGCCGAAAGCTCGATCTCGGGCAACAGCCGGTAGGCGCCGTCGATCGCCGCGGCCGTGCTGACGATATGATCGAGCCTGCCGGTGCGCGCGAACAGGGCCGCGACCTCATCCTCGCGGCTGACGTCGACCACCGCCGTTTCGAGCGCTCCCGGCCGGCCGAGCCCATCCCGCGCCGCGCTCAACTTCGCT
Organism: Mesorhizobium sp. M2E.F.Ca.ET.209.01.1.1; assembly: GCF_004010375.2. Lineage (NCBI taxonomy): Bacteria > Pseudomonadati > Pseudomonadota > Alphaproteobacteria > Hyphomicrobiales > Phyllobacteriaceae > Mesorhizobium > Mesorhizobium sp. M2E.F.Ca.ET.209.01.1.1. Next base: position 20,909 of record NZ_SADP02000004.1, on the reverse strand, counting down.
TCGCCACGCCCGGCGATAATGACGTGCGCGCCTTCCTCGAGGCAGCGCCTGGCGAGCGCCAGCCCCATGCCCGAACTGCCGCCGACAATCAGAATCTTTTCCATGTCCATGCCCTTCCTTTGCATGGACGGTCATGTGGCAGGCCTGCGCGCGTAGCGGAAACGGAAGAAACCGATAGTGGTATCGGAAGGTCCGATGATACCGGGCGGCCGCCCAGCTTTCGCCGGGAAAGTCAGGCGGCCTTGTGGAAGTCCATGTCAAAGCGCAGCGGATGGCCGAGCGCCTTGAACGCCTCCTCGAGCGAGTCGAGCCGTGAATTGTGGTCGAGCCGAAACAGCCGATCGACATGCTCTCGTTGGCATTTCAGCTCGCGCATCAGATCAGCCCGACTCCAGCCTTTTTCCCTCAGGGCCATGTAGAGAGCCGATTTCAGGAAGACGAGCGCCGGGACCTCCACAAACCATCCCTTGCCCTTGGTTTCCTTGAGCGGGAAAGGGATATCATCCCCGTGCGCAATTCGGGCGGCGATGGCCTCCTCAAGGGCATTTCGCCCATTGCGGCAGGCTTCCTCTTTTGTGCCGCCATACGAAACCACCTCGTCGAATTGAGGTGCCGTAACCAGCCAGGTGTCGTTGTCGTCGGGCGTGAGAGCGAGTTCATACCACATACACAGTCTCCTCTATTTCAGGCCCAGATCCTTCTTGATCTTCTCGACCAGACGCGTTCCAAGCTCCTTACCACCGCCATGCATCGGCAGTTGCGAGACCTTGTCTTTGAGACGGACAGTCAGGTGACCGCTCCCACCGCGGTGGGTTTCAAAAGTACATCCCTGCTTGGCGAGCCAGCGCCGGAATTCGCTTGCGTTCATAAAAGATAGCGTATTCCACACATCTGTGGAAGTCAACAGAAGTGTGGAGTTCTTCAAGTCCTTGAAAAAGAGAAGTTTTTCTTGGCGCTACAATTCGTAAATCAGGAATCCATCGGACCAGGCTATCTCTCGCTTTGCTGACAGAAACTGGCACCAGCTCTCGCTACAATCGCCGAGGAATCGTCCACACTGCTTGCGGACGAAAAACGAGGTGATGATGGCTCCCATCAAGGTCGATCCGGACAAGGTCCGGGAATTCCCTGATGCCCACAGTTTCTATGCCTGGCTGGCTGACAACCACGACCGCGAAAGCGAGGTCTGGATCAAGATCCACAAGGTCGGCTCGGGGCTCGCCTCGATCACGCCGAAGGAGGCGGTCGACGTCGTGCTCTGCTTCGGCTGGATCGACGCGGTGCGCAAGTCGCTCGACGACAAGAGCTTCCTGCAGCGCTACACGCCGCGCGGCAGGAAGAGCCTCTGGAGCAAGATCAACATCGACAATGTCGCGCGCCTGGTCGGGGAAGGTCGCATGACCGAGCATGGGCTGCGCGAGATCGAGGCCGCCAAGGCGGACGGCCGCTGGGACCGCGCCTATGCCGGGTCGAAGGAGATGACCATTCCGCCCGACCTGCAGGCCGCGATCGATGCCGAGCCTGAGGCGAAAGCGATGCTGGAGAAGCTCTCGGCGCAGAACCGCTTCGCGCTCGCCTTCCGCACCCACAACATGAAGACCGAGGCGGGGCGCAAGAAGAAGATCGCCGATCTGGTGGCGATGCTGAAGCGGGGCGAGACGATCCATCCGCAGAAGAAGTGATCCCGAACCGAAGGACCGCGTTGACGAAAAGGGGTTACCGGTTGCCGGGAGGATCATGCCCCTTGGAAGGTGACACAAAAACGCCGCCCGGGAGGGAGGGCGGCGTTTTCGGGAAGCGATGATCCTGAACCCTTTGGAAGCGGTCCGGGATCATCCGGTCATGAAGGTGGTCGCAATTCCAGGGAAAGTGGGAATCGGTCCGGAATTGCGTGGAAGCAGAGGCAGCGCTTATGCGGCCTTCTTTGCAGCGGGCTTCTTCATGTGGTGCTTCTTCACGTGGTGCTTCTTCACGTGATGCTTCTTCACGTGATGCTTCTTCACATGGTGCTTCCTGACGTGGTGCTTGTGGTGCTTCGCCACGTGATGCTTCTTGGCGTGATGCTTCTTGTGCTTCTTATGATGCACGACCTTGGCGGCCGGCTTCGCGGCCGGAGCAGCGGTCGTGGTCGTCGTGGTCGCGGTGGTCGTCGCGGCGGCGTTGGCTTCGGTGGTGCCGAGCGCCGGCACCGCGAAAGCGAGCGCGACGGCCAGGCCGAGTGCGGAAAGAAGGGTCTTTTTCATAGTCGGCAATCCTTGGTTTAAGATCGATGTCTGTTTGTCGCGCGCCGCAATCGCTCGGCTGCTCCGGTGCCGTTTATGACAGCGGGTTTTTTCGCGAGTTTTTCCGGATTGTTGAATTTTGTTTCCGGATTGTTTCCGGCATTTCCCCACCGGTGGATCGGGGGCTGCCTGGTGGTCAAAAGCCGATGCGAAACGCGCCTTTCGACCGACCCAGGCGGACTATCGGACTCGACGATGGCGTCCGAGCCGTTGCTGGGCTAATGTCGCCGGAACGAGGCCAAAACGGTGTCCGGCGGACAGACCTGTTGTTAACACCAGCGTCTGGCGCCACTTCGTACTGGAAGATCGGTTCCGATGCCTACGTTGCTGTCACTGCCCGACGACATATCAATCAAATTGGCGCTCGGGGAATCTGTCCTTGAAGCAGCTCGCCGGGCAGATGTCCCGATCGCCTGCGCTTGCGGCGGCAAGGCCAAGTGCTCGACCTGCCGGATTTGGATTCTCGACGGCGCGGACCACTGCCCGGAGCGCACCGCGCCGGAGCGCGCGCTCGTGGAGCGCTTGGGGCTTGGCAACAACGTACGCCTGGCATGCCAGCTCAGGCCTGACTCCGACATCACCTTCCGCAGGCTCGTACTCGACGAGACCGACCTGCGAATGACCAGTCAGCTGCTGCCGCACAGGTCCACCAGTGCGGGCGAGCTGAAGTCGGTCGTCATTTTCTTCAGCGACGTGGCCGGGTTCACCCACTTCTCCGAAACGTTGACGCCCTACGATGTCATGTATCTGCTCAATCGGTATTTCACTCAGGTCGCTGAAGTCATCGAGCTCAACGACGGCTACATCGACAAGTTCGTCGGCGACGGGCTTATGGCGATATTCGGCGTGCAGGGCCAGGACGACGCACCGGTGCGCGCGGTCAATGCGGCCCTGCAGACCCTTGCCACGGTCGATCGGCTGAAGCCCTTTTTTGCCTCCATGTACGGCATCGACTTCGATATTCGCGTCGGTTTGCATCTGGGCGAAGCGGTGATCGGCTCGGTCGGATCACCCGGCAACGAGCGCCTGACCGCTATCGGCGATGCGGTCAATGTGGCGAGCCGGGTGGAAGCAGCCAACAAGGAGGCCGGAACCCGCCTCCTGATTACCGAGACGCTCTATGAACAGGTCAAGGGTGAGGTTGAAATATCCGATTTCATTCGAGTGCGTCTGCGCGGTACCTCCGACCGAATTACGCTGTACGAGATAAAGAAGCTGAAGGTTGAAGCCGAGCGCCGGCTGAACGAAAAAGGCGCGCAGGAGACTATGCAACTGGGCGGCAAGACCTGGCACCGGACGGTCGCCACGAGCGAACTGAAGGATGGCGACCACAAGGTCATCGAGTTCCAGGCGCTCTATGCCGTGATTTTGCGCAGGGGCGGGCGCGTCTATGCCTTCAACAATGCCTGCCCGCATTTGAAGTTGCCATTCTTCGAGACTGCCTCGCGGGCCAACGGCCACGCAGGCCGCACGAGCACTTTCGGCGAGGACGGCACGCTGGTGTGTCGCTGGCATCACAGCGGATTCGATCTGGATACAGGCGAAATCGTAAGGTGGTGCGAGGCGCTCAATGAGGACGGCACTTCGGCCGGCATGGAGATTCTCGGCGATATTTCAAAGAACCGGGCTCCGCTGCATCTCTTTCCGTGCCGCGAGGAGGATGGCTACATCTGGATCAGCTTCGATTGAGCGTACCGTCAGATCGCCCAAAACGCCCGCCAATCTGCTGTCGCTCCGGCCAGCAGAGTCCTCCACCCGAGTTAGGACCATTCGGCCCTTGAGCAATTCCAGGAAAAGTGCGTAGCGGTTTTCCGTCCGGAATTGCCCAGAAACAAAGACCGCCCATTCATGAGCTGCATTGCGCAATGAGTGCCAATTCGGCGCTCTAATCGGTCGGCGTGATCGATGCCATCTTTGCTGTCGATAAGAGGAAATTGAAGGAGCAGAAGCAATGGCCGCTGAGGCAAATCATTCAGGCAAGGTGGCGCTGGTCACTGGCGGCAATCGCGGCATCGGCCTGGAAACGGCAAGGCAGTTGGCCGAACTCGGCTTCACCGTGCTGATCGGCGTGCGTGATCTCGCCAAGGGCGAGGCGGCGGCCAGGAAGATCGGCGGCAAGGTCGAGGCCATCGCGCTCGATGTCGCCGCGCCCGATGCGGCGGCGCAGGCCGCGGCAGAGGTCGAGCGCCGCTTCGGCCGGCTCGACGTTCTGGTCAACAACGCCGCGATCCATTACGACCCGTCGGCGCGGGCGCTGAAGCCCGACTGGGCGGTGATCCGCGACGCGTTCGAGACCAATGTCTTCGGCGCCTGGCGCGTCGCCGCCGCCTTTGCGCCGCTGCTCAGCGCTTCCGGCCATGGCCGGCTGGTCAATGTCTCGTCGGAAGGCGGCTCGCTCGCTTCGATGGGCGCCGGCGCGCCGGCCTATTCGACCAGCAAGGCGACGCTCACGCGCTGACCCGCGTCCTGGCGGCCGAGCTGCGCGGCTCGGGCGTGCTCGTCAATTCGATCTGCCCCGGCTGGGTCGCGACCGACATGGGCGGCCCGGGCGGACGCCCCGTGGCGCAGGGTGCTGCCGGCATCGTCTGGGCCGCGACCTTGCCGGACAATGGCCCGACCGGCGGCTTTTTCCGCGACGGCAAGCGGCTGCCGTGGTGAAACGGGCTCCTGCGCGTCGCCGCTGGCGGCGATTGATCGCGGAAAGAACGCAGATGGTTGTGGCCCAGACTGTGCCGCGGGGGCGAAATACCCCCAAAAATAGTCAAGTTAGCTATCGGATCCCTCCGAAACGAACATTCGGCGACATCCAATCGAAACAAACTTCAATCACTTAGCCAATGAAAGTGTCCGGAATCGCGCCCGAATCGCGCCCGCCAGAGTTTCAGTGCCTTGCAGGAAGACTAGCATGCTGCTGCTCAACCAACGTCCCGAACACAACCAGCCGTTGGTTGCCGCCGATGCCGAGTCGCTCGGCATGGCGGGCGGCGCGCGGGCCGAGCGTTACCTCGAGGCGCGCGACGACCATGCCGAAACACCACTGCTCGCCTTGCGGGCGCTGGCCGGTGAGCTCGGTATCGCCTCGCTTCATGTCAAGGATGAAGGCCAGCGTCTTGGCCTTGGCTCCTTCAAGGCGCTGGGCGGTGCCTATGCCGTCATGCGGCTGGTGCTGGAGGAGGCCGGCAAGTGGCTGGGCCGCGACGTCGATATCGGCGAGATAAACGACGCCCGGGTGCGCCAGATCGCGTCCGGCATGATCTTCGTCTGCGCCACCGACGGCAATCATGGCCGCTCGGTCGCGCAGGGCGCCAGCCTCGTCGGCGCGCGTTCGGTGATCTTCGTCCATGCCGGCGTAAGCCGCGAGCGTGTCGCGGCCATCGCCCGCTTCGGCGCCGAGATCGTCGAGGTCGAGGGCGGCTATGACCATGCGGTGCGCGAGGTCGCGCGCGTCGGCGCCGAGCGCGGCTGGAAGATCGTCTCCAACACCTCCTGGCTCGGCTATGAGCGCGTCCCCGGACTGGTCATGCAGGGCTATACGGTGATCGTTCGCGAGACGCTGCGGCGCATGGCCGAGCCACCCACGCATGTCTTCCTGCAAGCCGGCGTCGGCGGCTTCGCGGCGGCGATCGCCGGTCATATGGCGGTTATGCTGGGTGAGCGGCGGCCGAAGGCCGTGGTGGTCGAGCCGCGGCGCTCGGCCTGCGTCTACGCGTCGGCCGAGGCGGGCCGTCCGGTGACGATCGCCCATCAGCAGCCGACCGTCATGACTATGCTCGAATGCGCCGAGCCTTCGCTCGTCGCCTGGCGCGTGCTGGCGCGCGTCGGCGATGCCTTCATGACGGTGGAGGAAAAGGATGCGGTGGCGGTGATGAAGCGGCTGGCGCGGCCCTTGGGCAGCGATCCCGCGATCGTCTCCGGCGAGAGCGGCGGGGCAGGGCTCGCCGGGCTGGTCCGCGCCGCGGGCGACAGGCATATGCGCAAGGCGCTCGGCCTCGACAGGCATTCGCGCGTGCTCGTCATCAACTCGGAGGGCGCGACCGACCATGGGCGCTTTGCCGAGCTGGTCGGGATGGCGCCCGAAGAGGTGTTCCTGCAAACTGCCTGAGAGCAGTTTCCGGTTCTCCGTTAAAAAAGGCTTTGGTCGAACGATGGCTAGACTCGACCTCGAAGCTCTTCATCGCGAGATGACGGCGTGGCGGCGCGATCTCCACGCCCATCCCGAATTCGGCTTCGAGGAAAAGCGCACCGCCGCTTTCGTCGCCGGGAAGTTGCGGGAGTTCGGACTGGACGTCGCCGAGGGCATCGGCGGCACCGGCGTCGTCGGCACGCTGACCAGGGGCAGCGGCAACCGCGCCATCGCGCTGCGCGCCGACATGGACGCGCTGCGCATCGGCGAGCAGGGCACGCAAGCCTGGCGCTCGCAAACGCCCGGCACCATGCATGCTTGCGGCCATGACGGCCATACCTCGATGCTGCTCGGCGCGGCAAAACTGCTCGCCGGCGAAGGCGGCTTCGACGGCACGGTGCGCTTCATCTTCCAGCCGGCCGAGGAATGGGGCAGGGGCGCGCTGGCCATGCTGGACGACGGCCTGCTCGAGCGCTTCCCGTTCGAGGAGATTTTCGGGCTGCACAACATGCCGGGCCTGCCCGTCGGCCATTTCGAGACCCGCAGCGGCCCGGTGATGTCGGCCGAGGACAATTTCGAAATCGTGCTCAAAGGTCTCGGCGGCCACGCGGCGCGGCCGCATGCCGGCCAGGAGACGCTGGTCGCCGCCTGCGCGCTGGTCGTCAACCTGCAAACCATCGTCTCGCGGCGCCTGAGCCCCGCCGATATCGGCGTCGTCTCGGTGACCGAGCTCATCACCGACGGCACCCGCAACGCGCTGCCCGGGCTGGCGCGCATCCTGGGCGACTGCCGCAGTTTTCGGCCTGAGGTGAGCGCCGCGATCGAAAAGGAGATGCGCCGCATCGCCGAGGGTACGGCGCAGGCTTATAATGTCGCTGCTGAAGTGACTTACACGCGCGAGTTCGTGCCTTTGATCAACGACGCGCCGCTGGTCGACGAGGCCCTTGCGGCTGCTAGGACCGCGCTGGCCGACGATGCCGTTGGCATCGCTGCCGCCGACGCCGTTCGCGTCGCGGCTGAGCCGATGACCGCCTCGGAGGACTTCGCCCGCTTCCTGACCCACGTGCCCGGCTGCTTCGTCTTCATGGGCAATGGCGACACCGCGCCGCTGCACAACCCCGCCTATGATTTCAACGACGAAGCCCTGCTGCACGGCGCGCGGTATCACGCTGCGGTGGTGAGACGCAGGCTGGCAGTGGGCCAGCCAGAGGCGGGGAGAGGTATCCGCGAAGCGGACGGAGAGGGGCCTTCGTAAGGCGCTCCCCTCTCCGTCTCGGCTTCGCCGAGCCACCTCTCCCCACATTCGTGGGGCGAGGAACCTTGATCCTGCAGCGCCGCGATCCTTCGCGCCCCCTCTGGCCTGCCGGCTTTCGTCACTCGGAAGGCCAAGCAATTGGCTTCCCGTCCGCTGCGCGGACCGCTCCTCAACCCCCACGAGGGGGGAGATTAGCTGTAACCCGGTAACCCTTTCTTCTCTGCTTTCATGCAGTATTGCCGGGGACGGGACGGCAAGAACAAAGAATGGCGGACGACAACAGACGCAACGGCAATTTCTGGGCGCTGGCGCTTGAGCGCGCTCATCTCGGCCTCTGGGACTGGAATCTGTCGACCGGCGATTGCTACTATTCGCCGACCTGGTCGAAGATGCTGGGCTATGAGGAGGGCGAGCTCGCCAACACCTCCGATCTCTGGCTGAAGCTTACCCATCCCGACGACCGCCAGCGCGCGCAGGAAAGCGGCGACCGGCATATTGCGGGCATTGTCGATTCGATCGAGACGGAGCTGCGCCTGCGCCACAAGGATGGCCGCTGGGTCTGGGTGCTCGACCGCGGCGGTATCGTCGAGCACGACGCCGACGGCAAGCCGCTCAGGCTGATGGGCGTGCAGACCGATATCACCCGGCAGAAAGAGGCCGAGGCGGCGCTCGAACAGGTCAACATCCGCTTCCGCCTGGCGCTCGCCGCCAGCGGCACCGGGATTTGGCATCACGACATCGGCACCAGGAAGAGCTATTGGGACGCGCGCAGCCGCGAGATATTCGGCCTCGTTGCCGACAAGGACGAGGTGTCGGCCGAGCTGTGGCACACCTATCTTCATCCCGACGACAAGGAAGCCACGGAGCGCGCCCATCAGATCGCGCCCGGCTCCAGCGATGTCGTGGCCTCGCAATACCGCATCATCCGGCGTGACGGCGAGGTCCGCCATCTCGAGTCGCTGGTGCGCTTTGTCGCCGATGTCGGCTCGGCCGGCCAGGTACTGGGCACCGTGCGCGACATCACCGAGGAGAAGTTGCGCGCCGAGGGACTCGCCTTCGCCGCGCGTCACGACGCCCTGACCGGGTTGCTCAACCGCGCGGCCTTCGACCGGCTGCTCGCGGAAAACATCGCCATGGTCGAGCGCCTGCCGCTAGCTGTATTTTATGTCGACCTCGACTACTTCAAGGCGCTCAACGACTATGCCGGTCATGCCGCCGGCGACCTGGCGCTGAAGAGCGTCGCGGCCGGCATTCTCGCCAGCCTGCCGGCGTCGGCGCATGCGGCGCGCCTCGGCGGCGATGAGTTCGCGCTTATGGTGCCGGACTGCAATGACGCTTGTGCCGAGCGGATCGCCCGCGCCGTGCTCGCCGCGGTGCGCGATGCCGACCTCGGCTCGGCGGTCACCTCGCGCAGGCTTGCCGCCAGCATCGGCATCGCCTTCGTGCGCGACCGCAACATGAGCGTGGCCGATGCGCTCGCCTGCGCTGACGACGCCTGCTACGCCGCCAAGGCCGGCGGCCGCGACCGCTTCGCCGTGTTCTCGCCCGACACGACGTCGGGTGCCGGCGGGCTCAACGCCGCGCGGCTCGCCGCCGACCTGGTCGACGCGATGGAGGATGGCCGGCTGAAGCTGTTCGGCCAGGAGATCCACCGGCTCGGCCTGCCATGGGAGGACAGCCGCCATGTCGAGGTGCTGGCCAGGCTCGAGGCCCGCACCGGCACGATGATCCCGCCCGGCGATTTCGTGCCGGTCGCCGAACGCTTCGGCCTTGCCGCCCGGCTCGACCGCTGGATCATCCGTACCGCGCTGACGCGCCACGGCGAGGCGATGCGCGCGGGCGCCATCGCGCTCGACTTCAACCTGTCGGCACAGACCCTTTCCGACCCGCAGCTCTGGGATTTCGTCGACGAGGCCATCGCCGAGAGCGGCGCGCCGCCGTCGGCCGTCGGCTTCGAGATCACCGAAACCGCCGCCGTCACCAATTTCGACGCGGCCGAGGCATTCGTGCGCCGCGCGCGTGAGCGCCATTGCCGGGTCAGCCTCGACGATTTCGGCGCCGGCATGAGCTCCTTCGAATATCTCAGGCGCTTCCCCATCGACGCCATCAAGATCGACGGCTCTTTCGTCGAGCACATCGCCGACAGCCGCTTCGACCGCGAGATCGTCTCGGCGATCACCGGCATCGCCCGCTCGATGGGCGCCGCCGTGGTGGCAGAGAAGATCGAGGAAAAGAACGGGTTGGAAATCCTTATGGGCATGGGCGTCGCCTATGGCCAGGGCTATTTCCTGCACCGGCCGGAGCCGCTGGAGGCGATCGTGGCAAGAGCCGTTAGCGGCGCGATCTTATCGGAACGGCCGCATGCCAGGTTGAGTGCTGTAAAATAAGCAGTTGCTAAAATTGAAATCACTCATTTAAGGGCGCTGTAATCCGCTACGATGATGATCCGAGCACAACGCGAATCGGAGCGCCTGGATGAAAACCCTTCCCTTGCTTGCGGCAACCGCAATCGGCCTGCTCGGCATCTTCGCCACGCAGCCATCCCATGCGGGCTCCGATAATGGCGGCGGGGTGGCGGCGGCGTCGACGGCCGACGATGATGACGATGAGGTCAACACGTCCAGCGTTGGCGACGACCAAGAGGCCGCCGAGGATGACGAGGCCGGGCATGGCGGGGACAGCGCCGCCTCCGGCTCGCACGAAGGCGACCAGGAGGCCGATGATCAGGGCGACGATCACGACGGCGGGGACGGTGGCAGCCAGGATGGCGGCGGCGACAGCGGCAGCCATGACGGAGGCGGCGACAGCGGCAGCCACGATGGAGGCGGCGACGGTGGTGGCGGTGGCGGCGATGGCGGCGGCGACGACTGAGCTTCGGCGTTGAGCCAAAACGAGATAGCGCGGTTCATCGTTAAAAGGTGAACCATCGTTCTATCGAACTCTTAGGACAACCGGGTTATTGCCTGTGAAACGCTTCGGCCAGGACATGACGTCTTGGCTCGACTGTCCGGCGTCCGGTCCATGACGGACGGGCGCGTGCGAGACCCGGCAATGTCTTCGACACTCAACACCGCGCTTGTGATCCTGCAGCCGCTGCGCCTGCCGCCGATGGCCAGACCGGCCGCCGACGGTCTTCCCGTGCACATCCCCAGCCCGGCGCCATCGCCGGTCACGCAGGCGGAGCCCGCGACCTCGGCATCCAGGTTCAGCCTCGACAGCCTCAACATCACGGCGACGAAGGTCCGGCTGATGCAGCGGGCGGGCAAGGAATTCGCCGTTGATCAGACAGACTACGATTCCGTGTCTTCCTACGGCTCGGCGATCAAGAATGCCGTCGAGGCGTTGAAACGGCAATCGCCGTCGGCGGTCTCCAAGATCGAGAGGCAGCTTGGCCTGGACCAGCTTGGCGTTTCCCTCGATACGCTCGTCAACGCGATCGTCCGTCCGCAAAGCGGCGACAACGACAGGCTGGATGCCGCGTTGAGGCAGCATGCGGGCGGGCAGGGCGAGGCCGCTTCAGGCCGGCCAGACGATCTCGGGCTCTACGGCCTCTGACGCATTATCCCATCAGCCACCGCAACACACCCGCCGAGGCCACCCCGATCACCACTGTCGGCAGCATCGACAGCCTTGTCGCGGCAAGCAGGGTGATGGCTAAAGCCGCAAGGTCGGCCGGATTCCTTGAGACGAAATCCGGCGCGATCACCGAGATCAGCACGCAGCCGGGCGCGGCTTCCATCACCGCCGTGGCGCGCGGGCTGAGCGCGCGGTTCTTGAGCATCACATAGCCGCCGATGCGGGTGAGATACGTCACGCCGGCCATCGCCAGGATGGCGAGCACGGTCATCGGATCGATCATGTCTCGCCTGCCAGGAACCACGCGGCCACCAGGCCGGACAGCGCGCCGGCCGCCACATACCAGGCACCGGGAACGACGAGGTAGGTGAGCGCCGCCACCGCCAGGCTGACCAGCCAGGGCCGGGCGGCCGCGAAGCCCTTCCACATGCCGCGAAGCAGCACCAGGAAGACGGCTGGGAAGGCCATCGCGAAGCCGTATTTTTCGACGTCGCCGAGCACCGGACCGAGCGCCGCGCCGCAAGTCGTGAACGCCACCCAGGCGAGGTAGACGGACAAGCCGGCGGCCAGATAGAAAGGCAGGCTGAAGGCCGGCCGCATGCCGGCGGCGGCGCGTCGCTGCGCATCCGCCAGGCCCACCGCCCAGCTCTCGTCGCACATCAAGAACAGCGCGGGAAAGACCTGGCGCTTCGGCAGGTGCCCGATGAACGGCGCAAGTGCCGCGCCCATCAGGAAATGCCGGCTGTTGACCAAAAGCGTGATGGCGGCGATCAGGAGGATTTGCGGCGGCGAGGTCCAGAGCTGGATCGCGGCGAATTCCGATCCGCCGGCGAAATTGAGGCCGGTCATCAGCGGCACCTCGGCGGTGGAAAGACCCTTCTGCGCGGCTTGCGCGCCGAGCACCAGCGCGTAGGGAATGATGCCGAGCAGCATCGGCGTCGAAGCGGCAAGCCCGCGCCGGAACTCGGCGCCGCGCCTGTTGGCGGCCTTGCCCTCGGCGAGGGTGATCTCGGAAACGCTCATGGCTTTGCATTCGGCTGGCCTTGCGGCCACCCGTTCTCCCGGTCGGTTGTGGGGTTGTTGTCGGACCATAGCCGAAACGCGCGGCAATCGGGTTGCGAAAATGCGCCCTCTCTGCCAAGATTTGGAATTGGATAGCGCATTCAGGTGAAGAATTGGAATCTGGAACCATGAAGCTCGATGAGATCGACAGACGCATCCTGCGCGCCCTGCAGCGCGACGGGCGCATGGCAAACAACGAACTTGCCAAGGAAGTCGGTCTCTCGCCGTCGCCCTGCCTGCGCCGCGTGAAGCTGCTGGAGGAGGCGGGTGTCATCGACCGCTATGTCGCGGTGCTCAACCCGGCCAAGATCGGCCGCGGCCAGACCTTCTTCACCCGCATCTGGCTGCAGCAGCAGGACGAGGACACAATCGAGCATTTCGCCGCCGAGGTGGCGAAGTTTCCCGAAGTGATGGAGTGCTATCTGATGATGGGCGACTGCGACGCCCTGGTGCGCATCGTGGCCGCCGGCATCGACGAGTACCGCCGCTTCCAGTCAGAGCATCTGAGCCGCATCAAGGGTGTCCAGAACGTCAAGACTGACGTGCCCAGCCAGATAATTAAGCAGACCTCGGCGATGCCGCTGTAGGATTCTTCCTTCTCCCACAAGGGGAGAAGGAGATCTCGCGCTCAATGATGCGCGTGGCTCTCGTTCCGCTTGCGCGTCGCGGCAGCCTTCTTCGCCGAAGCCGATCTGTCCGCCGCGGAGCGCTCGCCGGAGGCCTTGCCGCCCGTCCTGCCGCCCTTGTGCGCGGCCGGATTGCCGGTGTGCTTGCCTCGTCCCGATCCGCCTTCCTTCTTGCCGCCGCCATCGTCTTTGTTGACGGTCGCCCAGGCCCGCCGCTCGGCTTCCTTTTCGGAAACGCCGCGTTTCTCGTAGCCTTCGGCGATGTGGTCGGCCTTGCGTTCCTGCTTGTCGGTGTATTTCGATTTGTCGCCACGTGGCATGTTTCTTCTCCTTGTTGCGCTGAGTGAAAGCCAAGCCCCCTTAATCGCCCTTCTTCTTGGCGACGTCGCCAAGGTCCGACCGCTGCGGGTCCTTGTTGTTCTCGCCGGCGGCATCGCGGTTCTCGTCCGGATCGTCCTTCGGCGGCAGGTAGCCGCGCGGCTTGTTGGCCTTCGGACCTTCCCATCGCGGCCATTGATCGGAGGTGCCGGGACGTCCCGGACGTGGTGTGTTGCTCATGTCTTCCTCGCTTGCGATTCTGAGAGCGCTCAGCCCTCGGCTTTCATGGTTCGTGCGATGTTGAGCAGCTTGTCGCGGTCATGTCCGTGCTCGCGGATCAGTTCGCGCGCCTGCTTCGGCGACAGGTCGGTGTTCTCCGCCAGGAACCGCACGTCGGGATCGTCGCCGCCCTTGACCGGCAGCGTGCCGGAGGAGGGAGCTTGTGCAGCGCCGGGACGATGCGGGATGTTGTCTTTTGCCTGGGTCACGCAGGTCTCCTTTGATATTCGCTGATCAGTCTGCCGCCTCCGACTGCTTGCGGCGTGCTTCCTTCTTGCGGCGCAGCACCTCGTCGGTCCCGACAATGTCCTTGGAACCGCCGGTGATCGCGGTGGAAACCACGGCCGGCGGGTCGCTTGCCGGAAAACTGTCCTCGAGGCCCGACTGCAACTGCTCTTCCAGCGTGTCTGGGTCCTCCGAGCGGCCTTCCGTGCGGCGGCCGTCGATCTCTTCCAGATCCTGCTTGGCGTCGGGATGCTCACGCGCGTTGCGCAGCGTCGACACAACGAGTTCGACCGCGAACTCCTTCATGGCCTCGGCATCCGAAGCGGTCACGTCGGTCTCCTCGATCAGGCGCACCAGCGACTGTTCGACCCTGTCCAATTCGCGCATGCCCTGGCAGCGCGCCAGCTTTTGCGCCAACGCATTGATCAGCAGCGGACCGAAGGTCGAATAGGCCTGCATGCGGGTCTCGTCGACGCGTTCGGGATGAAGTGTGTGGAAGGACATTGGTGCCTCCGTTGAACATCCTGCGGCGACGGCTGCCTGTTGCGGCGGCCGGTCCCAAGGTCAACTGGAGGACGGGGAAGATGTTCCATCCAGGCATTGATCTCGCGGGGCAAATGAAATGGCGTCCGCGGTCGCGGACGCCATTTTGAACTCAGCGCTGGCCGCCCTTCCGGCCTGCTTCCGAGGCGCGCTGACGGTCCTCGGCGAAGTTGCCGCTGCCGCCCCTGTGCTGGCCCGCGCTCCGCTGACCCATGTTGCGGTCCTCGGCCTGCTGCTGTCCGCCGCCGCGATGCTGATCCTCGCGGTTCTTGTGGCTCTCCTGGCCAGCCTTGACGTGCTGTTCGTGGGTTCCGCCTTGATTGGGCATATCCAATTCTCCGTTGGTTCGGATTTTTCTTCAGGGGTGAAATCAAGGACGCGTTCGACATCCTTGAATAAGGTGAACAAGCGCCGACAACCGATGTTCCAGCCGAAATATTTCGTGACTGCGCCCGACTGAAGTCCGACCCGGTGGGCGCATTGGGCTGGCTTGTGCAACCAATGGGCTTTCTGCGAATTGGTGAGCGGCCGACGAGAATCCCCGTTCATCGCCGGCCGTCCTGGTGCCCGTCGATCGCCCCCCGCGCCATGAGGCGGGCACCAATATCCACCAACAAGAAGGCCGCGAAGCCGGCCCCGGAGCGAGACGACGTTTTGACCTATATCTCTGCAAAGCCCGCCCGGCAGGACGCCGAAAGCCTCCCTGCCAATGACAACAACCAAGCCGCCCTTGCCGATCTTTCGTTTCTCGATGCCATCAACGACGACGATCAGATCGCTGACATCGCAAGACGTGCCGAGCGTCTCGGCCATGTGACGCTGATCATAATGGCGATCGGCCTGACGGCCGCGCCGTTGCTTTACCTGATGCTTGCGTGAGCCGTCCGGTCAGGCGTCCGGCTCGCCCGTGCCAACCTCCGCAAGGCGCGTTGCTATCTTCCGGAGAAGAACGCGTCGAGCGTGGCTGCGGTTTCGATCGGCGACGCCTCCGGGAAGAAGTGACCGCCGGGCAAGGCGCCGCCGCTGACGTCGTCCGCCCAGTTCCGCCACTGCGCCTCCGGGCCGCCTTCCTCGACGTACCATTCGGCCAGCGCCCCATGCTCGCTCCATAGCGCCAGCAGCGGGCAGGCGATGCGCCGGCCGGCCTTCCTGTCGGCATGGTCATGGTCGCGGTCGAGGGACGCCGCCGCGCGATATTCTTCGCAAATGGCATGGATGTGCGCCGGGTCGCGCAGCGCCTCGACATAGAGTTGCCGCACCCCGGGCGGGAACGCGTCGGGCGACGATCCCCAGCCGGAAAGCGCATTGTCGACGATGGCATCGGCGGCGGCCGCAAGCATCGTCTCCGGCAGCGGCTCGGGTTGCGCCAGCAACGACCATGGCCAGTAGCCCAGCGCCAGCCTTGCATCGGCGCGGTCCCACGCATCGGCGGTGGGGATGATGTCGAGCACGGCGAGCTTCTCGACGCGGTCCGGATGATCGAGCGCCAGCCGGTAGGCGACACGCCCGCCGCGATCGTGACCGGCGACCATGAAGCGCCTGAAACCCAATTTCTCCATCAGCACCACCATGTCGGCGGCCATGGCGCGCTTGGCATAGGGCGCATGATCGGCGGCCGATGGCGGGCAGGAGCTTTGCCCATAGCCGCGCAAATCGGCGCAGACGACAGTGAAATCCCGCGCCAGGCTTGGCGCCACCGCGCGCCACATCGCATGCGTCTGCGGAAAGCCGTGCAGCAGGAGCAGGCCGGGACCGGCGCCGGCGCGGCGAACGAAGATCCTGGCCTCACCGGTGTCGATCTCACGGCTGTCGAAATCGTCGAACATTGCTTGCCTCCGGTATCTCGACCGGCGCCGGCTGCCTCAGGTCCAGGCCGAATCCAGCGTCAGCGACGCTTCGAAAATCTGGTTACGCTTTTCGTCGAGCACCTTGACCTTGATGGTCAGATGCCGGCCGGCCGGCATCTCGTCGCGGGCGACGTCGTGCAGGATGCGCAATGCCTCCATGCCGGCGCGCTCACGGCTGGCGAAGAGCTGTCCCTCAGTGTCTTCCTGGCTGTGCTCGGCGTTATACAGGTCGAAATAGAAGCGTTGCATCGGCACGTTGAGTCCCCGTTCCGACGTTCAATTCGCGGACGCGATCATGGTTCCAAACACCTGATCCGGAGGCAGAATCTGCGATGCGCCGGCCTCGTGGTGCGGGATCGCTCGCAACCAGCATCGGCCTGCAGCGTTAGCAGTGGCGAACAGAGGACGGCGGATGCTGGAATCGCTTTATCTCAATCTCGGCCAGCACGATGCCCTCTCGGACGAAGAGAAAGCGTTGCTCACCTCGACCTTGTCGATCGAGAAATATTTCGGCGTGGGAGAGGATATCGTTGCCGAAGGAACCAGGCCGACCTACAGCACGCTGATCATCGACGGCCTCGCTGCCCGTTACAAGGTGCTGGAGGACGGGGGTCGCCAGTTCACCTCGCTGCAGGTCGCAGGCGATTTCGTGGACCTGCATGCGTTCCTGCTGAAGACGATGGATCACGGCATCATCGCGTTGTCGCCCTGCCATGTGGTGGCCGCCGAGCACGGCAAGCTGAAGACGATCACCGAGCAGGCGCCGCATCTCACCCGATTGCTCTGGCTGGACACGCTGGTCGACGGCGCCATCCATCGCGAATGGATCGTGGCCATGGGGCGCCGCTCCAAGCTTTCCCATCTCGCGCATCTGATCTGCGAGCTGTTCGTCAGGCTTCAGGTGGTGAAGAAGACCCGCGACATGAGCTTCCACCTGCCGCTGTCGCAGGCCCAGCTCGCCGACGTGCTGGGCTTGTCCGTCGTCCATATGAACAGGGTGATCGGCACGCTGCGCCGCCAGAACGTGATCAGCTGGACCGGCCATATGATCACGATCCTTGACTGGGAGCGGCTGGTCACGATCGCCGAATTCGATCCGACCTATCTCAGCATGGCGCACGAGCCGAGATAGACCGGGCGGGACGGACCGGCCTTCTAGCTCCGCGGAACCTTGGAGCGCGACCACAGCTCGTCCAGCATGGTCAGCGCGGCGCTCGGCGCGGCCGACCTCAGCAGACCCTGCTGCGCGGCGGCCTTCTTGAAGGCGGCAAAGGCGACGGCCGGCCGGCAGGTGCCCGCGATCGCGTCATCCACCAGCCGGACTGCTTCGAGATATGCCGGCGCTTCCTTGTTCTTCCATGTGCCGGCAAGCGCCTTCTTGGCCTCGGCAACCGTGGTGACCACCATCGTGCCGCCGCTGATGAAGCGGATGGTGAGGGGGAGGAAACGGCTCATCGAGTGGTCCTCACCACCCGAGCCATTCGCGCGTGCGCCAGGCAAGGCCGACAAAGGGCGCCGCGGCGATCATGGCGGCGGCGAGGATGAGAAGAGGGCTGTTGATAGGCAAGGATTTCATGATGCACCACAAGATTGGGATGGGCCTAAACGATGATGTCGCCGGTCGGTTGCATCCGGCCGGTCGGTCAGCACGACAAGCCTCGGGTTACATGTTGCTCGCGGGCCGGATGGGCGGCGCCGGCCGGTGCGGCGGCCGCGGGCGCGGCCTGAGCGGCACGTCGGCGAGCGAAGCGCGGATCACCCTCACCGGGATTGGCGGCGCGGCGGGGCGCCGGCGCGACAAAGCGGCCGACAGGCTGCCGATGAAAGTTCGAACGTCCATTGGGACTCCTCCTCGAGAGTCCCCCCAATGACGAAGGGTTAGCACCCCGGATCGGTCAGCCGCATTTAACTTTGATGTATGCCGGGCATCTCGGCAGGGGCGACGAACCGCGGCCAACCTTTTGCGACGACATGCGTTGTCCCCTGAAAGGAGACCATCATGCCGACCAGCAGCCGAACGAAATCAAACGCAGCCCAGAAATCAGTCGCCAGGGAGAAATCAGTCACCGGGGAGAAACCTGACACCGCCAAGACCGCGCGCAGGCAGCGCAGCATCCAGCGCCAGGTCGATGCCACCGATCGCGGCAAGCCGAAGCCGAAAGCCTCTGGCGCGATGCAGGCCGGCGCGCGCCGCTACCCGGTGCCGCCTTTCCCGAAGCAGCATCATCCCAAGCCCGGCGAGGAATGGGCGATCGAGCCGGCGCCGCTCTATGACGCGCCGTTCTGGCAAGGGTCAGGCAAGCTCAAGGACAAGGTCGCGCTGATCACCGGCGGCGACTCTGGCATCGGCCGCGCGGTCGCCGTGCTGTTCGCGCGCGAAGGCGCCGATGTGGCCATCGTCTATCTCAGCGAGGACCGCGACGCCAAGGCGACGACGCAGGCGGTCGAGGCCGAGGGCAGGCGCTGCATCACCCTGCGCGGCGACGTCGCCAAGCGCGCTTTCTGCCGCAAGGCGGTGGCCGAGACGGTCAAGACGTTCGGAAGGCTCGACGTGCTCGTCAACAACGCGGCCTTCCAGGTTCACTCGGCCGATTTCTCCGATCTCACCGAAAAGCATTTCGACACCACGCTGAAGACCAATCTCTACGGCTATTTCCACATGGCGCAGGAAGCCGTGCCGCAGATGAAACCGGGCTCGGCGATAATCAACACCGGTTCGGTCACCGGCATCGAAGGCTCGAAGGAACTGGTCGACTACTCGATGACCAAGGGCGGCATCCACGCCTTCACCCGAGCGCTCTCCGGCAATCTCATCGCCAAGGGCATCCGCGTCAATGCGGTGGCTCCCGGTCCGGTCTGGACGCCGCTCAATCCGTCGGAAAAGCAGGCGGAGGACGTTTCGCAGTTCGGCGCCAAGACGCCGATGAAGCGGCCCGCCCAGCCGGAGGAGATCGCGCCGGCCTATGTGTTCCTGGCCTCGCCGCAATGCTCAAGTTACATCACCGGCGAGATCCTGCCGATCATCGGGGGCTACTGACCATCAGGAGGATCCCATGAAGAAAGCGCTTCTCATAGTGGCCATCGCTCTGATCCCGGCCGTGCCGGCGGCGGCGCAGACCGCCGCTCAACCGAAGGATCAACTGACGCAGAACTGTCAGGTCAAGCCCGACGCTAACGACCAGCAGCAAAAGCAAAAGCAGGAGGCCGCCGCGGACGAGTTGTCGAAAAAGCTCGGCGATTGCGGCGGCGTGCTGAAGCCGCCGCCGACTGGCGACCAGAACGCGACGACCCCGCCGCCGACCGGCAGCGAAATGCCGATCATCAAGCCGGGCGAGGTGCCGCCGCAGACGAGCAAATGAAACTTTCAGGGCAATCACTTTGGTCTGGCGGCGGCCGCAGGCGGCCCCGGTTAACGCTGCTTCATAGTCAGCGCCTCGTGCTGGCGATCCTTATCTCGCGAACCCAGTACTGCTTCTCCTCCGAGACTGCGTGATTTGTGAATTGCAGGTCGCGATCTTCCCGGCCGGCAGCTCGGCACTCGCGGCAGTAGAACACTTTCACGAGCGCATAGGGCATGCAGGAATGGTCGGACCGAGACGGCGCACCAGCTCCGCGACGTCGAGCATCGCGGTTCGCTTGCAGGTGAGACAGTGCACGGAAAGGCCGGTCCGCGTCTCCAGCTTCTGGCCAAGCGTGTCTTCGATAAAAGGGCATTTCATTGTGTTGATTCGGACCCCGAGCTCGCCGCGCCGGAGCCGCTGCTCCTCTCGACGCCGCGCCGCGGCACCGAACCGGGTGGTTGGCCAGATGCTCCATTAGGTATTGCTAAAAAGCTGCTTGGAACATTCCGGCTTTGTCGCTGTTCAATCTGACCAGGAGGAACAGCCATGACGGACGACAGGACCAAACGCGACTTTCGAGACCGCGACCGCGTTTCAGCCGACGAGGAGTACGAGGTCCGCTACTTCGCGAAGCAGCACCGGATCACTCCTGAGCAGGTTCGCGAGCTGATCAGCGAACACGGCAACGACCGCAAGACGCTCGAGCGGGAGGCGAGGAAGCTGCGGGGTTGACAGGCATCCCTGGTCGGCACCCGCCCAGTCAGGACAGGTCGCGCAAATATTTGACGCCTGCCTGCGACCAAGCGGGATCGCTCGCCCAATCATATGTTAGCGCGTAATTCCGCCGAAGGTGTAAGTTCGAGCAGTCGCCGCACAGAGCAAAGGCAAGCGCGCGCCGGAAGAGCCCATCACGCTTTCGCCCAACCTAGGGAAGTGGAGCTTCGATGAGCGACGGAAGAGGCGGCCATTATGCCGCGAAAGGTGAGTATCTCGATCACCGTCTGGAATGCCCGCACTGCGGGACGATCCGGTTGAACATCCCCAGGAATGTCCAATCCTCAACGCCGATCCATTGCGCCGAGTGCGGGGCCTATCTCGGCACGTGGGACGAAATCCAGACCGACTTCGAGCGACAGGGAGGAACCGACGGAGTGTTTCGCCTGGCAAGCGGCCGCATCAGGCGACTCGCCTGAGGGGCGCGTCCTAAAGCATGTCTCCCGAAAGTGGGCATGGAGGGAATCCGAAGGATCGCGACGCGCTTTAGCAGGCTGCGGAAAAACTCTTTCGTCTGGGGCCAGTCCGTGATTCGATTCCGCCGGAGAGATTGGAGGATGAGATGCGCGGTGGAGATGATGGGACGGAAGGGCTTTTTTCCTATGTGAGCTGCGAGGCTCGGGTTCCATCGGATCATCCGCTTCGAGCCATCCGGGCA